>NZ_JBRJHH010000004.1:0-321815 GCF_053628915.1 Pseudoalteromonas sp. MBR-15
CACGGTTAAAGTAAGTGGCGTCCCCAAGGGGATTCGAACCCCTGTTACCGCCGTGAAAGGGCGGTGTCCTAGGCCTCTAGACGATGGGGACACAAAAATGTGTCACTAGGACATTAAATGATAGTTTGACTCATATCAGAGTAAGGTTGCTAAATTAACATGTAAATACTCGAGATTGACATGTTTAGCGCCTTGGTATTAGCTCACTTACATAAATAAGTGGCGTCCCCAAGGGGATTCGAACCCCTGTTACCGCCGTGAAAGGGCGGTGTCCTAGGCCTCTAGACGATGGGGACGCAGAAAACTGCTACCCTAGGACAAACACTATGCAAATTGGTGGAGCTATGCGGGATCGAACCGCAGACCTCTTCGCTGCCAGCGAAGCGCTCTCCCAGCTGAGCTATAGCCCCGACTTTGCATACACACTACCAACTAATGCTGACGTGTATCGCTGAGTGCGGGGCGCATTCTATGCAGCCCCCCAAATAAAGTCAACAGTTTTTTATCTAACTTTATTTAAATGATTTAAATTTCAACAAGCTGACTAAATAACACCCCAGGGAGGAGCTATTTTATACAATCCACTAATAAATAGCTGAATTTTACATATTAGCGTGCTGTTTAGATTTTATTGTGCCTCAATGAAAGGAGGTTTCGCTTACTAAAAGGTATACATTTATATGGAAAACGGCGATATCTTAATTTTATAACTAAATTGATCATTCTACCCCTCCCCCACGCCCTTTTAATTAACGTTAAAAAGAGCACTGCGTTGTACTTATTTATACAACCGACAAATGCATTTACATATAAACAAAACTAACACAGCTCATCCCCACTAAAGTAATTGACCCCAAACAGCCTAAAAGTCAGCTTGCGTATAGAAGGAAAAGCACTGAATTGCATAATTGTTCATCAAAAAATGTAAAAAAGCCATGTCGTTGTTTATAAAAGCTGCATCTAGCACATTTTTACTCATTCAAGTGTTGACACATTTACAACTCTATCTATAATAGCGCCCCACAACAACGCAGCAATGAGTTGTTTTTTAGATATGGGTCGTTAGCTCAGTTGGGAGAGCATCGCCCTTACAAGGCGAGGGTCACTGGTTCAAGTCCAGTACGACCCACCATTATTAAATGGTGTTCATATCTAAAGTTCTTAATGGGTCGTTAGCTCAGTTGGGAGAGCATCGCCCTTACAAGGCGAGGGTCACTGGTTCAAGTCCAGTACGACCCACCATTTAAATGGTGTAAACTCAACATTAAGAATTTATTGCATGTAATATGGGTCGTTAGCTCAGTTGGGAGAGCATCGCCCTTACAAGGCGAGGGTCACTGGTTCAAGTCCAGTACGACCCACCATTATCTTTTAATGGTACTTCATATTACACAATCTAAATGGGTCGTTAGCTCAGTTGGGAGAGCATCGCCCTTACAAGGCGAGGGTCACTGGTTCAAGTCCAGTACGACCCACCATTAATCCAAGTTTAATGGTGTTCTCATTTAGATTATTCTTCGCGGGTCGTTAGCTCAGTTGGGAGAGCATCGCCCTTACAAGGCGAGGGTCACTGGTTCAAGTCCAGTACGACCCACCATTTTAAAAATGGTATCGCGAAGAAAAAGATTATTTGGGTCGTTAGCTCAGTTGGGAGAGCATCGCCCTTACAAGGCGAGGGTCACTGGTTCAAGTCCAGTACGACCCACCATTTAATCTTTACAAATTAGCCTTTCGGCAATTATATGTGGGTCGTTAGCTCAGTTGGGAGAGCATCGCCCTTACAAGGCGAGGGTCACTGGTTCAAGTCCAGTACGACCCACCACATATAAAACACTCTTTTCCATACTCCATACTTTATATTCTAAACTTTCTAAAAGCATCGCCACTCTTTACAAAGACTCGACTCGATGGTTCAAGTCCAGTGCAACCCACCACAAATAAAACACTCTTTTCCATACTTTATATTCTAAACTTTCTAAAAGCATCGTTACTCTCTACAAAGACAAGGCTCGATGCTGCAAGTCCAGTACGACCCAGCACCTGCAAAACACGTCTAGTCGTTGTGCCATTTTTGATATTCACTAATATAAATATCATCACGTTTGTAGCTGATTGCTAAGCTAATTCTTTGAGATAAAAAGGAAATAAAAAATACGACATAAGTCATGCTATAGCATGAGTCAGGTTTTTAAATTAACTGAAAACCTGTAATTTGCCTTGTCAGCAGCTAGACTGTTTATTATAGTCACTGTTAATATCACTCGATCGCAAGTCCAATGCCTGCAAAGATTTTTTCGAAAGCCAAAATTTTAATAGTTGAAGAGCAACCACTCGCTCAAAGCTACATGAAACAATCCCTCGAAGGATTAGGTTTTCGACAACTGCGCTTTGCTGACCATGCCATTTCAGCCAAAGAACAATGTCAGGACGAACAATTTGATCTCATTGTTTGCTCATTCAATTTAAGTAAGCACCAAGATGGCTACCAACTTTACGAAGAACTTAAAGTTAAACGCTTAATTAAAAACTCCACAGGGTTTATTTTCATTTCAGCCGAAACAAGCGGTTCTCTAGTTCACAGTGTGTTAGAGCTCCAGCCTGACGATTTTTTAGTAAAGCCATTTACCATTTATGAATTAAAAAGCCGTATTGAGAAAGTACTACTTCGTAAGCACCACCTTTACAGTGTTTATCAGCTAATTGATGATGAAAATGACTCGAAAGCAATAAAGAAAATCGATGAATTACTACAAAATAAAAGCAATACCTACAGTGCCATTTTATTACGATTAAAAGGTGATGCCCTACTTCGTTTAAATCGAAATGAAGATGCAAAAACTTTTTTTAAATCCGTACTCGATATACAAAAGTTTACGTGGGCTAAAGTCGGGTTAGTAGAAGCGCTTATTGCCAATAATGAGCATATTCTTGCTCAACGCATGTTAAAAACCATGCTACAGCGCAGTGAAACTCGCCTTGTGGCTCTTGATTTGTTAGGTCGTTTAGACATTAAACTTAATAAGTTTGATGACGCTCAACTATTTTTTAGTCAAGCTGTTGATATAGCACCAAGAAACATTGAGCGACAAAAAACACTCAGCCATGTATCACTGTTAAATCATGACTACGAGAAAAGCTACTTAA
The DNA here is from genome assembly GCF_053628915.1 of Pseudoalteromonas sp. MBR-15. Classification (NCBI taxonomy): domain Bacteria; kingdom Pseudomonadati; phylum Pseudomonadota; class Gammaproteobacteria; order Alteromonadales; family Pseudoalteromonadaceae; genus Pseudoalteromonas; species Pseudoalteromonas sp. MBR-15. The sequence continues at coordinate 3,145 of NZ_JBRJHH010000004.1, forward strand.
CGCAAAAAGATATCGCCAGTTATGCAAAGCACTCCATACACGATCACCCTGATATATACTTAAATGCAGCACGGGCAGGTATCGATTTTGCTCTGACAACAGATCAAACGGACCAAGTTAATCGTATTGCGAGACAAACAAATCAATATTTAAATGATTTAAAACAACAGTTTCCAAATAGTAATAATCAAACCCAAATTGATGTACTCAACGCACGTTTACATTATTTGAAAGACGAGCATAAAAAAGCAAAGGCCCTAATCGAGCAGCTTGATGAGAGTGACAGTCAAATTCGTTCTGTTGATGGTGCGCTTGATAAAGCAAAGGCATTCCACGAGCTCGGTTTTCACAACAAAGCGCAAACACTCTTTAATCAAATTATAAGCCATTGTGAGCGCCATCCTTCGGTAAGTGATCCTGTGTTTCTTCGCTACATTCAACAACAGCAAACTGAACGTCGTGATATCAAAATGGGGCCGAAAGAACTCAATAACCATGCTGTTACGCAATTTAATAAAGGCCAGCTAAATATTGCGCTCGAAGCGTTTACACAGGCCTTTAGAATTATGCCTAAAAACGCCAGTATTGCATTGAATCTTTTACAATGTTTATTCGACTCTAATGCGCAAGGGCAATCATTTAACTTATTGCTAGCAAAAAAATGCTACGCTTTACTTAATGAATACACATTACACGATGAGCAAGCCACTCGCTTCGAAAAAATAAAAGCGCAAGCTGCAAAAATGAATCTTCAGCTATCTGAGTAAATGTTCTCATTATGGAGCGCCCTTTTTTGAAATCTATTAAGCTTCTTTTAGCTGCAATAGCACTCTTCAGTCCAGTCAGTATTGCTTCTGCTACTTTGCAGTATTGGCAGCAAGCTAATATAAATTGGCAAAGTGAAGCAGGCAGTCATATAAATATACTGGCTGACGAGCAGCCCGCATTTTTGGCCCTTAAACCTTATATCCCCCTGTTTGAGCAACTTACCGGGATTTCTGTTGGTTTTCATGCGCTGGAACAATCTCAAATGCGCTCTCGTCGTCATCAAGATTTAAGCGAAGGTTTAGGCCTATACGATGTATTGCCTATGGGCATTACATTTTTAGGTGAAGCACAAAATCAAGGCTGGATAGAGCCCCTACAACCTTATCTAGATAACCCACTCATAACTGATAAAACGTGGTATCAACTTGAAGATATTAGCGAAAGAAGCCTCACTCTTTGCAAAATAGATAACAAACTTTATTCTTTACCTTTTGATTTTTCAGCCCCTATTTATTTTTATCGCAAAGATTTATTTGAGCGCTTTAATCTTGAAGTGCCAGATACTTACGAGCAGTTACACGCAACTAAAATAAAATTACAGCGCGCGATTGATGCCGACTCTAAACTCGCCGGCATGCACGCGTTTGCTTCACGCACACTACCCGGTGCGGGGCTTAATACATGGACGGTGTTACCCGTAATGCGTGCCTATGGCGCAGAAGTGCTCAATGAACAAGGTGTATCAACATTTGATAGTCCACAGACGGCACAAAGCCTTAAAATGTATCGAAACTTAGTTACAGGTTACGGTAATCCGGAAAATAGCCGCTTACTGCATTTTTATGAAATACGTCAATTGTTTAAGCACGGCAAACTGGCTTCAGCAATCCTTGCGTCTCACTTTTACAATGAAATAGATACGGCTGAAGAATCCGATATTTGGAATAAATGGGAAGCCGCTCCCCTTCCAAAAGGACCTGTTGCCAGAGAAACATCACCATGGGCATGGGCATTTGCGATTAATAGTCACTCTAATAAAAAAATTGCAGCCTGGTTATTTATTCAATGGGCAACGAGTGAGCAAACGGCCGCTTTACTCAGCACCGGGGGGTCGCCACCAAGACAAAAGGTATGGCACGAAAAGCTATTTACTTTAGTCAATAAACCCGGCTTTAACAACGCAATGCTATGGGTATTTGAGCATGCCACGCCTGATCGACTGCAAGCAGGTATGGTTGAATTTCCAGTCATTGGTGAAATTATTTCGCAAACATTTAGCCAAATATTTTATGGTGCCGACATTAAACAATTAATTAAAAGTACTGATGCAAAAATTAATGCAAACATGCACGCTTTAAAAACACAAACTAAGAGCAGCCAATGAGAATCAGTATTGCGCATAAAATTCTGATAATCATCGGCTTTACTATCACGCTAATTTTAGGCGTGAGCACGGCTATACATGTCTTGGAATTAAAAGAGCAAACCTTGCTTAATATGAGTGAAAAAGCAGACGCGATTGTTTCGCCGATGCTGTCTGAAATAAACTCATTAACATCAGATAACACCGCTGGCAGTTGGGTCTTAAAAATTCAGGGGATAACATTAAAAAATATTCTCAAACATAATACCTTTGATGACCTCAAAACTATTTATTTTATTGATCAAAATAATTTTATTGCAGCTCACCCCGATAACAGCAAAGTCGATACCTTAGAGACGAATCAAACGATATTGCAGCAACTCAATCCGAGACGAAATAATATTATCGCGCTTGATCACCAGTACGCTGTAACAGTGCCAGTAAAAAATCATTACGGTGAAAATATTGGTTACGTTATTGTCACGTTTTCTGACATCGATTTATCCCAAAAAACCAAATCTATTATCAGTAACGCCGTCTCTTTATTTGCAATCTATCTGCTAACTGCACTCATTATTGCTTATATCATTATTAGGCGCATAATTTTGCAACCCATTGATCAACTTGTTGAGTTCTCCCATGCAGTGACCACAGGCGATTTAAATTGCCCTATTAATATTAAAAGCCAAGATGAAATAGGCACACTTGCCAGTGGCTTTAAAATGATGCGAGCCGCGGTTAGACAACAAATTAACAGCATGCATGAACAGCACAGCCAACTCGAAGAAACCGTGGCTAAGCGCACTCAAGAATACTTGGATGCAAAAGAACAAGCAGAACAATCAAACCAAGCAAAAAGTCGCTTTTTAGCCAATATGTCTCACGAGTTAAGAACACCTTTAAATGCCGTGTTAGGCTTCAGCCAATTATTGCAAGACAGCGAAACCGACAAAAACAAACGCCGCTACCTTGAAGCGATTTCCATCTCAGGCAATTCGTTATTAAACGTACTAAACGATATTCTTGATTTATCAAAAGTCGATGCAGGTAAAATGCAGCTCGATATTGAGCGGGTTGAAATTCCCACCATGTGCCATGAATTAAATATGATGTTTTTACAGCTCAGCGCACAAAAAGATCTCAATTTTAAAGTAACCGCACACCCTGAACTCACTCCCCCTGTATTGCTCGACAGTAACAAGCTTCGTCAAGTACTTACCAACTTAATAAGTAATGCTATTAAGTTTACGTCACAAGGCAGTGTAAGCGTATACTTTGACTTTAAACCACATGATGACGACAGCCACCTTGATATAAAAATTCATGTGAAAGATACCGGTAAAGGCATTCCAAAAGATCAACAAGATTTAATCTTTAATGACTTTGAACAAGTTCAAGGACAACGCAGTTCTGAGTTTGGTGGTACAGGGTTAGGCCTTGCTATTTCATTACGCTTTATAAAATTGATGGGCGGCGAGTTATCGGTTATCAGTGAAAAAGGCAAAGGCAGTGAGTTTATTGTTTCAATTCCCAACGTCGAGTTAGCTGAATCAATAACAGAAATTGAGCACCGTAATTACCCTGCAATCACTAGTTATCACTTTAATCCTGCGCGCATTTTAATCGTAGACGACATTCCCTATAACCGTGATTATTTAGAATCGTTCTTATCGCGCTGGAGTTTTACTATCGATACGGCAATTAATGGTGAAGATGCACTGAAAAAAATAGAGCAACATCAGCCTGACCTAATCATAATGGATTTGAAGATGCCAGTAATGGGAGGGCTTGAAGCCAGTCAGTTAATTCGCAGTGATGATCGTTTTAAACATATCCCGATTATTGCTGTAACAGCCTCGGCTTTAAAGGATGATAAGGCACAATCAAGTATCTTGACAGACTACACTATCAGTAAGCCAATTTACCGAGAGCACCTTATTTTTATTATTGCGCAATATTTAGATTAGTTTACCTAATCGCATTTTTTCATTGCAACCGCATTCATGCAGTAGCGCAAACCACTTGGCGGCGGACCATCAGGAAAAACATGACCTAAATGGGCATCGCAGACATTACAAATAGCCTCAATACGTTGCATACCGTGACTTGTATCGGCTATGTACGCAATGCTTTCGACGCTGCTTGGTTGGGTAAATGAAGGCCAACCAGTGCCACTGTCAAACTTTTCATCGGCATCAAACAATAAATTATCGCAACATACACACGCATATTTCCCAGGCTCAAAGAGTGTGCATGAATCAGAGCTGTGCGGACGCTCTGTGCCTTTTTGGCGTGTTACATAGAAAGTATCTTGCGCAAGTTCACGCTGCCACTCTAATGGCGTTTTTTCAACTCTACGGGGAGGTGTTGGATTGCCGTTGTGGGCAAACTCTAAAATATCTTGCCAAGTTAACATTTGTTCTCCTAGGATTGATAAACCCACGTTCAAAATACTGCTTAAAAAATAGTTAAGCAAATTAAACCTTATACCAATTTACTTACTTAAATGATCTATTTTGATGCAAAAAAAACCGTGTGGTCGCAAGGCAAAAACGATGATATTTAGTTGCTATCGGCCATTGCTCCTGCCTTGCTCTAACGCCCACAACGAAACTGTCGTTCATGAGCAATTTTTAACGCAGATAGCAACAGGTTAAATCCATCAAAATGATTCTGTATTATGGCTAGTCGGTACTAGACTGCTTAATTATTTTTATATTTTCGCGTTCTCGTTCAGACAGTAAGGTATGTAAATAAGCGTCAATTTTCGACTCTGCAACGCTTAAAACTGCGGTCAATGTCTGTTCATTGATATCGGTAACATGAATAATGCCATCGCCAATTTTTATCTTTTTAATCTGCCCTATTAATACAAATTCCGCTTTGCGTTTAAAATCAAACAAACCGGAAAGGCTAATCAATGCTAACTGGTTAACATCGCGCTTTAATGAATCTTCAATTGGATTGCGTGACACGAATAAAGGTGTCACACGGTACAGACTTGATACTGTAATAAAAGCCCACAAAAGAACAAAAAAAGAAAACGCGACACTGTGCCAAAGTGGAGTAAAAAACCACAGGGCAATCAATACCACTGCAATCAATGCTGAAATTTTTGCTAGTAATTGATTAATAGCCAGCATGGTTAGTTTCCTTTTTTTACGATTGGATCGGGCCAATCATTGAAAAACACGGATAAATAGCGACTTTTTACCAGATAAAGTAGCACCCAAAGCACCAATACCATTTGGCACGCCAAAAAAAATGAGAATTGATAATAACTGTGCGCGGCTTGGTAGGTCAGCCAGCCTAAATCTATCACAGCACACACAATCAAAGGCCACCGCATAAAACGCCACACAGTTGCCCACCACTTAGCGGTTTCAGGGTTTTCTTGTGGCCTTCTAAAACAAAAAACAACCGCGGGTAACAGCGCAATTGCTGCAATGCCTATCGCCATAAAAAACTCTGATTTAGAGCTAAAAAACAACGACATAATATCTAAATCAGGGCGCCGACTTAACGCGGCCATTAACCAGATAAAATAACTACGAAGCAGTACTAACAAGGTTAAATGAAACGCTATGGGGGTTCGATAAGCGCCATGTTTATCCCAATATTCTGGCCCGTAACGCATCATAGCTGATTCTTCTTATCTGCGATAACACCCAATACCAAGAATGCACCGGTTAACGTTAAACCTAACCACTTTATACCTAATAACATCAGTAGCTTACTTAAAAATGGCGTCACAAACACCACCAAAAGCCCCATACCAAAGCCTGTCACGGCAACAAAGCATAACACGCGAATAATAAAGTGACGTCTGGCAACAAAGCGCTTAGTCACTTTAATAATATCGTTGGCATATAATGAGATAAAACACACCACTAACAATAAAGAAATATTATACAAATGGGGTTGAATCCACTGACCTATCGTTAAAGCGACTGACGAGACAGCTTGCTGCAAACTATCCATTGTGTTCACTTAATAAAGCAATTAAATCGGCTTCAGTAAGCACCTCAATACCCAACTCTTGTGCTTTTGTTAGTTTAGAGCCTGCTTTTTCACCTGCAATAAGGGCATTTGTTTTAGCCGACACACTCCCCGATACTTTTGCGCCGAGAGCTTGCAGACGCGCTTTCGCATCGTTTCGATTAAGCTCACTTAAGGTGCCTGTTAAAACATACGTCAGCCCAGCTAAAGGTTGCTTCTCAGCGCTTGGTGCATTTAAAGCTGGCCAATGAATTCCCTGCTCTATTAACGCATTAACAACAGCCATGTTGTGCTCTTCACTAAAGAACCCGCGCACATGCTTAGCAACAATTTCACCCACATCGCTCACTTCTGTTAGTGCATCAACACTGGCTTGAGTAATTTTCTCTAAGGTTAAAAAGTGATTAGCGAGGTTTTGAGCTGTTGCTTCACCGACTTCACGAATACCCAAAGAGTAAAGAAATTTAGCTAAGGTAGTTTGCTTTGCCTCTTGCAGCGCATTCACCAAATTTTTAGCAGACTTTGGCCCCATTCGTTCAAGTGACTCAAAGTGACCTTGTTTTAAAATAAATAAATCAGCAGGCGTTTTAATAAGCTCACGATCGACTAATTGGTCAACAATTTTGTCTCCTAACCCGTCAATATCAAGCGCTTTACGTGAAGCAAAATGCTTAATTGCTTGTTTACGTTGTGCTTGGCACACCAACCCACCGGTGCATCGTGCAACTGCTTCACCCTCGATACGCTCTACATGCGAGTCACAAATTGGACAAGTGGTTGGGAATACAATCTCTCTTGCACTCTCAGGACGACGTTCCAGTACCACTTGGGTAATTTGAGGGATTACATCGCCTGCGCGGCGAATAATCACCGTATCGCCAATTTTAACGCCTAAACGGGCTATTTCATCCCCATTATGCAAAGTGGCATTCGATACAGTCACTCCGCCAACAAATACGGGCTCCAAACGTGCTACCGGTGTAATTGCACCCGTTCGGCCTACTTGGAATTCAACATCTAAAAGTTGTGTAATTTCTTCTTGAGCTGGAAACTTAAACGCAATAGCCCAACGGGGGGCGCGGGCAACAAAGCCCAAGCGCTCTTGGAGCTTTTTGTCGTTGACCTTAATAACCACACCGTCAATTTCATAGGCAAGCTCACTTCGGCGCGCTAAGATGTCTTGGTAATAATCAAGCGCCGCCTGTTGACCTTCAACTAACTTAGTTTCAGGGCAAAGTGGTAATCCCCAATCAGTCAATTTTGCTAGTTGTTGGTAATGATCTTCTGGCAATTGCCCATCAGCCACCAGCCCTGTGCTGTATGCATAAAACATTAATGGGCGTTTTGCCGTTACCTTAGAATCGAGCTGACGTAAACTCCCAGCTGCAGCATTACGAGGGTTAACAAATACCTTTTCGCCTCGCTTTTCAGCGTCGCTGTTCAGTTTTGCAAAGCCTGCACTGTCCATAAATACTTCGCCGCGTACTTCAAGTTCAGCAGGAAAGTCATTGCCGCGAAGTTTTAATGGCACATTACGAATCGTTTTCACGTTTTGTGTAATGTTCTCACCCACCATACCATCGCCACGTGTTGCAGCTTGAACCAGCACACCATTACGATAAATAATCGACACAGCTAAACCGTCAAGCTTTGGTTCGCAGCAAAATGTGAGTTCGCGGGTATCCATCACGCGCTCTTTGATTCGGCGATTAAACGCCGCAAACTCTTCTTGTGAAAAAGCATTATCAAGCGACAACATAGGAACTTGGTGGGTTACTTGTTCAAATTTATCAAGTGCGGCTCCACCCACTTTTTGGCTGGGTGAATCAGGGCTCTGAAACTCAGGATTTGCTTGCTCTAAGCTACTTAGTTCTCGCATTAAGCGGTCATATTCAGCATCGGGAATACTGGGTGCATCCAGCACATAATAATTATGGTTATGCTCTTCTAACTGGGCACGTAGTTGACTAATTTGCTCAAAGATAGGGCTGGACATGAAAACCTCAAAAATCTACATAAAAAAGCCACTTAGACGACTTAACGCCAAGTGGCCTAACAATCATTTACTTGCGAATATGGATTACGCTGAAAAGCTTCTTACCTTTTCAACATATTCACGTACGCTATCAACCGTCATTTCTTCACGGTTGCTATCTAAAATAGTCGCACCAAACTCATCCGCTAACTTTTTAGCAGCGCTGTGCAACATATTAAAGGCACTTAGGCCATCACCATCGCATGGTAATGTCATAAACAAACTGACACCCGCTGTGCTGAACTGTTCCATATTATCAATATCAAACGTTCCAGGATTGTACATATTCACTAAACGGAATAACACAGGGCCTGTTCCAGCAGGGTCTAGATGGCGATTAAAGAAGCCTTCATCCGAGTATTTGAAACCTAGCATATTAACAGCTGGCAGTAATTGACTGCCCTCCATTGCTAAGCCTTCTGGCATCTGTAAGTGCACAATTATAAAGTCTGTCGGTGCAGGCGATTCTGGTTGCTCTTCAGTGTCAGCCGCTTCTTCGACTTCAACGTCTGGCTCTTCGGTGTTTTCAGCAGTAAAGCTTAAATCACCAAACTCAGGCTCATCACGCTCTTGCGCATAAGGCTGTGAAGATTCACTCGTTTCTGCACTTGCTTCATTTGGCTCAACCCGTTCTTGCTGCTCAACATCAGGATTATCCTTTTTGCGCACAGACCATAAACCATGAATTAATAAACCACCAATGACAAATACACTGATTACGATTAAAGCCCATCTTAATTCTTCGGCCATCCCCTCACCTTTATTATTTGATATGCCTAACTAAATTTATGCATGTGCCATTTGCACAGCTTGTTCGATATCTACGGCAACCATACGTGAAACGCCTGGTTCAGCCATAGTTACACCCGTCAATCTGCCTGCCATTTCCATAGCAATCTTATTATGACTGATATAAATAAATTGCACTGATTGTGACATCTCTTCTACCAAACGGCAAAAACGACCCACATTTGCATCATCCAATGGCGCATCCACTTCATCTAGCATACAGAATGGAGCTGGATTGAGCCTGAATATTGAAAACACCAATGATAATGCGGTCAGCGCTTTTTCTCCACCACTAAGCAGGTGAATTGTCGAATTTTTCTTGCCAGGAGGCCGTGCCATTATACTAACACCACTTTCAAGCAAGTCATCACTGGTTAATTCTAAGTAAGCGCTTCCGCCGCCAAATACTTTTGGAAATAACTCACCAAAATCACTATTTACTTGTTCAAACGTCGCCTTAAATCGATTTTTCGTTTCGCGGTCAATTTTTTGAATCGCGCCCTCAAGCGTATTAAGTGCTTGAGTTAAATCATCAAGTTGCTGATCTAAATAGTCACTTCGCTGCTTAGCCTGCTCAAACTCATCGATCGCGGCTAAGTTAACCGCCCCTAGTTCATGTAAGCCCTGCGTCGTTTTAGATAGCATGCTTTGCATACTATTTAAGTTGGCATTGTCTGGCAGTGATTCAAGCACTGTTTTTAAGTGTTGATCCAACTCTTCAAGTGGCTCCAGCGCCGCTTGCGCTTTTACAAGCAAACTTTGTTCATCTAACGCCAGTGATTGCAGTTGTTCTTGCAACGTAACTAGCTCTGATTGCGATGATTTAAGCGATGCCTGCTTATCCGCTAGTTCCTTTTTAGCGTGAGTCAGTGACGCTTGCAAGTTTTTTAGCTCAACGTCACTTTGTTGATGTTTTTCAAGCAATAACACAATATGCTCTGCCGTCTCTTCAAGCGGGATCACTAACTCTTCTAACTGCGCTGTTAATTCTAAAACAGCGTCACTTGCGGCTGTATGTGCTGCATCAGCATGTTGTAATTTTGTTTCACTGAGTTGAAACTCACTACGGGCTTTTTGTTCCGCTAAATTCGCTTGATGGGCAAGTGTCTTGTAATGCTCTAATTGAGACGCAACTTGGCGATACTGATTGTCAGCATCCATTTGCACTTGCTTAGCCTGTTCAAGGTTACTTTCAAGCGTTGCGTGGTGTTCTAGCAAATCTTCTAGGCGCAATTGTTGGTTTTCTTGTTGCTGAACGACACCTTGCATTTGCTCTTTAAGCGACGTTTTGCGCAGCTGTAATTTAGCCAGTTGATTTTGCCACTGCGTTTGCTGCTCAAGGAGCATGTCTCTGCGAGTACTTGCTGAGGCAATTTGCTGCGCAACGTGATGAATGCGCTCTCTGTGTTGCTCTTTTTCAGCGATGAGCGTGTTCTTTTTGGTAAGGTGACTGTCGAGCTGCTGTTGCTTGTCTGCGATTTGCTCATTGAGCTCTTCATCAAGTTCCTCTGCATCACTCAACTGGGCATGTTTTAACAGCAGTGAGTTGTCCGTGTCTTTTTTTGCATCAGCTTGAAAATTACGACCATAAATACAGCCCTTTTCATCAATCACGGCGAGCCAATATGGATCCGCTAGAATCGCTTCATCAAACGTTGCTTGAAATGCAAATCGTGTCAGCAATTCAGGGTAAATCCCCTGTTCAATGTATTGTGCTAATGAATGATCAGGCACAGCAAGGGTCTGTGACCAAACACTATTAGGCTGCGCATTTTTGCTGACCTGTAAATGCTCAAGACCCAGTAAAGCTTGCTCAACGAGAGGCTCAAAACCTGGCGTTACTTTTAATTGCGATAATAAAGAAGTGCGGTCACTGTCAGCATGCTCACTCAGGACTGAACTCAGTGCCGCAATACTGGCTTTATTTTCATTGCTGTGTTGTTGCACCCGTTGTAGTGCTTGCGCTAACTGTGCTTGCTCAGTCTCTGTTTGCGCTAGATTTTGTGTCAGCCGATTCAGAGCCGTTTGCTGTTGAGCAAGTTCCTTGGTGAGCGCTTGGATATGAGTTTGCTGCTCAGTAATCTGCGTCGCAACAGGAGTCGCTTCAAGCTCATTGATTTCGTCCGTAAGCTGTTTAAGCTGTGTCTCTAGTTGGTCGATGGATTGCGAAAAATGCGCCAGCTGATTTTTGGCTACTGTCACCTCACTACTGAGCGTTTGACTTTGCTCTAATGCACGCTGGTATTCCTGTGAAGCAGTATGTCTGTGCTGATGTTGTTCTGATGCGTGAAGTTCAACTTCGGCCACGTGCTCTGCACATAATAAACTTTGCTCTATCGCTTCTTGTAACTGCTCTTGCAATAAAGAAGCCGCAGCGTGTTGCTCAGCCTGCAACTCTTTGTTTTGCAATTGCAGTTGCTGCTGCTTAATCAAGTTTTGACTAATATTTTGCTGCTGTTGCTTTAAGCTGATTTGTTGCTGCTCTTTACGCGTTAACTCAGTGTGAGTTTGGTGCTGCGCGTGTTGTGCGTCTTGTAATTTTTGCTGCTCAAGCTGTACTTGATTCTCAAGGCTCGCTAAAACATCATCATGACCAGAGTGGGCTTCTTTAAAAAACTGTATTTGTTCTTTAAGCTTATCTATTTCAGCAGCCTTATCAACTTGCTGTTGATGCAGCTTTTGCCACTTTAAAACCGCAATTTGCCCTTTTAGAGTCCGCTCTGTGGCTTTTAACTCACGGTATTTTTTCGCGTCGACTGACTGTACAGCAAGTTTATCGAGTTGCGTTTGTAACTCTTTACGAACATCCAGTAAGCGCTCAAGGTTTTCGCGAGTACTTTTAATACGGGTTTGTGTTTCGCGTCGGCGCTCTTTGTATTTAGACACCCCGGCGGCTTCTTCTAAAAACACACGCAAATCGGCAGGCTTACTCTCGATTAGTCGCGATATCATGCCTTGTTCTATAATGGCATAGCTTCGCGGCCCAAGCCCTGTTCCCAAGAAAATATCAGTAATGTCGCGCTTACGACATTTGCTGCCATTAAGAAAATAAATAGATTGCCCATCACGCGTTACCAAACGCTTAATAGCAACTTGGTTCCTGTCTGCAAATGTATTCGGTAAATGACCACTGGTATTATCAAAAATTAGCTCAACAGAGGCCTGTGAAATCGGCTTACGATTGGTTGAGCCATTAAAAATAACATCGGTCATGGCATCGCCACGTAAGTTCTTCGCTGAACTTTCACCAAGCACCCAGCGCACCGCATCAATAACATTTGATTTGCCACAGCCGTTAGGCCCGACAACACAAGTCATTTGATCAGGAAATGGGATTTTAGTGGGTTCAACAAACGATTTGAAACCCGCTAACTTTATGGTGCTTAAGCGCATCTAGTTGTTTTACCGATTTTTATTATTATTCTGCAATTTAACTCATTTTATAACAAAAGGTTAAGCGTGACGTTTAAAATTATCTAAAATAATGCCTGTTGCCATGGCTACGTTCAGCGATTCAGCCTGACCATAAGCTGGTATGGTTATTTTATCAGTGACCAGCTTTTCACAATCTGGACGAATACCGTGCGATTCACTGCCCATTAAAAGAACAGCATCTTGTTTAAGCTTTGCTTGATGAATATTATCACCCGCTAAAAAAGCCCCATAAACGGGCAGGTTTAAGCTCGGTAAATAGCACATTAAATCAGTTTGCGACACTGTCACACGGGCAAATGACCCCATGGTTGCACTAATGGTTTTTGGATTATATGCATCGGCACTGTCTTGGCTTGTCACTATATGGTTAATTCCATACCAGTCCGCCACGCGAATAATTGTGCCTAAGTTACCGGGGTCTGATACGCCGTCTAGCGCTAAAACAAGGCCCGAAGTGGGTAATGCTTGCTGCTTTGGCATATCAACAACAGCAATGGCTGCGTTATTGGTCACCAAGGTGCTGGCTTTCGTTAGACTGTCTTCATCGGCTTCGATAATTTGATGGGCTGCAAGTGCTGAGCGATGCGCGGCAATAAACGCGGGTGTTGCGAATATATTTGCGATACTCAAACCACTGTTTAATAACTCAAGGACATTTTTTTCACCTTGAACTAAATACTGGTTGTATTGCTTGCGGTATTTCTTCTGACCTAATGCTCGAATAAGTTTCAGTTGGTTTTTTGAAATCATAACAGCCTCATAAAATGAAGCCGTTAGTATACCCAAACCACCTAAAGATGCGAGTTTCAGTTAGAATTAAACGCGATTTAGGCAGGCATTAATTGCAAAGTGTGATTATTCCGATATTTAAATCTTTAAATCATAAAAATCACCGTTAAACCGACTACAGGGGGTGTCTCGCGGTGAATGATGTATCGCACAGTAAGAGCGCACTTAAAGTCGCAGACCGTGCCAATTGCTTTCCCCAATCGGCACGTGTGAATAGGCTATAAGCTATTAGCTAATTTTTGTTAGCCATTCATTTAACCATGGCTCAGTTACCGGCCACGGTTCAAAGTCTTCACAGGCATCAATTTCAAGGCGATGACCAACAGGCTTTGCCTGTAAATCACGAAATAGTTCATCAAAACTACGCCCTGCGCCACAGAATGTATCACCATAGCTGCGGTCACCCATAGCGATAATGCCATACTGCTTGCCTGTTAACATGGGAAATTGATCATTTAACTGGCTGTACAATGTCACTAAATTATCAGGAATATCACCTTGGCCTGTGGTCGAGGTAATCACCAATATATGTGATGCAGCCAGCATGTCTTCTACTGTGCCATTTTCAATAAGCTGTGCTTGGTGCGGTGACTTTTCAATCACCTCAATTACTTGCTCACTTAAACGCTCAGCACCGCCGTAAACACTGCCGACAAAAATACTAATGGTTGCCATAATAATCCTTTTCTTCTGTTGGCCAGCCTAGTTGCTGGCAAATCGTTAACATCGCCTCTCCAAGGGGGGCTCTAATCGTTATTACTTGTTTATTATAAGGGTGCACAAACTTTAGCTCAGACGCAAATAACATCAGACGACGCAGCTGAAAGTGCTCTCTAAAAAATTGGTTATGTTGGTTATCACCGTGGTTTACATCACCAATGATCGGTAGCGATAAATGTTTTAAATGCCGTCTAATTTGGTGCTTTCGCCCCGTTTTAGGAAAACACTCCACTAGCGAATAACGCACAGTGGGGTATTTACCAATTGGGATCGGCAAAGCAGCTTGGTGCAAGCAGTTAAAGTGAGTTTGCGCCTCTTGTGCAGCCTTATTTTGATCAGCAAACTTATCGGCTATTTTATCGAGTTCTTCTTTTAAAGGCTTATCAAGGAAGATTGACTCATTTAAAAAGCCCCTAACCAAGGCTAAGTAACGCTTTTCTATTTGCCCATCAATAAACAATTGATTCATGTCTCGAGCCGCTTCTGAGCTCAATGCAAACAATAAAACACCTGAGGTGGGTCTATCTAAACGGTGCACCGGAAACACATGTTGACCAATTTGATCACGTAGCATTTGCATGGCAAATTGTGTTTCGTGTTTATCTAAAAATGAGCGATGCACCAGTAAACCAGACGGTTTGTCTATTGCGATATAATTTTCGTCGCGATATAAAACCGTTAACTCTTCATAGTGCGGTTTAACAATTTCATTCATCTTGGTTATCACTCAAATGCTGATCAAGCTTTAGTAAAACGCTAATAACATCATGGCCACCGGCATGTTGTGCCAGCATCATTTCAGCCATAGGCGCAATAGCAAAGTTTCGAGGCAATGGCTGGTTATTGGTGATTAACACCTGCATTTTTTCAATAAATACAAATTGTAACCACTGCTCAAACGCCATGGTGTCATGACAAAACGGAACAGATGAATTTAATGCTGCAGGATCAATTGCAGCTGTTTGCCATAGTTCATGACGTTGGAGTGTCGTTTGTAATTCGCGCAGCAGCGCCAAAGTCTGTTGATACATTATATAACTCTTAAAACCTTTGGACTTATTATACCCTGTTCCAAGGCGCCATGGTATGGCGTATAATTCGCATCTTATAACGATTTATAAACGACGATTGGGATTTTATGACAGAGCAAATTGCTACTTTAGGGCAACTTCTTGATGCTGCGGGCACTACATGGCGTGCTTTTGATATTGGTAGACACATCACTAAGTTAGACAAAAAACAATTTCTTGCGATTGAAGAAACTAAAATCCCTTACCCTTACCCACTTGCTGGTCACGCTTGGCTTGCGATTCAGTTTTGGGATGTCAAAGCATCCAAAGAGCCTTATGTCTGGTTTTTGAAGTTCCCACTCGATGAACAAAGCCGTTTAGTCAGTGCCAGCCGTGATCATTTTGCGAACATGGTCATCGAAGCATTAGGTACCGAAATTACCGGTGAAAATGCCGAAGGCAAGCTCGACAATAACCCGTATGTATTTACACCAAACGCCAATAAATTGGCCGCATTTAATGCCCAAGTTAAGTGCTTACTCAAACAAAGTGCATCGCAATATTATGAATATGCACAACTTTATTTTTCTGGCACCCTAGGTTTTGAAAATTGGCAAAGTGTTGCTGTACAAGGCATTGCTGATTTTGCAATGCGATTAGACAACGATAAAAACCTAACTAACTTGCAATCAGCGTGGCCGCAACTGCCTGTTGAAGTGTTACAACCACTCAGCGCTATGCTTGAACACGTTACAATTCCTCCCGCTTTTGCGGAGCAACTTTTAGCTTATGGCTTAAATGCCATAGAGCAAAAAGATGAGATAGCACTCGTTGCCGCACTTCGCAGTATATCAAAAGCATCAGCACAAGGTTTAACAGCCCAACTGGTTGATGCCGTATTGAACTCTGAAATGAACACGCATTCAGATGTGCTTTTAACCATTGCCGGACGTTGCTTTAGTACCTTAGAAGATCCTGCGCGCCTACATGTGTTTATGGATTGTTGTGCGCATCACACCGATATCGAACAGTTGTTTGTGAGTATTTTCACAGACCTAGTTGCAATTCCAACTATTCGACCTCACTTATTAGGTTTGTTACGTTTAGAAAATCGCAGCGAAACACTCGCGCGTGCAATAGGAAGGTTATTTTCGTAAATGGCAGGTTTATGGACACTCATCATTATTGGCAGCATTATCTACTTTTTTTGGTTGAACAGAAAAGTAGCTGAGGCCGCCAATCTTCATGCACAAAGGCAAATTGAACAGTTAAATGTGCAATTGGTGAGTGTTGCATGTAATAAGCGACGTATTGGCATTCTAAAAAATGGCAAACCTGGTATCAAAAGCGAGTTTATTTTTGAATTCTCAAGTGATGGGGAAAGTGTCTATCAAGGTGTGCTGTTTATGGAAAATGAAATGCTGAAAAGTGTGGTGATACCACCGCATAAGATTTAAGTTGCGAGTTGCGAGTTGCGAGTTGCGAGTTGCGAGTTGCGAGTTGCGAGTTAACAATACTAAGTTGCTCAGCTAAAAATACAACCCCATAAAGAACTAAGGCGTAGCTTCAAGCCACGCCCCAATCTTGCTACTTCCATGATAAAGTATCCGTACTTTTGCCGAAGCTGCCGTTTTCATCTATCCCCTGAACGGGTATACATCCGATACACCCACCATGCAACATCATGTCACATTTAACACATCCTAGTGTCGTCCACTTGCCTTCACTGGCTATCCTCTACGTTTCCAAACGCTCCTTTAGCTTCCTGCTAATATCATCCTTTGGTCAATCCTTTTCAATTGCTCCGCAATTGTACTGCGTCCTGGCAGTGTCCTTGTTCGTCCTTGCCTTCCTTAGAACTTGTCCTTTTGCTTCCTGCTTAAGCATCATGCTTGGTGTGCCATAATCCTAATCCTTGGCATCAGTTCATTCATTGAACCTGTGTCTTCTTGACATGGTTAAGTTTAGAGAATTCCTGAGATGTAGATAGGCATAAAAAGTAATTTTTCTTAAGTCACAAAATTGCAAAAAACAATAAATCCTTATAAATCATTTAAATAAGTCATTTTAGGTACAAAAATAACTGTATTAAAGTGATAATACTCACAGCAATGTAAGAGAAATCGCACACGCTACTTTCCAAAACGTCCCAATTACTCTTTCGCCGCTTTGAACATTAACTCACCTTCGACCTGATTAAAGCTTAATGCTTTAAAGACTTCGAACCCTTCGGAACTAAAGAATTCACGCTGCTCACCACGTGTGACAAAGACGGCTAAACCCGATACTTGTTGGTGGCTGTCTACTAAATCATCTAGTCCTCGAAGTAAGTAACGCCCTAAACCTTGTCCCTGAAAATGAGGGTCTACAGCGATAAACGCTAAAAACAAATACTGCCCTTTTTCAGCTAACATTTCACGAATTGTGCGCTCTTTTTCAATAAGTTGATTTGTCTGTAAATATCCTGCACTAAGCATTAACTTTAAACGCCAGTGCCAATAGCGCTCTGCTTGTAACTCACTGGATGAATCAAACACGCATGCAATAGCTTTTAATCGACTTTGCGAGTACAAACCAATTAAAGGTTGTTTTTCTTGCCAAAAGCTCGCGAGCTCTTCACGTACTAAAGCGCGTAGTTTGGTTTCATACTTACTGGGATTATCTTCTTTGTAGCCCAGCACATTCTGAAGTACGGGGTCATCATGATAGGCTTGGTAAATAAGACTAGCGGCCGTGCTGATATCTTCAGCACTTAGGTATTGCACACGTAAGGTCTCGGGTTCAGCAACAGTTGTCATACTCATCCTTTTCTGTGTTTTATTATTTTTAGTACTAGACTATAAGGTATATACCCAAGCGCGATTAAAGACAAATTCAGCGTGAGTTAAACTGCTGTTCATCATTATTATGGTTGAGCAGTAATAAAGACCGCCATACACAAGGAGCAGAATTATGGATACGACAAAACATGATATTTCGACCTTATTTGCACAATTAGGTTTACCCAGCAAAGAAAGTGAAATCGATGCATTTATTGCCTCGCATCAGCTGTCTGATACCACCCTACTACAGGAGGCTCCATTCTGGGACGAAGCTCAGCAACATTTTCTAGCAGAATCTTTAGCTGAAGATGGGGCGTGGAGTGAGGTTATTGATGAATTAGACGCCCGATTGCGTCAATAAACACACGATTAGTTATCCATAGCCTAAAATCTGCCAATTTTGGGTTATGGATAAGGAAAGTAATTTCACATCACCTCTATTATTGCTACCATACGCGCGCATTGCAGCCCATACGCTACAGTGCTTTTTATTCTTTAATAAGAGTTTATACAAAAATGAATGCCGTTGTATTTGATGCAATTAAAACCCTTCTTGATGAAGGTAAAACCCCTACAGTTGCGCTAACAAAAAGCAAACTATCACAACCGATGCCAATGCCTGTAATTATTGCAGCTGTTAGTCAGTATAAAAACAATCCGGATTCAATTAAAAATTTCATTAATAACCCGTCAAATGAACATGTTAGTGCGCCAAAAGAAAGTCAATTAGATCGTATTGAAGCAAAACTAGATAGGTTATTAGCATTACTTGAGAAAAAATAATGTTTGTTGTCGATCTGACTTTTGATTGCTACCAAGATACCACCCTAGAGCTTGCTGAACAGGCAATAAACCGCCTTGTGAATGCATTGCGATTTAATGGCCAAATAATCGGTGATGAATTCCCCACTGTTTTAAAAGATGGCTATTTTATTACGCGTGTTATGTGCCCAACCGAAGATGCGATGCACCCGCTTAACAACAGCCCGTTTGTTAAACACAGCATTGAGCAACTGCACTCGGCGGGATTGTTAGCGCCTAAAGTTAAAGTGATCGGCCAAGATATACATTCAAATGGGGCTGACGCGTGTCAGGACCCATCGTGTTATATTTTATACACCACTTATGTGCATACCTGCAGCCCACTTTATTGTGGTGATGACTTTTTGCCTGTCCCCCTGTTTCGTATTCCAGCCATTGCTAATGGTGATTACAAAACACTGATAAAATGGCAAGAAGACTGGCAAGCATGCGATCAAATCCAGATCAATGGCGCTACGCGTTGCGAGTTTCCAGCCCTTGAGGAAATGGCGAGCACACAAAGTGATTTGTATCGTCGTGGTAAAGACATTACTAAGCGAATAAGTTATTTGACTAAAAAACCTGTCTACTATTACTTATATCGTGTTGGTGGTATTGATAAAGAATCAGAACTCAAACGACGTTGTCCTAGCTGTGATGGTGACTGGAAACTGCCTGAGCCATGGTTTGGCTTATTTGATTTTAGATGTGAGCCCTGTGGCCTTGTATCGAATATATCGTGGGATTTTCAGTAAACATAAGGGGCACACAGCCCCTTTTTGTTTATTAAACTATACCAATGCAATGCGCTTAATTAATACCACTGTGCTTAATTAAGTGGTCTATTTTGAGGCAATAAACCGAGTTGATAACAAGGCAAAAATGTCGTTATTTAGGTGTTGTTCTGCATCCATGCAGTCGTAAATCAGACATTTTTAACGCAGGTAGCAACAAGTTTAATCCCTCAAAATGATTAAGTATTATTGCAGGTTGGTATTAAACCGTTACCATATCTAAAAACTCACTAATGCTGTTAGCAAGTACATGGTGCGGTTTTTTGCCCACGTATTCTAAACACACCTGACCGTTTTCAACTAACACCGTAATCAGCAAATCATCTTGCTCTGTGAGGCCAATAAATACGGTCTCAGGCTGTTTTAACTTACGTTTCATAAGCACATGCCCGGTAATATTTTGTTGCAGGCGGCTAAAATCGTCTTCATTCCATGCTTGTAATAACTCAATATGATGATCGTTTATATTTAACAGCACGTTGCCCGCATAAAGGTGGCCAAATAACGCATTTAACCCTTCAGGGAAGCGAAGCTCAAGCGCACTGGCTAGGTCATCTAAAGAACCTGCTGGCTGCTGCGCAACGGCACGCCATTGAATTAAACCTTGCTCGTCCACTTCACCGTGTTCACAAGGACTTGGCCAAGCGGTGTCATGTTCAATGACAGGAAGCTTTCCTGTACGCTCTAGGCATTTTTCACTAAATGCTTGGTGTAACTTATCCAGTTTTGAAGAAACAGACATACTGCGAAACTCATTAGCTTTAGGTATAATGCCGTTATTGTAACCACAAAAGTGTAAAGATGACAGATTACAGCAACTCCCCCGAACTGAAAAACAGCGTGCTTGGTAAGTCAACGGACTATGTTGATACCTATACACCTAGCTTGTTGTTTCCTATTGCCCGTAAACTAAACCGCGATGCACTCGGTGTGAGCGAAGATAACTTACCTTTTAAGGGCCAAGATATTTGGACAGGCTATGAATTATCATGGCTAAATAGTAAAGGTAAGCCGATGGTTGCTGTCGCTACATTCGTGTTTCCTTGCCAAAGTAGTCATATTATTGAATCAAAGTCATTCAAGCTTTATTTGAATAGTTTTAACCAAACTCGCTTTGCATCGATTGAAGAAGTGCACCAAGCACTTACACGCGATTTGTCAGCGGCAGTGAATGCAAACGTGAACGTTACTTTGTATCGTGCAGATGATCATAATTGTTTACCATTTAGTGCGCTACCGGGTGAGTGTATTGATGATCTCGATATTGAAATCTCAAGTTATGACATTGATGCAACATCGCTTTGCCATAGCCATGATGAAAAGGTATCTGAAACCTTACACAGCCACCTTTTAAAGTCGAACTGTTTAATCACCTCTCAGCCAGATTGGGCCAGCGTGATCATTCGTTACACAGGCCAAGCAATCAGTCACGAAGCCTTATTAAAGTATTTGATTTCGTTTAGAACTCACAATGAGTTCCACGAACAATGTGTTGAGCGTATTTACTGTGACTTAATGCAGCACTTAAACATTGATGAGCTTGAAGTGTATGCTCGCTATACACGCCGAGGTGGTTTAGATATCAATCCTTATCGCTCGACGAATCAAGACGCAACCCCCTTTAACGTGAAAATTAATCGCCAATAAGCAAAACTCAAGCAATAAAAAACCGAGTAGAACTCGGTTTTTTATTGCTTATCTAATCGTTAAGCAGCATTGCAGAAGAGATTAACGCGTCGATTTCTTTTTTAACAGCCCAGCTTCATTACTCATCGTTGAAGATCGCAACATACGTTGGTGTTGTATTTGATTTACTCGCGCGATACATGCCAGCAGTATTAAACGGCAAACTAATATTGCCTTTCGTATCAATAATAATTACGCCGCCAGTGCCACCAACAGGCATTAATACATCGTGGATGACTTCGTTACCCGCTTCAGCAATCGTTTTACCTTGGTATTTCACACGTGCGCAGATATCTGCGGCAACGTTGTAGCGAATAAAGTACTCGCCATGGCCGGTTGCCGACACAGCACACGATGCATTTTCGGCAAAGGTGCCCGCACCAATCACAGGCGCATCACCAACGCGTCCAAAGCGTTTAGCTGTCATTCCCCCCGTTGAAGTACCTGCCGCAATGTTGCCATTTTTATCTAGTGCAACGGCACCAACCGTGCCCATTTTGTAATTAACAGGTAACGCTTTATGTGCTGCTTGGTAATCTTTGCTGGTCACTTTCTCTTTATCGAGTTTTTCTTTGGCTTTTAGTAAAGCTTCATATCGGTCTTCGGTATCAAATAAATTATTTTCGACCAATGGCATGCCCTGAGTTTTTGCAAACTCTTCGGCTCCTTGGCCACTTAACATCACATGCACCGATTTTTCCATCACTAAACGCGCTAGATTAATGGGATTTTCAATATGCTTTACACCAGACACGGCACCGGCTTGACGAGAACGGCCATCCATGATTGACGCATCTAATTCGTGTGTCCCGTCGTAGGTATATACCGCACCACGCCCTGCATTAAAATAAGGTGAATTCTCAAGTACATTGATTGCCGCAGTGATGGCATCTAAGCTTTCTCCGCCTTTTTCTAACACAGAATAGCCTGTTTCAACCGCCTCTTTTAATTTTGCACGGTAGGCTTTTTCTTGCTCTGGGGTAAAACGGCTTTTCTCGATGGTTCCCGCTCCACCATGAATGGCAATAGCGAATGGTTGCTCTGCTGAGTAAGCAAACGTGCTTGTCGTTAACGCACTGAATGCAACGACTGAAGTGAGTAATGTTCTTAGCATAGTGGGCACTTAAATTGAGTGTAGTTTGTAAGCCCAATGTGAATAATTTACGACTGTTTTTCAAGCTTTAACCGACGAAAGAAACAAAAAAAGCGCCTAACGGCGCTTTTCTGTTTGCTGTTTAAAATTAAGCTTTAGCCGCTTTTAAACGCGCTAAACGTGCTACTTGATGAGTAGACGTTAAGAAAGAGTAGATAGGTGCTAGGTAACCACGTTTACGAAGGTCTAAGAACTCTTCATCGCTTAATGAGTTAAGTTTTTTCTCATCAACCAGGTAGATACCGTTAATGTCTTTCTTCTCACCTTTGATTTCTACTGTTAGCGTTTGTGCTACAAGTAGTTCTTTATCTGCAAGGTATTTAGTGAATGCTTCAGTTACTTGAGAAAACTCGATGAAAGAAACAAGCGCTTCTTTACGACGTTTAAGGTACTCAGTTTCTTCACCATTTTCGAAAAGTGCATTACCAGTTTCTTCGCTAACTAAAGGGCTTGCTTCGTCGATAACGATGCCAAATTGGTCAGCTTCTGGGTGCTTAACAAGACCCAGTGGGTAGCGAGTCATTGCCATTGGTGCAAATGCAGCTGTCCACTTGTCGTCTTGAATGAAAAGGTTTTCACCTGGCTCTAGACCAAATAACGCAACGGCTTGAAATTGACCTGACTCGTTGTTTTTAACAAATGCCATTGGGAATTCATTTGCGATACGTGCAAATTCGTGTGCAACCACAGGAACTAAATGCTGAGTTTTCATGAACTCAATGTTGATGCCGTTTTGAATTTTAGTGTTGGCATGTTTTTCGTTATGTAAAGGCTGTACTTGTTGCTCCGCCATGATACTGCTCCATTAAATTTTATAATATGTTTTTTGCTGTTAGTGCCCAAAGCCTATAGGTTTTGGCAACAAAAAGGAAGTGAAAATTTTGTGGCAGTTTGTACATTATTAATTAACAAACCGAGCTGTTTTTACTTACACTTTAAATTGACTAAAAAAACAGCATCAATGAAGTAAATATTGTCACGCTTAAGTAATTATTTTTGTTAGTATATTCAATAAATAATACTATGTTTACTGAGCCTATAATGGAAAGTTATCAATTAAATAAGCACTATAAAACACAAGTCATTCATATTAATGAAATCAACGACAATGTAATCATTATTGATGACTTTTTATCCAGCTTAGCACCTGTTTATCACTTTGCATCAGAGGTTGCCTATTTCCAACCTCCAGGGAGCGACGGTACATTATACCCTGGTAAGCGTGATGAAATGCCCGCCCCTTATTATCGCGTTTTTGAACAATTAATGGCAGAGTTAATTGATAAAGGCATATTAGTCAGTGGCGAAAACACCCTTTATTTACACAAGTGTAAACTCTCGATCGTGACCCAAAAACCGAACGAGCTTTCGCCGTTACAACGTATGCCACATATCGATTCAACCGATGACAAAACATTCGCTGCGGTGCACTACTTATCAGGTAAAGAATGGGGAGGAACTGGTATTTACAAGTATTTACCTGCAAACGTAATTAAAGTGGGATCCGATAATAAAGAGATAATTTTTGAAATGATCAATGACATGCAGCAATATGAAAGTACGCATCAAGGTTATTTAAATACCAGTACAGAGTTATTTGAAAAAGTGGTCAATATTGAGGCTAAAGAAAATCGTGTTGTGATCTATAAAAGCAATTTACTTCATAGCGCTGCCATCATTAAAGCACCAACAAATGAGCCCACAATAGGGAACTGTCGGTTAAGTATTTCATCTTTTTTTAGAATTGACTAAAACCCGAGGTGGCCATCAATTCATAAAATTAACAGCCAGTTATATGTACCTGATATAAATTAGTATTTTTGCATGCCGAACATCTTAATTTTGGCTAATAATGCCCGGTGCGTCGGTAACTCGGCTAGTAGCTGATTAACACGTTGTTGCTTTAACTGAGTTAATTGTTCATGTGCCTTTTTGTCAGAGTGACCGGTGTTTAACGTCGGCAAATATTTCATACCGAAAAGCACATATAAATAATTTTCAAGATCAAACAGATCAAACTTACTTTCGAAATCTTCGCGTTGCGGTGCAAACCGCTGCCAACGCGCTAAATTATGTTTAAGCTTATCTGATATCTGTGTTTTATTTCGGTTTTCACGCCAAAAACCCGAATCAGTACGATCGGAGACACAGTAGTGCATTTTTATAAAATCAAAAGTCTGTTCCCATACATAATTTACTTGGCGATTATAGTCATCTGCGATTAAAGCGATATCGGCTCTGCACCGAGGAAAACGTTTTGAAAGTAAATTAGCAGAAAAGTCAGCGATGAGTATCGCCGTGGCTTCTAGGGGCTCAACAAAGCCTTGTGACAAACCAATAGCAACACAGTTTTTATGCCACATTTTTTCTCGCCGTCCCACTTTAATCGGTATTTTACGAGGAGTAAGGTGAGTAAATTGATTACCTAAATAGCGATGCAACTTAACTAAAGCCTGTTCTTCCGTCATGTACTTTGATGAATAGACTAAGCCAACTCCTCTTCGCTGTGTGAGAGCAATATCCCAAATCCACCCGGCTTGGTGTGCAGTGGCAATAGTATAAGGTGGGATTTCTTGTTCAGGATTGGTTGGAACTTGAATCGTAATTGCAGTATCCGTCAATAAGTAGTCTGACTTATCGATATACCCAACGCCCAGCTTCTGACCAATAAATGCCGCGGAAAACCCTGAACAATCAATAATAAAATCAAACGCTGTGGCGTTTCCATCAGTATCAATAAGCTGAGTAATGTAGCCATCTTGGTCTGTTATTACTTCTTCAATTTCAGCATAACGATGCTTAACTGCAAATTGTTTCTGCGCATGACGCCCTAAAAAAGCAGCAAACTTCTTCGCATCAAAGTGATAAGCATAACCATTAACTCCTGCATATTCTGGCGTGGCAATTGTTTTTGGTGCCAGGTTATGCTCGCAACAGGCATGTTGCTTTGAAACAAATGAAGCATAGTCTGAATCACTACTTTGTCTGAGCCATGCGTCGGTTAATTGCTCACCGAATACATGAGGGTGATCAAACAAGTGATGATAAAAATTACTGCCATGTTTTGATTTATCGAGCCAATTCACGAACTTTATAGACTGCTTAAAGGTCACATCGCATTCATTTATAAAGTCAGTTTCACTTATACCGAATTTTTTTAGTGAATTGCGCATAGAAGGAACCGTGCCCTCGCCTACACCTATCGTTGGAATTGTGGGTGACTCAATTAGGGTAATTTCGATACCAGATCCAACGAGAGCGTGACCCAAGTGATTAGCTGCCAGCCACCCTGCAGTTCCCCCGCCGACAATTGCGATTCTTTTAATCATTATTAACTCGCTATCATTTACACACAAAAAAGCCCAGAACACGCTGGGCTTTATAGTTTCGTTACCTAACTTAAATTAGAAACGAAGTGATACACCTAGCTTATAGCGTGCTTCACCTTCGAAGCTCCATGCTGGGTAGCCATTACGAAGCTCAGGAACAACTTCAGCATCTGAAGGCGCAACACCAATTTGTACGCTATCTTCTTCAGTTAAGTTAACAGCTTCAAACGTTACGTCAATGTTATCTGTCACACTGTAGTTCGCACTGAAATCAAGTGTACCGTAAGATTGGTGTTCACGGTTACCGTAGAAACCAGGAAGCTCACGGATCATATACTCTGAACGCCAGTTATAAGCTAAACGAGCTGAGTAGGTATCTGTTTCATAGTAACCTACTAAGTTAACTGTGTGCTTAGACGAATCCGAGAATAATGGAATCATATCAGGGTAATTTTCAGCTTCTGATGGTGCATCTACAAATGTATAGTTTGCAGAGTAACCAAAGCCACTGTCGAAACCATCTTGGATTTGTAGCTCGATACCTTCGATTTGACCGCCACTTGCATTTAGCTTAGTTGATAAAGTCCAGTTGTCGCCTTGGGTATCTGGGTCAACAACACCAATTTGTTGATTCAAGATTTGGCTTGAAGTCACGAATGAAGTGATGTCTTTAAAGAAGTAAGTTGCACTTACCATACCGTCGCCATCAAAGTACCACTCGATACCTAAATCTGCTTGTGTTGCTTTGAATGGGTTAAGACCAACGTTACCTTTTGTTAGTACTTCGTTATTTGCTGTGCCATCTGAGTAACCTGCAAATGATGATGCAGAGAACATATCAGTGTAATTAGGACGCGCAATAACTTGTGCAGCAGAAGTACGTAAAATAACATCTTCAGCAATATCGAATGCAATATTGATACTAGGTAAGATATCGTTGTAGCTTGCTTTATCTGTGCTCAGAGTGCTTTCGTATTCACCGTTTGCAAAGCCATAATAATCTGATTCTGCATCTGTCGAGATATAACGTAAACCGAAGTTACCGCGAATAGATTCCGCAGAGAATTCAGCCATTGCGTAAACTGCAAAGTTTTCTTCTTCGATAGTGCCGTAACCTGAACGGTATACTGCTGAATCATTATCAAAACTTGAAATTGCTGCACGTGCATCTGCAACCATTTTGTCAAAGTCTGGTTCAGGTAAAGTAAAACCAGCGCCTGATGACATCGTACCAGAGTAATATGTCTCGCCATCACCACTTGGTAATGTATCAACTAACGTTGTTGAATAAGTTTCTTGCTTAACTTCGTGGTCAGCCCAGCGGAAACCTGTTTTAATCGCAGTAATAGCACCAAACTCTACAGGGAAAGAAAGGTCGAACTGTGCGTAAGTTTCTTCATCTGTGTTAGGTTGCTTTTTAAGTGCCCAACCAGCTGGCGATAATGGACCAGCAAAGTCTGACGCTTCAAAGTATTTGTTATTAATATCAATTTTGATTACTTCGCCCGTTGCATCATATGTACCGGCATAATCAGATGGAACACCAATAAAGTTACCATAGTTTGCAGTAAGATCTGTACCACCTTCAGACTCAGTTGTACCTAAGCGACCTTTTAGCGTAAAGTTTTCACCTTCATATTTAAGGCTGAAATCAGCTGTATCAGATGTCATGCTAGCGATACGTGCCCACGTTTGAACCCAACCTGGGTTAGCGCCTTCGCCTGTACGACGATAGAAAGTACATGTACCTGATGCATTTTTTTGCTCACATGCTGCTTCTTTATCGTCTGGGAACATTACGAAGTTTGAGGTATTTGCGTTGTTTGCATCTAACTCAAGGCTCATAATATTTAAACCTAATTCTAGGTTTTCTGTAGGACGGTACTGGAAAGTTGCATTTAATGCAGTACGCTCACGCTCTTGTTGGAACGTTGTAGGAACAATATCACCCCAACCGATTAGTGACTCAATACCGTTACGTTGATAGTTTGTTTCAGCCCAAGACACTGAGCCTAACAGGCCAAATGTTTCTTCATCATTTTTCCAGCTAAATAAGCCAGAAACTTGTGGATCTGTTTCTTCAGAGATTGTGCCGTAATCTGCTTTCGCACTTAAGAAAGTTGTACCAGCATCAAGGTCAAGCGGTTTACGAGTATTAACAATTACTGTACCACCAACACCACCTTCAACAATGTCTGCTTGAGATGATTTATACACTTGAATTTCACCAACTAATTCTGGTGGTAAAAGTGTGTAGTTAAAGCTACGGTCGATTGATTGCTGATCATACCAACCTGTCGATGCAACAGTTTGACCGTTTAAAAGTGTACGTGTTAATTGACTAGACGCACCACGAATAGAAACTTGCTGACCTTGACCGAATTGACGGTTTACGGCAACACCCGAAATACGGCCTAATGCTTCACCCACATCACCATCTGGAAATTTACCGATGTCTTCAGCAGACACGGCATCGACAACGCTGTCAGCAAAGCGCTTAGTATTCATTGACGCTTCAAGTGAACGACGAATACCACGTACTTCAATAACTTCAACGTCTTCTTGAACTTTTGTTTCATCAGCTGCATATGCAGCACCAGTGAACCCGGCACTCATTACAAGACCGATATTAACTGCTAATAAGCTTTTCTTAAAATTTTTAGCTAACACAGGATTCCCCTTGAATCATTTTGTTGGTTTTTATATCACTTCTGCCCAGTGATGATGACAACGCTGTCATCTAGTAACAAACCATACACTCTAAATTACATTTGTGCTACATCTTTTTGGTGAATTTGTGCAAAAAATTGGCAACAAATAAACAAAGTTATTGATATAGAAGAAAATTAATTATTAGATATTTAAGAATTGTTACATTTAAACGGCGCAAATATAACATGAGTAATGAGGCTGATGACAAGTCACAAATGATAACTTTGTGAAATTGACATCATTTTTTGGACTTTTTTGTAAGCTTAACTTGCCAGTGACCACTTATTAACCATAACAAAAAGTTATAATAAACCACTGTTTTTACAATATGTTAGAATTAAAAAAACGTACTATTTTGGAACAGCACTGTCACTGGAAAAGAAATGTTAACTTTTTTCAGGGCAGAAAGAGTCAAGGGTTATGATAATAAAAATCAATATCAATGACAGCGTTGTCATTTAAAGTATAACGAGTCATTCTTACGATGTCTATCGTTTTTATATTTTGTTATTGAAACAAAAAAGCGAGCCTAAGCTCGCTTTAAATACAGAGATGTTGATTAGAAACTAAGGTGCCCAATAAACTTCAATATTAATTGTTGGATGGTTAAGAACTGCTCTAAGTGGCATGTCTGCAACATCACCACCCTCTTTCGCTTGTTTGTATACAGCCAGTTTTTCTTCACCACTGATCAACAGCTTAACCACTTTTGAATGAGCAATCGCTGCAAGCGTTAATGTCATTCTTTCAGTAATTTTACCTGTCACATCACTTTCAATCGCATTTATTGCACACACCAAATCATCAGTGGCAAGCCCATGCTCTAATCCATCAGCGTGTGGAAACAACGATGCAGTATGGCCATCTGGCCCCATTCCCAAAATGGTTACATCAAATGGGCGCTTTAATGTCTGATAAGCAGCTTCACATTGAGCAACGCCATTGTGTGCTGTTAACGCATCATTTTTCATTGTAATGAAATTAGCGGCTGCGCCTTTGTTTTGCAATAAGGTGCTGTTGATAAATGCTTCGTTACTTTTGTCATGTGAGGCATCAACCCAGCGCTCATCGACCATTGCAACATCAATATTTTGCCAATCAAGATCAAGGTTAGATAAATGCTTATACGCAGGTGCAGGTGAAGAACCACCCGATACCATTAATACAGCACGGCCATCATCTTTAATGCCTGCAACTAAACGTTGCTCTAAACTTGCTGAAAGCTCAGCTGTTAATTCGTCTTTGCTTGCAAAGAATTTTTCAACAATTGTAGCCATCTTAATTATGCCTTGTCGCCAGTGTTAAACCATACATGGTTATTTTCTTCGAGTAGCTCATCTGCATCTTCTGGGCCCCAGCTACCTGCACGGTATAACGATGGTGCCCCTTTTTCTTGCCAGCGTTCGATAATTGGATCAATCCATTTCCACGCTTGACGAACTTCATCACGATGGATGAAAAGTGATGGATTATTTGCTGCTGCATCTAACATTAAACGTTTATAAGCATCAGAATGGAAACCATTGCTGTAAGCTTGTGATAATTCAATGTTCATTGTCACAGGCTCTAATTGCATTTCAAGGTTATCAAGACGCTTCGACATCAAGGTTAACTGAATTGTTTCTTCAGGTTGTAGTCGGATCACTAAGCGGTTCGGCTCAATATTTCCGACTTTATCGCTGTACACATTGTGCGATACTTTTTTGTATTCAACGACAATTTCAGCACAACGCTTCTTCATGCGTTTACCTGTACGAAGATAAAATGGCACACCCGCCCAACGCCAGTTGTCAATGTGTGCACGAATAGCAACGAAAGTTTCTGTTTTACTTGCCCCTTCGTTTAACTCTTCTAAATAACCAGGGACGATTTTACCGTCAAGGTTACCTGGTACATATTGTCCTCGAACAATATTTGCATCAACATCTTCTGCAACCAATGGACGCAGTGATTCAAGTACTTTTAATTTTTCAGTACGAATGCTATTCGCTGTTAATTTATTTGGTGACTCCATCGCCACTAAGCAAAGTAACTGCAACAAGTGGTTTTGTACCATGTCACGCAAAGCACCTGCTTTATCATAAAAACCAGCTCGGCTTTCAAGACCCACAGTTTCAGATAAGCTAATTTGAATATTGTCGATAGACTTTGCATCCCACATATTTTCAAATAATGAATTTGAAAAACGCAGCGCCATTAAGTTTTGTACGGTTTCTTTACCTAAATAATGATCGATACGGAAAATTTGCTCTTCAGTAAAATACTCAGCGATTTTGGCATTAATTTCTTCTGCAGACGCACCGCAATAACCAATTGGCTTTTCTACAACAACACGTGAAGTTTCCGTGATAAGCCCTTTTTTAGATAAAATTTCACAACAACTACCGTACACGGCAGGAGGAAGCGAAAGATAAAAAACACGAGACTTGTCGGTATCGTGTTCATCTAAAATATCTCTTAATTTATCCCAGTCATCATCGGCTTCTGTCACATTAGAGACAACGGGTACTAAATATGCTGAAAAGGCTTTCCAGTCTTTTGCGTTAAACTCGCCTTTTCCTAAGAAGTCTTGTAATGCTTTGTGCGCAGTTTCTATGTATTCTTCACATTTGCTTTGCTCACGTACGGTAGGAAGGATACGTGAACCTTGAGGAAGGTTGCCCTCTTGATAAGCGCGATACATGGCAGGAAGTAATTTGCGTAACGCAAGATCACCACCGCCCCCAAAAATTACGATATCAAATGGATTTAGCATATATCACTCTCTACATTGGCAATGCCATTTAGTTCACTTCATGTTGTATGGCAGTGCGTATTGTTATACGGATGATTTGGCCGTGTTAGCAGGTTCCCTTAACAAAGCCTGTTGAATTTTTTGTAAGTAGCTTACTCATTATTCTTATAGTGTGCTGAAGTAAATGAGTCTTAGGGGCTCTGTAAATCCTCTCACAAAAATACAGGCCCTAAGAACTCCAGCGCTACCCGTTCAAAGGTATTTTTTTGCAGCAATGCTGCGAATCTGTTACTGCTTACGATGTGTTTTGTAGTAAGCGATCAATCCGTTGGTTGAGCTGTCATGAGGATGGCTCACTGAGTCATCACATAATTCAGCTTCAATTTTAGAGGCAAGTCCTTTACCTAGTTCAACGCCCCATTGGTCAAATGAACAAATTTCTAAAATAATGCCTTGGCAGAAAATCTTATGCTCATAAAGCGCAATTAAACGACCCACTGTTTTTGCATCTACTTTGTCTAGTAGCATTGACGTTGTTGGGCGATTGCCTTGATGAATCTTATGATTCAGTAATTCTGCAATTTCGGCTTCAGATTTACCTTTCGCGGTCAAATCTGCTGTTACTTGCTCTGCATCGACACCGGCCATCATGGCTTCTGTTTGTGCAAAGAAGTTTGATAATAAAATATCATGGTGTTTGCCAACATTCACTTGCGGCTCAATTGACGCAATAAAGTCAGCTGGCACAATCACATTACCTTGGTGTAAACATTGGTAAAATGCGTGTTGGCCATTAATACCTGTCATACCCCAAATGATTGGAACGGTTGTATACGGTACAGTGTCCCCTGCAAAGTTAACATGCTTACCGTTACTTTCCATTTCGCCTTGCTGTAAGTACGCAGGTAGCATATGCAGTGCTTGATCATACGGTAAAATAGCGTGCGACGTATGACCTAAAAAGCTTGTATTCCACACACTTAAAAGTGCCATTAATAAAGGAATATTAGTTTCAAAGTCAGCATTTTTAAAATGCTCATCAACTTCAAACGCACCTTCTAATATCGCTTCAAACGCGTCGAAGCCTAGGTACAACGCGATTGGTAATCCTATCGCACTCCATAAAGAAAAGCGACCACCGACCCAATCCCACATTGTGAATACGTTTTCATCAGCAATACCAAATGCAGCTGTTTTTTCTAAATTTGTGCTCACTGCTACAAAGTGCTTAGCGATATGCGCTTGTGCCTCTGCCGCTTGTAAAAACCACTCAACAGCCGTTTTAGCATTCGTCATCGTTTCAGACGTTGTAAATGTTTTCGAAGAAATCACAAAAAGCGTGGTTTCTGCGTCTAATTCTTTTAAAACAGATGCAATCTGTACACCATCAACATTCGATACATAATGCACGTTTAACGTATCGTCAGCGTAAGCGGCCAATGCTTCAGTTGCCATTTGCGGTCCTAAGTTAGAACCCCCGACACCAATCGCGACAACATCTTTCACTGCTTTGCCAGTGTAACCACGCCACTCACCGCTGCGCACCTTATTTACAAAGGTCTTCATTTTAGCCAGTTCTGCGTTGACTGCATCGGTCACATTCTCACCATCAACCACAATAGCCGTGTTTGCACGATTACGAAGAGCGGTATGAAGTACGGCACGATCTTCAGTGATATTAATTTTTTCACCACTGAACATTTTTTCACGCCATGCACTCACATTGCACTCTTTGGCTAATGAAATGAGCTGCTCAAAAACCGTTTTATCAATATGTTGCTTTGAATAATCAAATAATAAGCCTGGGATTTGAGTAGAGAATTGTTCGAAACGCGCACTATCTTCGGCAAATAAATTTTTAAGATGAATTTGTTTCATCTTCTTTGCACTTTCTGACAGTGCTTGCCAACTAGCTAATTGCGAACGGCTGCTCATAAACATAATCCCCTAAAAACTTGCAACAAACTGATTTAAAACTATCTTTTTATTAATTTAGAATAAAGACAGCAACTAAAAACACGAAGTAAAATAACACTAAGTTAAAATGACAACGCTGTCAATGTTCTACTTTTACATTTTATAGTCGAGATAATAGCGCAATTTTTCTCTTTTGACACCGGTATCATAAAAATTATCTCAATTATTTTACTGCTAATTTGGTAGAACATTAGATACACTAAACAACTTATATTAAATATTAATGTACTTAAGTAAGAAAAGCGTGCAGGAGCACATCTTTCGAGTAATATTATAATACAATTATAACGAACTATAAAGTAACCGTATGAAAGTAACCATAAATGATGTAGCTAAACTTGCGGGTGTTTCTATGAAAACCGTTTCGCGAGTGATCAATAAAGAGCCATCGGTCAGAAAAAAAACGTATGACATCGTGATGGACGCTGTTAATACGCTTAACTACCAACCTAATCTTGCAGCTCGAAATCTTGCGGGTACATCTTCTTTCACTGTCGGCTTAGTGTATGACAACCCGAATGCCTATTACGTTATCGATATGCAAAATGGGGTTTTATCTCGTTGTAAAGAAGAGGGCTATGAACTTGTAATCCACCCATGTAGCTACACAGACAGCAATATGGAAGCAGATTTTAAGACCATGATAAAACGCTCTCGTTTAGCTGGTTTAGTCCTCACTCCCCCACTATCCGAGCAAAATAGTATTATTGATATGCTCGATGAAATGGGTATCCATTATGTGCGTGTATTATCTGGCCGCCCTACAGACGAAGACCAAGATACGTGTATTTATGTGAACGATTATGAAGCTGCGTATGAAATTACTGCTCATTTATTATCGCTTGGTCATAAAAACATTGGCTTTTTATGCGGCGACAAAGAGCATAAGTCAACCACTGAGCGCTTAGAAGGCTATCAAGCTGCGCTAAAAGATCACAACATCACGCTCAACAATGCACTGGTTTATGAAGGCCAATATTCATTTGAATCAGGCGTTGAAGGAGCCAAAGCGTTACTTGGTGAGAACAACCCACTGAAAATTACTGCGCTTTTAGGCGGAAACGATGAAATGGCAGCCGGTGCGTTGTTCGCGTCTCGGCTAATGGGAATTGAAATTCCAGAGCAATTATCAATCACCGGGTTCGAGGATTCACCATTCTCGCGCCAGACATGGCCTAAACTAACAACCGCGCATCAGGCTAATGATGTGATTTCACAACATGCAGCGCGCCTGTTATTCAGAAAAACACGTGGTGCGCGCAATCAAGATAAAGACATTATTACCACATTCACCCCTTCGTTGGTGATACGTGAAAGCTCAGGGCCTAACAGCGCCTCCTGATAAAACACATCAACTATACAAAAGCCGCTATAAATAGCGGCTTTGTTTTTTATAACTCAATGGTGCTGTGTCGCGCTAATAGCAATTCGCTTAATTAAGTGGCCTATTTTGAGGCAATAAAACCGCGTTGATAACAAGGCAAAAATGTCGTTATATAGATGTTCTCGGCAATTGCTTCTGCATTGCTCTGCATACATGCAGTCGTAAATCAGGCATTTTTAACGCAGGTCGCGACAGGTTTAATTCCTCAAAAATTAAGTATTATTGCTGATTGGAATTGATCAGTGCGAGTCCGCCATTCAAGTTATAAACATGTTCAAACCCTAATTGCGATAAATTATTTGCAGCCTGCTTTGAGCGATTACCGCTGCGGCACACTAAAATATAATTTTTCGCTTTATCGAGTTGTCCTTGCACTATCGCATTTGCCATACGGCTCAATGGAATATTGATAACTTTCGCGTTCTCAACATTAAATACCTCAGCAAGATTAGCCACACCATGTTCGTAAGGTTCACGGGTATCAATCAAATAGGTTGCTTGATCGCCTAACATAGCTTTAGCATCCGTTGACGTAAGCTGTTTCATTGGCGTGCTTTCAAGCACATCAACGTAACCACACAATGGGTGACTTGTGTGCTGCTTTTGTTGATCGGCTTGCTGCTTTAATTCAATAAATTCAGCCTCACTTAACTGCCCATTAAGCAACGTCGCTAATAAAGGAGTCGTCGCTTTTTGTGCATGCCAATCCATCGCAAAGCATTGCTGGTCATCATGTCCCGAGCAAATCAGCGTAGTATCATCAATCAGCGTAGCGAGAGATTTTAATGATTGCACCATTTGTGCCGTATCACTGCCACTAATTACTGTGTTACCTAACCCACCAGGAAGAATTAAATCACCGCAGAAACAATAGCTAACATCATTTGTTAGGCTATTTTCGAGTAAATAGCTCACACTGTCTTGGCTGTGACCCGGTGTCGCAACTTTACGTAAACGCGCGGTATTAAGTGGTATTGTTTCATCATTAACAGGCCAGCCTAATTCGTCTGTTTCATTGCCTACGTACTGCTCTGCTAGTTCTTTAGCAAGTAAACAGCGAGCAGATAAGCGTTCTTGATGTTTGTGTGTATCTAAAATAGCTTTAACTAACAAACCTTGTGTTGCGACAATTTTAGCCATTCGCGGTATCAGCTCAATAATTGGATCAATCACAACTGCGTGCTTATTGCTATCAACGTATAACCAACAACAAGCCGCTTGATGACGCAATTGAGTCAAACCAATTGCACAGACCTCTTGTTGCGGTGAAGTGCTGTCCGAAACCACCAAGCAATTTGCTTCAAGAATAGGTTTAAGCGAGCGGATCTTATCGCAGGCATAATTAATTTCTTGCTCGGTTACCGCTGGACCAAATGACATCCGAATTGCATTTTCACTCTGCCAATCAGATGCGCCCATTGCATCAAGTACAAAGCTGCGATTCGCACCAGAGCTACACGCAGATCCACCACTAACACGAATACCCGCAGCATCAAATAAGTCCATCACCTCTTTGCTGGTTAATTCGTTCACAGCAAAATTTAATGTCGTTGGCACTGAATACTCAAATTCATGATTAAACGTAATACTGCCAAACGTATCAATCAGTGCTTCATGCAGCTGCTTGCGAAAAGCATGTAACTGCTCTAGTGGTTTAAAGGTGTGATTATCTTTATCAAGCAATAACGAAAACAACTCGTTCAGGCCAGCAATACCCGGTAAGTTTTCTGTGCCAGACCGCATGCCGCTTTCTTGACCACCACCGGCAATAAACGGAGTGTATGCACTGCCTTTACGAATATATAGCACCCCAATGCCTTTGGGTGCATACAGTTTATGGCCAGAAAAAGGCGCATAGTCTATTGTGGTTTGGCTTAAAGCCAAACGGGTTTTACCTAAAGCTTGAACACAATCGACCATCCAAGCGACGCGCGTGTTTTCACTGCGGATCACTTGCTCGATAGCCGCTAAGTCTTGAAACACACCCGTTTCATTATTGACTGCCATAGTGCAGATCATTAGAGCATTTGCAGCATGCTTGCGGATGAACTCATGATCTAAAATGCCGTATTTATCAACCGGAATAGCCAACACTTGCGCATTAATATCCAGCACATTGTTCCAGTGCTTTAGTGTATTTGGAACCGCTTTGTGCTCTGTGGCGCCATAAAGCAACACTGGATTTTCAATTTGATGATTTTTTGCCGCTATTAATGTCGATACAACAGCAGTCTGAATACCTTCGGTTGCTCCCGAGGTAAACAATATGTCGCCATCAGACGCCCCAATCACATCACGTGCTTTGCTTCGTGTTTGTTCTAATAGATATTTTGCTTGAATACCTGTGATGTGTGAACTCGATGGGTTACCAAAACAGACTTGCATAGTATGAGACACAACATCTGCAATTTGTGGAAGTACCGGTGTCGTTGCGTTTGCATCTAAATAAATCTGCTGATTAGCATCGTCTGGAAGAAAAAAATTTGCCATGAAAAACGCACCATATTACTAAAAGATATATCTTATAACCTATTTTACATTTTTCACGTGTAAATTATAATAATCAATTAGTCAGTAAAGTGCGTTTTATATAGCTTTTAATACTAAGCTAGCTAGGAGTAAGGTCGACCTGCTTCGATGACCAAGCATTAATTAGTGCTTTAACAAGCGATGCCAGCGGTATCGCAAAAAACACGCCCCAGAATCCCCATAAGCCACCAAAAAATAAAACCGCAACGATTATAAATACAGGATTCAGATCAACAGCTTCCGAAAATAACAGCGGAACTAACACATTGCCATCGAGCGCCTGAATAACCCCATAAATAATAAGGATTGTCCAAAATTGAGTCTCTAAACCAAATTGGAATAGCGCAACAGCCGCAACCGGAATCGTCACCAAAGCAGCGCCAACAAATGGAATAAGCACCGATAAGCCCACTAAAACGCCAAGTAATGCTGCATAACGTAAATCAAGCACCGCAAATGCAATAAATGAAGC
Organism: Pseudoalteromonas sp. MBR-15; assembly: GCF_053628915.1. Classification (NCBI taxonomy): domain Bacteria; kingdom Pseudomonadati; phylum Pseudomonadota; class Gammaproteobacteria; order Alteromonadales; family Pseudoalteromonadaceae; genus Pseudoalteromonas; species Pseudoalteromonas sp. MBR-15. Next base: position 40,446 of record NZ_JBRJHH010000004.1, read on the forward strand.
AGTACCAACAATTAAAATTTCAAACACCTTGCCACGAATGTAGTTCATGATTTGCTGATTCATCTCTTGCCATACTTGGATAATAAGGCGGCGTTGTTTTGGAATTAATCGTTCAGCACTTTGTGTTAATTCTTGCTTGTCTTTAAGCATAAAGAAAACTAACAGTGGCACCAAAATCAGATAAATAAGCCAAGCAGCCACATCTTTTAACGACGTTAACGAAACCGACAGCGCAAGTTGACCAAATTCAATCACTTTTGCTTCAACGCTACTGACTATCGACTTAACTTGTTCAGAGGTAATTAAACTGGGGTAATCTTCAGGTAAATGTAGCAGCAGCGCTTTCCCTTTTTCTATCATGTAGGGGGTTTCTTGCACTAAATTACTGGTTTGCTGCCAAAGTACAGGCCCCATCCCAATTAAAATCATGATCATCAAACCGCTAAATAACAGCATCACTAAAATAGAGGCCGTAAAGCGCTTCATGCCTAGCTTTTCTAAATGAACAACAGGCCAATCAAGTAAATATGCAATGACCAGCGCAACCAACACCGGCACAATAAGAGAGCCAAAAAAGTAAAACAGCGCCACCGTTGCAATTAGCAGCAACAATAAGGTGACCGAATGGGGGTCGGAAAATTTATTTTCGTACCAAGCTTTTACATATTCAAACACGAATTGGCTCCACAATGAGTACACCTAATTTTAGGTCAATTTTAAAATGGTAATGATGTTTTTCTAAAAATCGCTGCATATCCTCACTCGACTCAGCAGCATTAAATGTAAAAGTAACTGATTGATTGGCAGATACTGCCTTATTTAACCCTAATTTAAACTGAATAAACTGTTGCGGGCATTTAAATGGCCGCAAATCACACATCAACATAACGAATCAACTACGTAATTAATATGAATAATAAGTATTAGATCACAGCACTCATTAAAAAATAAGTCTTTATAATGAGTAATAAGTCATTTTTTTCTTAAAACACGCAAAGCAATAGTTTATCCTTATCGGATACCGGATAGTAAAGGAAACACGATGCCTGGCTCGCATAATAAAGCGCAATTACCAGCGAATCCAACTCTTAAAGAGATTAATTGGTTTAAAAAACAAATAAATTGGGGGGAATTGCCTCCATTTTATCACATGGTGGCATCTTCGGTCAGCGAATCGGAAGGTATTTTAGATCATGGTTTTGACAATGCAGTAAAGCGGCTTATCGACCCGCGAAATTGGAATCTTGATATACTTGATGGACACGAAACAGAATTAGGCGAAATAGTGTGTAATAATAAGCCGCGCCTTGCTTTGCACCAAAGCTTCACGGACCGAGGGTTCGAGCTGTGGGCTTATCCTTATGCAAAAGATGTCACGGTCGATCAGTATATTAAAGATAATCGCTTTATGGAGTTTCGTGTGTGGGATCCACATACTATGAAAAATCTGATTCGTATCAATCAGCTACATAAATTTATTGCATTTTACTTTGAACGAGGCGATAAAGCAGATAAAGCACTGATCCTTCATGCTCATAAAGTTGTGCATAAAATCATAACTTTTTTACAACGGGAGTTGAACGTTGTTAAGCTAGATGGAGTCACAATAAAAGATTTCTATCAATTGTGCGAAAAAGATAGCCGTGCATGCAGCGACGAAATTGATATAGCCAAAGTCATGCTAGGTGAACAAATCAACAAGGAATAAAATGCGAATAAAATCAGCCTTTATTACACTATGCAGTGCATTATTAACGTTTTCGATACTGCATAGTGAGCCGTTGAAGGCACAAACAAATTTTAAGCTTCCAGATTTAGGTACCTCAGCACTGCAAGCATTGCCGATTGAAAAAGAGCAAGCAATCGGCGAAGTTATGATGATGCAAATTCGCGGTTCATCCCCTGTCGTATCTGATCCGGTACTTGATGAATACCTCACCACTTTAGGCCGTCGATTAGTGGCCAATGCCAATGATGTGCGTTTCCCCTTTTCATTTTTTTGGATCGACAACCCCGAAATAAATGCGTTTGCTTTTTACGGTGGCCATGTTGGTGTACACACGGGTCTCATTGCACAAGCCGATAATGAAAGTCAATTTGCCTCGGTACTAGGTCACGAGATTGCACACGTAACACAACGCCACTTAGCGCGTCGTATTCAACAACAACAAGACAATAATGCTTTAACCATTGCCGGTATGATTGCTGGTATTTTAGCAACCGTCGTTGCTCCCGATGCCGGTATTGCTATTATTTCAGCTAACCAAACACAAGCGGCATTTAGCCAACTAACACACAGCCGAGCTGCAGAACAAGAGGCAGACCGTATTGGTATGCAAACACTCAATAATGCCGGCTTCGATCCGCGCCAATCGAGTGAATTTTTAACTAAACTGGCTGCACAAATTCGTTACAAGTATAAGCCACCGGCGTTTTTGTTAACTCACCCATTACCTGAAAGCAGGGTGTCTGATGTCCGCCTACGTGCCGAGCAATATCCAAAAAAACATTTCGAAGACAGCCTCGAGTTCAATTTAGCAAAAAGCCGAGTTATTGCTCGCTATTACCAGAAATCAAAAGCTGCTGAGGACTTATTTCGTAAGTTAATGCGTGAAAATACCGTACACAACACCGCACTGAAATACGGATTAGGCATTAGTTTGTTAGATCAAAAAAAGCTGGATGAAGCGGCCAGTATTCTTGAGCCTTTACTGAAGGAAGACCCTAAAAACCTATTTTATATCGACACCCACACTGATTTACTTATTGCGCAAGGCAAAGCCGCTGAGGCTGTGACGTATTTAGCAAAACTGGATGTTGATAGGCCAAACAATCAAGTAATTACCCTAAACTACGCAAATGCAGCAATTGAAGCAGAACAATACGAACTCGCTGAGCGTATTTTAAAATCGTTTTTATTAGCAAAGCCAGAACATAACTTAGGGAAGCAATTAATTGCCTCTGTTTATAAAAAACAAGAAAATATGGCGTCATATCATGAAGCAAATGCCGATGTACTTGCCCAGTATGGAGCCTATTTAAAAGCCGCTGACGAAATTCAAAAAGCGCTTAATTTTGTTGAGCCTGAAGAGCTCGTTAAGCAACAACGCTTAAAAGCACTTCTAACACAATATCGTCAACTGCAAAAAGAACTAGCGAGACTTTAAGTCTCGCCACGCTTGCCCTAAAATAAACCAAATTCATAAATTTAGAGAACACACCATGTCTGTTACTATTTATCATAACCCACGTTGTTCAAAGTCACGTGAGACACTTGCCCTACTCGAAAGCAATAACGTACAACCTACCGTGGTTGAATACTTAAAAACGCCACTAGATGAAGCGCAAATCGCAACGCTTGTAGACCAGCTTGGTTTTTCTTCTGCGCGAGAATTAATGCGCACCAAAGAAGATATCTATAAAGAACTTGATTTAAAGAACGAGCAAGATGAAAGCAAACTGCGTGCTGCAATGGTTGCTAACCCTAAATTAATTGAGCGTCCAATTGTTGTAAATAACAACAAAGCAGCCCTAGGTCGTCCACCTGAAAACGTATTAAGCGTGCTTTAATGACAACCAATATTGTTGTTTTATACCACTCAAGCCATGGTTCTTTAGAAGCCATGGCCCATGAGATTTGCGATGCTATTGAGCAGCAAGGGGCAAACGCCTTATTGCGTACGTTTGTACAACGTCAACCGCACGACATCGTGATCAGTAAAGAGGATTTGATTAACTGTGATGGCCTTGCGTTTGGCACTCCTACACGCTTTGGTATGATGGCCTCACAAGCAAAAAGCTTTTGGGAAACAACCAGCGATTTATGGCTTAAAGGCCAGCTGATTGATAAACCTGCTTGTGTCTTCTCGTCATCAAGTAGTATGCATGGCGGAAACGAAGCCACACTGCTTAATTTATCATTACCACTGTTACATCACGGTATGATGTTGCTTGGTGTTCCCTATGACGTACCTGAACTGCTTGGCACCGAAACAGGGGGTACGCCTTATGGCGCAACACATGTCGCGGGTAGTAATAACAGCAATATTCTAAGTAAAGACGAAATAAAAATTTGTCAGAGTGTTGGAAAACGTCTGGCACTGATTGCGAGTAAATTACAATGAGCTCAGAGTCTGAGTTAAACCACCCTGTAGCCAAAAAACCGATTACAAAGCGTTTTCAACGTTTTGCATTAATTGGTTACATTGGTTTATTAATTTTAATGCCAATTTGGTTGTTTTTAATTGCACCACGAGAAGGCCACAGCAACGCATTTATATTTGTTGTTTATATTGTGCCATTGCTATTGCCATTAAAAGGAATTATTCAAGACAAGCCCTACACCTACGCATGGGCTAACTTTATTGTCATGTTCTATTTTATTCATGGCTTTACCTTGCTTTGGGTAGCCCAAGATCAGCTTATTTGGGTGTTACTTGAGTTAACCTTTGCAAGCCTCATGTTTATTGGTTGCACTTATTATGCACGCCATAGAGGGCAAGAGTTAGGATTGAAAATTCGTAAGCTCAAAGAAGAGTTAGCAGAAGAAAAAGCCGCCCACGAAAGCGAGTCTAAAAAATAGCAAAAACGGCAACCAAGGTTGCCGTTTTTTATTGAAATAAAAGCGGAAACTCCACACTTCTATACTTATCCCAATTCAATTCGGTTAATTAAATGAGCAGTGTTGAGGCTAAAACGTCGCTGATAACAAAGCAAAAAAATCGTTATTTAGTTGTTCTCGGCAATGGCTCCTGCATTGCTCTACCTCCTGCATCCATGCAGTCGTAAATCAGCAATTTTTAACGCAGATAGCGACAGGTTAAACCCTCAAAATGATTAAGTATTATTACGAATTAATGGTATTAAACAAGCTCTGAAAGTGTCGCTAATGCCACAATGCTTGCCAAACCAACTTGTGCGACCAAACTAAACAACGAAAACATACGCAGTAGAAAGAGTCCCCAAGGGTGGCGTAAATGTGGGTAAAGCGCGCAACGCTTTAAGCTCGTTGCAAAGAAAAAGCACATGATGGCAAGCAAGGTAAAGCTCAGCGTTAATTCACTTTTTATAGCAATGCTATCATCAAAAAAGAAGAACAACTGCACAGGGAAAAGCAAAGTGACGATGGCATGCAGCAAATGCACTTTTTTCACACGTTCGAACTGCCCTTCTGGTGAAAGTTCTTTAATCCCAAAATCGCGCTCTAGGCATTTTACCAAGTTATCTGCTTTTATACTGACGGCTAAGCGATAACAACTTAAACCTTCGTTATTACGGACACGAAAATCAAACCCCGATTTTAACAAAAACACTAACAAAGGTTCACTTTGGGCAAACACGGCATAATGTAATGCGGTATTACCTTTGTTATCTTGTCGCGTTTTATCTTGATGTTCGAGTATCGTTTCAACAACATTTACGTAGCCTTTTTCTATCGCCCACATAAACGCAGTTTTACCGTTTTCGTCAGCAAGTGTGCCTGTTGCCCCTTGCTCAATAAAGCGCTTTGCCATTGTTTGCTTTGCACTTTCATGACTTAAATGCGCTAACAGCGCTTGCTCAAGTAACGCGACAGAATCAACGTCTGGCGAGACCAACTTCAATAACGTAAAGTAGTCTTCCCCTTGCGCGACTTTATCTGCTGCAAGGCTGGTTAAATGTTCCAGGTCAGCAACCGTTTCAGGGATAAAGCCACTAAGACGATCTCTAAAATCCACTTCAGTCCACAGCTCAAGCACGTCTTGTGCAGACATTTTTGCACCTTGATTCAGCACATGCTCAATCACCGTAAAATAGCGACGATTGAATAGCTGGTGAATAAGTGTAATCGGTGTTTTAACCGCTGATTGCGCAAATGCACTGGCGTATTTTTCAAGACGCTGGCAGAGCATAAGTACAAGGCTTTCTGGGGTGTAATCGTTGTCTAGAAAATGCGTTTTCATTGCATTTATATAGTGCTGCGCAGATTCATCAAACTCAGAAATATGCTGAAAGTAGCACTCTTCAAAAGGCTCAAGCGGTGTTAACCAAGTAAGGTAATAAATAGGTGGCAGAACCGTCGTGCACACACCGTCATCTTCATTTGTTGAACGACATGCAGGCCAAGCTTCTAAAGCATCTAAAATATAAGCCCCGTTTTGCTCAGCTAATCCTTTGATCAGTAACGGGTATTCCTTCGGCCAAATCAGTACATTTTCCATTAAAAAAACACAACTCCGCTGCACATTATTCGAGGTCTTATTAAGCACTCAGTTATAACAAAATATAACTGACACTGAGCTTAATATTGCGACCAAAAAACGAGTATCTTGACAGATACTTAGGTTAATAAGAAAAGTAGCTTGATTCTACCACAGAGGGTACGAGGTGCTAGCGCAAAGTAGGTGATTTTTAAAGAAAATAGAAAAGCAGTGGCACACACACGGAGCACACTGCTTGGTTGGAGACTATATAAACTTATTTACTGGCTAATTCGTGTGTTACTTGGTCGATGCCTACTTGGCTAATGCGTTGCAATACTTCTTTTTGCTTTGCACTTAAGAGCGAAATACCTTCAGCAACGATATCGTAAACTTTCCATTGCTTGTCTTTGCCTTGACGCAACTTAAAGTGTAAATCAATGGCTGGGGCATTATCGTCAACAATTTGCGTTTTCACTGTTGCATAATCACCATCGACTAACTGAGATTGATCGAAAATAACTTTTTGGCCGGTGTACTTCATAAGCGCACCCGCATAAGTCACCGTTAAATAATGCTCAACAGCAGCAATAAACTCAACAGCCTGTTCGCGGCGTAAACCTTTAATATGCTTACCTAGCAGTTTGTAAGATACAAACTTAATATCCATGTGTGGCAGTAAACGTTGCTCTACAATACTGCTCATTGCTTCAGGGCTTGCATCACCTTTGGCATTCACATTGGCGATATCAACAAATAAATCGGCTGTTACTGATTCTAATAACTGCTTTGGCGAACTCACATTACTGGCGCTTACACTGGCCGTAAAGAGTGTTGCAATTAGCAAGAATGAATTAACTAATCTGGTCATTGTGTGTGCTTCTGGATCAAAAAATTTTCGCTAATATACCGATTACTACCCCAAAGAAAAAGAACCAATACGACACCTTTTTAATGCCAAAATGACACCAATCAGTTTTTATTAGCATTTTCATATAATTACTTCTAAAACCACGAGCCTGCACAGCGTCTGTGTATTTTCGCACATTGAAAACGACTACCCCCTGCCCTTATCTACATTCTCACAGTCACAAAGAGAAGTACCGATATGAAAAAAATACATCAATTAAAAACCCTCATACTTTGCGCAACGGCTTTGGTCGCAGGCCCGCTTTATGCAGCTTCAAATCATGGTTATGCAATTGATTATATTCAAGGTGAAGGCGACGTGAGAGGCATTAAATTAGCCTACCAATATCATATCCCGAGCGAGAAATTACCACTCAAGTACGGCCGTTTATACTTCGAATCGAGTTTTAACATTTGGCAATACGGTAAAGAAAACAATCATCAAACTAACGTAGTGTTAGCAATGTCACCCGTGATTCAATACCCCGTGTTCAATGTTAAAGGTATACCGGTGTCGGTTGAGTTTGGTATAGGCGTCTCAATTTTAGATGACACCCACTTTGCAGGAAAAAATGTTAGCACTCACTACCAGTTTGAAGATAGGTTAGGCTTGGTTGCTGATTTAGGTGACAACCGTTCGTTAGCACTACGCTATTTACACTACTCTAATGCAGGATTCAAAAGCCCAAACCCTGGACTTGATTTTATTTCTCTTTCTTATGCAAAACGCTTTTAATACCATTGTGCTTAATTAAGAGGTCTATTTTGAGGTAATAAAACCGCGTTGATAACAAGGCAAAAATTTAGTTATTTAGTTGTTCTCGGCAATTGCTCCTGCATCCATGCAGTCGTAAATCAGACATTTTTAACGCAGGTAGCGACTGGTTTGAACACTCAAAATGATTAAGTATTTTTGCGGATTGATATAAGTGCTACTATCTAGGTTGGTGAATTAGCTGAGTGTACCTATGGAAACCTGGCAAAAAATTGCAATCGTCGTGGCCGTGTTTGGGGTTGTCATTGGCAACCTTGCTTTATTAAAACATGCAGCAAAAATGGACTTTAAAAAGCCCGAAAAAAAAGACGAAAATGATCAAAAAAGCCCTGATTGATCAGGGCTTTTTTGATCATGCGCTAACGAGTTTACACTAACCAATGCGCCATCAATACAATGACCGGCAGCGTCACCAATGTTCTTAAAATAAAAATTAAAAACAATTCAACGATATTCACCGGGATTTTGCTGCCTAATAACAATGCCCCTACTTCTGACATGTAAATTAACTGCGTGACACTCATAGCAGCAATAATGAAACGGGTGACATCGCTCTCAATGTTTCCCGCCGCTAATATTGACGGTATAAACATATCGGCAAAACCCACCATAATAGTTTGCGCCGCTGCTTCTGCTTCAGGGACCTGCAGTAATTCTAAAAATGGCACAAATGGTTTGCCCATGTATTCAAAAATGGCAGTGTATTCAGCGATAATCAGGGCAAATGTACCCACAGCCATCACCACGGGTAATACAGCAAAAACCATGTCAAATGCGTTGTGTAAGCCTTCTTTAAGCGTACCTACAACGCCTGGAGCTGTGCGTGCTTTAGCTAAAGCAACATCGAGAGAATGCGTAATAAGAGTTTTCCCTTCTGGCACTGACTCTGCGTGCTTGTCGGGTTCTGTGCCGTCAACATACAAATCTTTCTTAAAACGTAAAGGCGGTAAACGCGGAACAATTAAAGCGGCAACAAAACCCGCTAAACACACGGTCAAATAGAATGGAGCAAACAAGTGTTCTAATTTTACTTGGCCAATAACAACCAAACAAAAAGTAATTGATACAGCAGAGAATGTGGTACCAATAATCGCAGCTTCACGTTGTGTATAATGCTTGTCTTCATATTGGCGTGCGGTCATTAAAATACCGACACTACCATCACCAAGCCACGACGCTACGCAGTTAACTGCGCTTCGTCCTGGTACACCAAATAAAGGGCGCATCACCTTTGTCAGTAACGTACCAACAAGCTCCAACAAACCAAAGTTGAGTAATAATGGCAGCAGTAAACCCGCTAAAATAAACACCGAAAAAAGTACCGGCAGGAGGTCGTTTAAAACTAATGCCCCTGTATCACCCGAAATAATCATTTCGGGACCTTGCTTCGTGTACGTTAATATAATAAATATCATACCGAGCAAACGCACAGTCAACCACAGCCAACTTACATCAAACAAATGTTTAATAATAAATATTTTTAACAGCGCTCTTGGCTTAAAAAACTTTATTATTAACGACATAACACCTGTGATACACACAATTGTGGTAATTAACCCCAATGCAAATGGCGCAATCCACTCCTGCACAGCTTTTGCCATAACAGCAATTGGAATTGTCATTGCTTCACCTATGGGTACCGGCGTCATAAACAAGAAGACACCTATAAGTGAAGGAACGAAAAAGGTAAACAAAGTTCGCAAGTTACTGCGGTTTGCAGCGTTTAAGTTAGACATATTTTCAACCTGTAAAAACCACAAAAAGAGCGGCTAGGCTCTTTTTGTGGTGGTTTTAACTTTTTTAATTATTAAATATTGATGCCGCGTTGGCGCAGCGCATTTTCTAATGCTTGTTGTAGGTCATTCATTGTACCCGGCTCAAGTGTATTGCCTTCTGAGTCCATCCAAGTCAGGCTTGTGCCACCTTCATTGGTACGACTAACAAGAATTTGGTATTGGCCATCTTCAATAGGCAGTTCTGCAAGCTCTTCACCCCAAATAGAATCCCACACGCTTGACTCTGGCTTTTTGTAATCAGCCGTGATCAAACCGCGCTCTTGATCAATTTCAACAATGGTGAAAGATAAACGCTCTAAGAAACCAGAAAAACGATCAAACACAACAAAGTAATCTTGCTCAGTAACTAATGCGGCGTTACCTTTGTTATCAAAGCCCATTTCAAGCGAAATAATGCCTTGTTGTTTACGCATTTCAACCTCAAGTTGACGATAACGATAGTCAAACTCAGCGATTACTTGGTTTAAAGCACGCACTTCTAATTGTTGTTGTAGAAGCGGTGTTAATTCTTGTGAGTCACTTTTATAATCAACCAGTTTTGCATTTAAAGATGCAGTACGTTGATGCGATTTCTCTTCAATTGTAAAAAGAAAACGCTGCTGTGACACTTCCGTTTCGCTTTCCCAAAACCAGCTATCTTCAGGCTTGATGATTGTGTACCAATCAGTTTCTATGCTGCCTAATAACTTATCTTCTTTAACGGCACGGGTATTACTCTCATTCAGTACCGCGTGAACGGAATCCCAAATAAATTCATCTAAATCAACGATACCGTCATTTTTATCAAAATAAACACGTGCGTCTTTATCGCCTTCTTCAACCCAGCTACCTTGTGCAATGGTGATCACTTGCGCCGGTGGACGATAATTTTTCGCTTCAGGATTATTGTCGTACTGAGCCACTTCCATTTTATAAGTCGGATCTTGAGCTGGTTGCGCAAGTCCTTCAGGCGCTTTAACCGGTTCGTTAGCACGATAATTACGTTTATGGTGTGCTTCATCGGTAAATACACCGCACCCAGTTAAACTTACCAATACGCTTACAGCAAGCGCCTTTGAGATCCAATACTGCACAGATATTTCTCCTTAGCAAACCCTTAATTTTTTTAACAAATATATGAGTGGGTAATGCCGATTTGGTTCACTGTAAAATCACTTTTAACTTTACATTTTTTATTTTATGCAAAAAACCCGAATGGTTTGGGTTAGCGTAACGTATGTGTTTGCTTATCACCTTGCAAAATTTTAACTATGGTACTTTCTGATGCCCCTAAAAACAAGAAAGAGCGCACTTTATTCACGGCTTAATTAATCGTCGCTATCGTTAACTGAGTAAATTATGTTAAACTTTGCCGCCGTGCGTTATTAAACTCACGTGAAATCAAGGCTTATTCTGGCTTATATCTATTGGTATTATTAATTACTAGGTACTTAAAATTCCATGACTGTTTTTACAAATCATCAGATAGTGCTCACTGCGATTGGCGAAGATAGACCCGGTATCGTTAGCGAATTGACTCAGTTAGTGAGTGATTGCCATTGCAATATAATTGACAGTCGCATTGCTATTTTGGGCAACGAATTTACCTTTATCATGTTATTGGCTGGCGATATGTCAGCAATTAGCCGCATTGAGCATACATTGCCTACAAAAGGCATGGAGCTTGGCTTATTAACCATGATGAAACGCACAGCAAGTCATGTTGCGTGTGAATTTTGTGCTGGTTACACCCTCGAATACACAGGTATTGACACACCGGGAACACTAAGCAAAGTAACGCGCTTTTTTGCTGACAATCATATCAGTATTTGTTCTCTTAAATCAGATACCTATGAAGAGAATGACGAACTTAAAATGCGCTGCGAACTAGAGTTTAATATCCCTGTAGAAGTCGATATTGATCACTTTAAAGTGAGCTTTGAAGATCTTTCTCGTAGTTTGAACGTAGACTATATATTCAGACGCATTCGCTAAGGAGCAAAGCATGAAGAAAATTAATCCACTACAAGCTGGCGACACAGCCCCTGCTTTTAGTTTACAAAACCAAAACGACGAAACCGTTGTCTTAGCTGATCTTTTAAAAGAGCAGCAAGTACTGGTTTATTTTTACCCTAAAGCATCAACTCCTGGTTGCACAGTGCAAGCTGAAAACCTTCGTGATGAAAAAGCAGAGCTTGCTAAGTTCAATACGCACGTTGTTGGTATTAGCCCTGATCCAATCAAACGACTAAAGAATTTTGAAACAAAGAAAGAGCTTAACTTTGATCTGTTAGCCGATGAAGATCACGCCATTGCCGATGCATTCGGTATTTGGGGTTACAAAAAGTTTATGGGTAAAGAGTACGAAGGTATTCACCGCATCAGCTTTTTAGTTGGCCAAGATGGTAAAATCAAGCACGTGTTTGATAAGTTTAAAACCAAAGATCATCATGAAGTAGTGCTAAACTATTTGAAAACCGAATTATGAAAACGATTTCATTTTCTTGATAAGTTAAAAATTTAGAGTGAACTGCATAAACACACTAACTCTTTTAGGTGTTTATGCAGGAGCTATTAACTAAAAAAATATATAGGCCCCATAATATAAAGAAAATATAAGTTAGCTCTTTAATAGCACCAAGAAGTGTATTCGTTTTATCAAGAATCCCAAGTCGAAAAAAGCTATCTCTCCTATTATCAATCAGTTCTACTTCATAATCTTAATAAAAAAGAGGTAACCAGTAAGTTTCTATGAAGCAACCATCTTGATCAAAGTAATGACTATGCCCACCTCCTTCAAAGATTCTATTTATAAAAGTACTGTCATGATCTTCCCTCAAACAACTAGACATCTTTTATTTTCAAAATGAAGTAAGATAGGAGGTGTTATGTGAAATAAATATCCCCAAGAATATGAAATCCGATATAAATCGGCTAACTAGGTGTCTACTGTTAATTTACAACTGTATTTAACTGCAAAAAATTGAACCTATAATAATTAATTTATATCCAAGGAAGATGTATATCAGAGCCTTTCTTTGAAACGCCGTTCTTGCAACACTTCTTGTATTTTAATTTAGAACCGCATGGACATAATGAATTGGGTGGAATTTTACCCTCAGCTCTGAAAGGTTTTGGTTTTCTTTCTTCAATAATTTTTAGAAGACTTTCACCAAGTTTTGAAGCTTCTCCAGCGACTTTCTTAGCTAGGTTATTAAAATGAAGTATCATATAGTTCTTACCAATAATACTTCCTGCGATTATGGACTTTTCTAATAGCTCCCTTGCCTTAATGTCATTTTTATCCATCAAACTTCCCTTATGATACTCTATACCTAATAACGCTTCACAATCGGCATTACCTAACTCTATACCACGTAAAAGAAAGCTTAATGCTTTTTCTCTATTCGTATCACAAGCTTTTCCCTCAGAATGATAATAAAATAAATATCTAAGAGCTAATGGCTCCTCTTGATCTCCAGCTTTTATCAGATAACTTATTGCATGACTATATTCCCCCTCAGCGTAATAGTACGTGCCTAAAAATGCTTGTGCAGGAACAAACCCTCGCTCTGCTGATGATTTAAGTCTATTCAAAGATAAGGTTTTATCTATAAAACCCTCTTTACCTAAAGATAACGAAGCAAATCTGAAAAGAGCTTCTACATCGCTTTTTTCTTGAATTATTTTTTCTTTATCTTTTAAATTACTACCAAGCCGAAACTGCAAGTCAAAATTTGCCGACATGCTACAGGCTGAATCATAAAACTGGATTGCATGGTTTTCTATGCCTTTAAGCTGTAAAACTATTGACTCTGAAGCAAGTAAAGGGGAGTCAGCATAGATCTCATTATATATTGATTCGCACATCACCCCTGCGTTAAGTTTTGTCTTGTAGCAGTCGGTTATTAAAGCACTATATATAAGCTCTTTGAACTCTTGCTGTCCTGCAGCTACTGCTTCTGTTTCTTTTGCAGCAATATGACCATTAATACAAAAGTAAACGTTTTCAAACGCTGATATTAGACACTTCCTAGCTTCGAAAGCTTTTTCTGTTAGGATTTGCTTCCTCTCTTTAGTAAAGTTACTATCATCAGAGTTTTCATTGGAATAATGTACTGCTTTATTTCCAAGCTTCCTAATTTCATGAAACTGGTTTTGGAGTGGGTTACTAATGATCTGGCATACACTAAGGTTTTTGATACGCTCTTGTAAGTTTTTGGTAACAAGCTCAAGGTGGTTTTTTTTCTCAAGCATTAAAACTAACATTTCAACTATTTCTCTAAATTTTTGAAGGGCATAGTCAGGGTTTGCAGTGATAAACTCTAAAGCTGTGGTATAAGATTCTTGTATTTCTTTGGAAAGCTTTAGACTAAGCTCCAAATCTGTAATTTTTTCTTGCATATGAACTTATTCTTTATGTGAGTTAATTAAACAATAAAGTTTGAAAGCTCTTATTAAATGATATTCTTCCATTGCAAACATTACTTCAAACAATATCCTTATAATGATTTTTTGATGCTACATTTTGTAAACACTTCTAGATACTCTCAAGGTTCTACGTACCTCTTACGGAACTATAAATTTATTGTTGAAGTATTTAAACAGAAAATCTTGAGTTAAGTTAACTTGAAATAGACAACCCTCTTAAATTACATTTGATCTATATCCACTTTACGAGAAGCGACAGTAATCATACCAACAGAACTTTCACCCTTTCCTTTACTACTGTCCAAATTAATATGATGTTGATAACTATATATCAGAGACGCTCTTAAAGCGTATATGAAAGTCTCTTTTATTTCGTTCATGATTTCGTTTACTCTTGCATGTATTAAATCAGCATTACTAGACTTGGATTCAGGAACTAATAAAAAAATATTCGCAATAGCGAGCCCTTTTAGATTTAACTCTGTAGACTGCAATATTTCGTCCTGCTCAATTTGCTCTAGCTGATCGCTCGCTTCTTTCAACTTGTCTCTGATTTTATTTGTAATAGTAGTAATATGGCCAAATAGCTTAACTCTACTAGCTTTTAACTCAATCAATTCAATATGCTTTTTTCCAATCAAAGCCAAATCTAAGCGGCCTTTACTGTTGCCTCTATTGACTTGTATCTCTGCTGATGGAATATAACTAATCTTTTTTGCCGAATAAGCCTCAAAGGCTGCATGGTAAAACAAAGGGGTAATTGAAATTTCTCTACCTGATGTTGGTAACAAACAACATGGGATTTTAGTATTTTTTATGTATGTTTCTTCAATTGTCTCCAGTACATTTTTGATTAAAGGTCTGATGTAACTGAGTTCTGAGTAATATGGTGCAGTTATCGTAATTATTCCGCTCATAAGCCTTTCCTTCAAATTTTATCTATCCATAAATTACAGTGCTAAATTTCACAGTACAGACATAGTCAGGTTTCACAGTGTGAAACCATTAAACCTACCCTATAGATACAGTAACAATTTTTAGGAGGTTAATATGACTGTTATTTCTTTAGATATTTTTATAAGCAATTTTTCCATTGAGCCTCAAATAATTGAGTCAATTTTCAAATACCTACTTCTAAAAGCAACATTTCTTAATGTATGTGTGCTCTTACAAGTTCAAGTCAAATGGAAGTTTCTTAGTTGTGAAATAAAAGTGTGCTTAAATTAACCTGCACACACAATAAAATCTAGCCATACGCAGAGATTTTAGTTAAGTGTGCATTTTATTAGGGGTATAAATCAGCACCGCATCAGCTTTTTAGTAGGCCAAGATGGTAAAATCAAGCACGTGTTTGATAAGTTTAAAACCAAAGATCATCATCAGGTTGTGCTTGATTATTTAGCGCAGAATAAATAGTTACGAGTTACGAGTTACGAGTTACGAGAACATAGTAAAAAAGCGTTGCCATGGTGCAACGCTTTTTTTGTTTCTGTACACAAAAATTATGTGTTTAGCTAATTCCCAAATACTTATGCACTTGCACTGATAAGCGCCAGTTCTTTGCAATACAGGTTTCAATGGCCAGTTTAGTCGCTGATGTTTTTTGGCTGATGGGTTGAAGGTAAACTAAACGCGGATTCACGCCTGTTTTTAAAAACAAATCTTCAAGCTCTTCGACATGCTTTTGCATGGCCACTGGGTGTTTAATTTCATCGGCGCGTTGCATTGCACTGCGCAGTACTTTGTAACCGCCGCGCATATTAATTTTTGGTGAAACCGTCACCCACGTTTGCTCAGGGACTAAAATCTCGAATGTGCCGCTGGTTTCTATTTGCGTAGAATAACCGTTTGCATGTAATAGCTCACACACTGGGTTTAAGTCATACATGCAAGGTTCACCACCGGTGATCACCACATGCTTTGCGTTGTAACCGCGTTCTTTAAATAGCGCTAATATTTGCTCTGCAGAGGCTTCGGCCCAATGATCAGAGTCCGCTTTTTTTTCGACCGTGTCATCAAGCGACACCCTATACACATTATCAACGTCCCATGTTTGTTTTGTATCACACCAAGCACAGCCCACAGGGCAGCCTTGCAAACGTAAAAAGATTGAAGGTGTACCTGTAAAACTTGCTTCACCTTGAATTGTTTCAAACACTTCGTTAATTTTGTACAAAAGACATCTCACTTACGACGCGACGGACAGTAAAAATTGGCCGCCTAAAAACCAAAATCGCGGGCAAAAATTGTTATTTAGGCCCGAGCCGTGTAGTATATCGCGCCCTGAAGTAAACCTCTATCAAAAGTATGAGCAAAACAGTTATGACGCAAAAAGTAGTTGTTATTTATTCCGGCGGTATGGACTCATTTACCGTATTAAATAAAGCCCTGCAGCAAGGCCACGAAGTGTATGCCCTGTCGTTCGACTACGGCCAGCGTCATGTCAAAGAGCTTAAAGTGGCGGCTCAAGTGTGTGAAAAGCTTGGTGTTCCTCATAAAATCGTTGATATTTCTGCGATTAATCAACTGATTGGCGGCTCGTCGTTAACCGACGATATAGACGTGCCAGAAGGTCATTACGAAGAAGAGAGCATGAAGAGCACGATCGTGCCAAACCGTAACATGATTTTATTATCACTGGCTGTTGGCTACGCAGTGTCGCTAAAAGCCAGCAAAGTGTATTACGGTGCTCATTCAGGTGACCATGCAATTTACCCAGATTGTCGTCCAGAGTTCGTTAAAAAAATGGATGATGTATGCCGTATTGCAAACTACGACGCCGTTGAAATTTTCAGCCCTTATTTAAACAATACGAAAATCGATATTTTGACAGATGGTTTAAAAATGGGCCTTGATTACAGCCAAACATGGACCTGCTACAACGGCCGCGACAAAGCCTGTGGTAAATGTGGTGCATGCCAAGAGCGTTTAGAAGCCTTCGCACTTAATAACGTAACAGACCCTATTGAGTACGAATAACCGCAAACGCAAAATGATAAAAGGCGAGTTTAACTCGCCTTTTTTGATTGTGTTTGCTGAATAAGTTTTAACAACTGGGCTGTGGCGGTAGCATCAGCCAGCGCACGGTGATGATTCGTTAAATTCAGTTCAAAATGCGCAGCTAAATTACCAAGCGAGTATGAGGGA
The DNA here is from genome assembly GCF_053628915.1 of Pseudoalteromonas sp. MBR-15. Classification (NCBI taxonomy): domain Bacteria; kingdom Pseudomonadati; phylum Pseudomonadota; class Gammaproteobacteria; order Alteromonadales; family Pseudoalteromonadaceae; genus Pseudoalteromonas; species Pseudoalteromonas sp. MBR-15. Next base: position 57,662 of record NZ_JBRJHH010000004.1, read on the forward strand.
AGTTTCGGAAATGCTTTTCGCGACTCAACCACCGTGCACAATTTAGGCATTTTAAAGGTCTGGGCGATTGCGGCGTATTCTTTACGAATAAAACTGTAATCAAAATTCACATTATGAGCCACAAATACCGACCCTTTTAAGAGCTCTCTGAGCGTATCGGCTATATCAGCAAAACAAGGGGCATCGCGCACCATGGCGGCATTAATGCCGGTCAACTTGGTGATAAATGGCGGTATACTTCGCTCTGGATTAATTAAACTTGCCCACTGCTTAATCACTTCGCCGGCTTGTAGCTGCACCACGGCAATTTCGGTTATTTTATTATTACCTTGCACCCCACCCGTGGTTTCAATGTCAACCACACTGTATATACGGTTAGGATCATTAAACCAATTTACCGCAACAATGTTCACGGTAAAGCCATGCTGTTTTAATATATCAATACTCACCAGCTGATTGCGTCTGAGTTTATCACCAGGCGCTTTCACTTCTTCAAAGCACAAGCCAGTGTCTTTCAGTACCATTAAATCTGGGTAGCCATCTTTGAGTTGTTTAAAAGTTTTTGTCATTTGCAATAAATGCGCTTTTAAACTCTCAAGTTCGCTGTGCTGAATAAGCACTTTTAAAGGCTCAAGAATATCACTGTGCCATTGAAACAACCCCGTTGGCGTATCGTAAAACTGCGCTGCACTTTTGCAAACCTGCTTATAAATACAATCATTATGGGTGAACGTTGCCAGTTTTTGCTCAATATCTGCCTGCTGCGAAGCGTAAAAACAATCGGCTAATAAAACATGCGGGTAAATATCAAATTCATTGCACGGTGGGTACGGTGTATCCACAAACAGTTCTTGCCAAAACGTCAGCGCGAATAAACTCAACCACAGATTATTTTCAGTAAAAAATACCGTATATCCCTGCTGTTGATAATACTCACAGACTCCTTGCTCAACATCGCCACGATAAATATCGTCAATCTCTAACTGACACTCAGTATCACTGAGCATTTGCGTTAACCGAGAGCGCTGCTGCTTATTGTATTTTCGTTGTAAGAAATCTTCAGCAAAATACAAAATGCCGTCGTCGATGGGGTCGTTAATAATTGCTTCTAACGTTTGCTGTACCCATTCAGTATCACCTTGTTTATAATGTACACGAATAGCCAGCTCTTGTGCCTCACTGCTACCAGTGCAATTATCTAAAAGTGTGCATGCATAAGCCAAATCGGCCTCTTTAAATTGCTTAAATAAGCGAATAAGCAGTTTATTTTTAATACTGTGCGCTAAATCGTCAGTACAGTTTATCTGTAACAGTTCATTGGCTAAATGACGATATTGTTCAGGCATCTCGCATGCCTTAAACTGCATGCGGCATTGATTTAATTGGTAATGAGTCTGTGCTTCTTCAAGAGTATTAAAACGTGACCGCGTTTCACCAACATCATTACGCACCTTCGCTATCCCTAAATCACGCATAACAAAGCGGTTTTGATGGTTTATATCACCTGCACTTAAGCGACCGCTGTATAAAAATTCAAAGTACTCGTAATATTCTGCTCGGCTATTAACAACAAACTCTCCACATAACTGTTCAAGCGCATTCGCCTCTCGGTCAATATGTTGTTTACACAGTGCCAGTAACACCCCTTTACTGGCCGACTTTTTAAACGTAATAGGGGTTTTAAAAAGTGCGTCATCAGCAAGCAACGCAACAAGCTCTGGTTTCGTTAAATGAGCAAGTACCAAATCAAGATCATCAACCGTAGGGTGAGCCACCAGCGCAAACTGCTTAAGTTTAAAAATAGCGCCGTGTAGGTTTGGGATTTCTTCGTAATTAAGCGATGAAAGCGCGACAAGTCTTGGTTTTCGCGAATAGATACGTAACAAAGTGCACAAGCTTTGTTCGTCGAGCTGGGTTAACTTAACGATAAATTGCTGTTGTTCAGGAGTTAGCAACGTTTTGCATTGCGCCTGAATAAACTCAGCTAATTCAAAAAAGTGATTTAAATAATATTTTAGCGGTAATTGTTTTTGCATAGCTAACACCAAAACTGTATATAAATACAGTATCAGGTATTAGCTTGCTTATTTCAACATGTGGTTGCTTATTTTACTTTATAAATTCCCACAATGGCGCAGATTGCCCCACCCACCATACCAAGCCATGCTTCGATAGGTGTGTCGCCACTAAACGTACGACTTACTTGAGCACTGGCCGAGTCATAAACGTTATAACCCCATACAGCAAGTGCAACACCAATCACGATAAGTGCGATACCAATAATTTTACCCATAGTTATTATTCCTTATTGTTGTTCACTTTCAGTGTTGCACATAAATACACACGCTGCAAAATTTCACTTTAATTTCAAACTAAAGGTAATAATTTGCGTATTCCAACCCAGTCGTTAGTTGCAATTAAATTTCTAATTACGCACTAAAGTTGAGCTTTGTTAGCACGATTACCGATGAGTTACTCACGCACCATTATAAAAAGAAGATTCACCTAAGGGTTTCTTAAGTTTTGCTTCCTAATATTGCTGCAGTTTTGATTAAGTAAGTACGACTATGACAGCACAATTTTTTGTTTTAAAACCCTTGTTTCGCTTTTCCTTGCTATTAATGTCAATTTTTATGATTTCACGAATTGGCTTACTTATATGGCAACAACAAAGACTCGGTGATAACGATTACTTAGCAGTCTTTATGGGGGGGCTCAGAGTTGACCTAAGTAGCGTGGGCTACTTATCAGTCATTGGGGTGTTTATTTTGCTAGCTGATATTTTATTACGTAATAAAACAGCCATTTTTAAGCAAGCTTTCACCTTATACGCAAGCGCTGTTGTCACCTTAGTGGTGCTTGTTGAGGCGTCGACACCCGCGTTCATTAATCAGTACGATGTACGCCCAAACCGTTTATTTATTGAATATATTGATTATCCGCAAGAAGTGTTTTCAATGCTGCTACACGGCCACTTACTTGCCCTTATTAGCACATTGGTTATTGCAACATTAACGAGCATTTTTAGTTATCGTTTTGTGCGTGCTTCATTCAACAAACGCGCAGCTAAAGACCAAACTCCTGCGTCTGTCACATTACTTGTTAGTGCACTGTTTATTTGCTTAATTGCCGCGCGAGGAACCATTAGTCATCGCCCGCTTAATCCGGCATTAGTGTATTTTTCGGGTGACTCGCTGGTTAATTCACTGGTGCTCAACTCACCCTACAGTGTAGCGTTTGCGTTAAAAAATATGGGTAACGAAAAGAATGCCAGTAGTCTATATGGCACCATGTCACGCAGTGACATTATCGACACAGTTAAAAAAGCATCATATCGCTCACAGTTCACCATTGAGGCAATTCCAACGCTTGCTGCTAACACAGCGTTTAACCATAAAAGTAAAAAGAACTTAGTGATCATTTTAGAAGAGAGCTTAGGTGCTCGTTTTGTCGGGGAATTGGGTGGCATTGGTGTTACACCACACCTTGATAAGCTGTATAAAGAAGGTTGGGGATTTAACAATTTATATGCAACAGGTACACGTTCTGTCCGAGGAATTGAAGCTGTAACAACCGGTTTTATCCCCTCACCTTCTCGCTCAGTAGTAAAGCTATCAAAGTCACAACATAACTTCTTTTCACTTGCCGATGTACTGGCACGCGCAGGTTACACCACCCAATTTATTTATGGCGGTGAAAGCCACTTCGATAACATGAAAAGCTTTTTCTTAGGCAATGGCTTTAGCGATATTGTAGATATTAATGACATACAAAGCCCCGCTTTTATCTCATCTTGGGGAGTAAGCGACGAAGACTTGTTCAATCAAGCTGATAAAGAGCTAAACGAGCTAAATAAAACGGGCAAACCTTTTTTCAGCCTTGTGTTTACTTCAAGTAATCACGACCCCTTTGATATTCCAGAAGGTAAGGTAACGCTGCCTGAAGGCCACGACTCTCAAAATTACAAACGCGATCTCGCAATTAAATACGCTGACTACGCGCTAGGTAAATTCATCGCAAAAGCCAAAACACAAGATTACTGGCAAGACACGGTATTTTTAGTGGTTGCTGATCATGATGTGCGCGTGTTCGGCTCAGAGCCCGTGCCGCTTAAATCTTTCCATATTCCTGCTGTCATTTTAAACAGTGATATGAAAGCAAAGCGTGATGCTCGCTTAGTAAGCCAAATGGATTTACCGGTAACCTTGTTATCGTTATTAGGTGTTGAACAAGCGACTCCAATGATCGGCTACGACTTAACAAAACAATACCCCGTAGAGCGCGCCATGATGCAGTACTACGACAACTTTGCTTACGTAGAAAATGGTGAAGCCGTTATTTTAATGCCAAACCAAAAAGTGAGTTTTTGGCGTTACGACCCCAAAAATAAAACCCAAGTCGCCATTAAAGAACCAACTCTCGATACAGAGCTTGCCAAAAAAGCACTGGCTCATGTCTTATTTAGCAACCTCGCTTATACCGAACAGTTGTATCGCTTAGCAACAAGTCGTAGCGATAAGGAATAAATATGAGCATACGCATTAAACACCTTATTACTAAAAAATGGCACGTTAGCTACAACCAATTTGTATGGCTGGTGTCTGTGTATTTAGTTATCGCGTTTAACGGTTTATTTTTATACAACCTATATGAAGCGGCAACTAAGCCTGAACATGTAGATTGGTTATTTATAATAACCGTGCCCTTTTTCTTGTTAGCCCTGACAGCCATGGTGCTAAGTTGGTTATCCTTTATCACCTTTGTTAAGCCTGTGCTTTTGAGCAGTATAGTGGTGTCGTCATTGTTGTTTTATACAACCTTAAACTACGGTGTGATTTTTGATAAAAGCATGCTGCAAAATATTTTAGAAACGAATTCAGGTGAGGCGTTTTCGTACCTTAACATACAAGTTATGGTATTTATTTTTGTATTTGGAGCACTGCCTGCTTATTTATTTTCTCGCTTTAAAATTGTCGGTAACTTTCGCGTACGCCTAAAAAGTTTTGCATTACTAAACGTTGCAACCATTATCGCCATAGTCATTATTGCTGTGCCATTTTACAAAGATTATGCCTCTGTTGGTCGTAATAACCGCCAGCTAACAAGTTACATAACTCCCTTTGCATTTTACACCGCAAGTTATAAGTACTTGCGCGATAATTATTTTTACCCGCCTTTACCATTTAAAGTATTAGATAAAACACCGCATTTATTGGCTAAGCAGCAAAGCTCGCTCACCATTATGGTGGTTGGCGAAACAGCCAGAGCAGCCAATTTCTCACTGCAAGGTTATGGCAAGCAAACGAATCCATATACACCAAAACTCGGTGTGAAATACTTCAGCGATGTCAGCTCATGTGGCACCGCAACAGCCATTTCTGTGCCTTGTATGTTCTCGCGTTTAGATAGAAATGAATACGATTCCCGGCTTGCACAGAGCCAAGAAAATGTGCTTGATCTTATCCAGCGAAGTGGTGTTGAAGTCACTTGGATTGACAATAACAGCAGCTGTAAAGGCGTATGTATTCGCGTTAAGTCTAAGACTATCGAACCAAATAAAATAAATACACAGTGTGATGGCCATTACTGTTTTGATGAAGTACTCGTTGAAGAGTTAGCTGCAACACTTGCCAAGAGTCATGCGACGCACCAACTAGTCGTGCTACACATGATTGGTTCACATGGGCCAACCTACTATCGCCGCTATCCAGAAAAAGAGACTAAATTTTTGCCTGACTGCCCACGTAGCGATATCCAAAATTGTAGCAGCGAGCAACTCACAAACACCTATGACAATACCATTGCTTATACCGACTTAGTGCTGAGTAAACTAATCAACTTGCTTAGAGACAGTAAGGCGGATGATAAATCACTGTTATATGTCTCTGATCATGGTGAGTCGTTAGGTGAAAAAGGTTTGTATTTGCACGGTTTTCCCTATGCATTAGCGCCTAAAGAGCAAACCCAAGTGCCTATGCTGTTTTGGAGTAATAAACTAGCCGATAGCCGCTTTAACCAATGTATTGAGCAACAGCGTAACCATGTTTTTTCGCACGATAACATATTTGACACCCTACTTGGCTTAACTCATGTCGGAAGTATTAAATATAACCCTGAGCAAGACATTTTCTATGCTTGCTCAAAACAAAGCTAACGAAATAGAGATTTCATACGATGCAATTTGATAGCACTAACAAACCTATAGGCATTAAACGTATTCGCCTAGCATTTAAAAATTCCCAACGTGCATTCACGTGGTTAGCAAAGCATGAGTCTGCTTTTAAACAAGAGCTGATACTGTTAGTCCTTGCCATAGCCGTGGTTTTTGTCTGGCAAATTACCCTGTATAAGAAAATCATGCTGCTTGTCTCTGTGCTATTTGTGATGTTTGCTGAAGTGGTCAATACGGCAATTGAAGCTGCAATAGACCGCATAGGCCTTGAAATTCATCCGTTATCAGGCCTAGCTAAAGACTCGGGGTCAGCAGCTGTACTTATTGCTCTTACGATTTGTGCGCTGGTATGGGGCGGTGTATTTGTTAGCAACCTAGGTTAATTCGCTTTTTTATCATCTGGGGTGTCATTACACAATGCACAATGTCGCCCTTTTGATGAGTGATATAGACGGGTTGCGATAAAAACTGCCGTTGCAATAAATGACCAAAGTAACGCAAAACTTAATGCACTTTGTGTGTCGTGACCTTTAAGGATTTCTACCATAAATAATAAAATAGCCACCAGCGTGAAAATTCTAATGGCTCTTAAAATCCAAAATTTTGTGCTCATAACTTACTCCTTTAAAAGAGTAAGCGTAGTGCAAAATAAGCAAAAACACCTAAAAATCCAAAGCAGGCTCAGACAAAACCTGTACACCATTTTTAAATACTTCTAATTGCCCCGCTGGTGATTGCTCAGTACCTAGCACAATAACATGACACACATAGCGGTAGCCGTTATTCATAAACGTATAAAAATGGTTACCGCCACTGCCATCAAAGCTTAACGTGCCCCCTGTTATCACAATGCGTGGTTCATCCGCCATTGTTTGCGTGATGTCCCATGCTGCATAGCGGTATTGATTTTCTGCCAATTCATCAATACGAATTAAATGCTTTTTTGTCTTCCAAGTTAGTATCGGCTGTGTAAATTCGCGAAGACTTTCATGCAGGCGTTGTTTTTGCTTTGCAATAAGCGCTTCACGCCGTGTTTTTTCTGCTTCTGATTCATAGGGAACAGCCCAAATTGAACCATCAAAATCAAGCCACAATTTACCCGAGTCAAACATAATGCCTCGCCAGCCCATCATTTGCCAATCGTGGCGAATATTGGAGGTCGTGATTTTTTCAACGAACGCTTTATCAAAAACCTCATCAAAGCGCGCTATCAGCATGCGCTTGTTTTTAATAGCTTCTAAGGGGGCTTTACGCTTTAGCGGATAATGAACACGCTCTGCGATGGTGTCTTTATCACCCGCTTTAAATGCCGCAACCACTGGCTTAACAAGATTTATATGTTGAGTTGCGGCCATATTTTTTGTCGAAAAAATACATCCCAGCAGCAATACTGCAAATACCTTAATTGCGTTCACTCTGATGCCTATTTTATTGATTTTCATAAGCGTAACAGATAAAGGGATACTGCGTACAGGCTCTACTTAAAGGCGATTTCTGTGGCAGGGCTTTGATTTCCTAGCCTATCGACCGCAATCACTTTTACAGCATTGAGCGACTGCCCCTCTTTTGTTTCATTGACCTTAAGCCAATTAACATCAGGCGTGTAAATTTGATAGTGCCAATCATCACCATATTGCGTGTACACTAAGCTGTGCGCGACGTGTTCAGGGGTTGTATGTTGCCAGCGTAACACTATAGATTCAGCCTGTTGTTGATACTCAAGTTTAAACGGTGATAGAGCGGGCATGTCTATCCAAGGCGTTTCAGGAATTAAAGCTTGATGCTGAAATACGCCATCTGCAATGACGTCACGCATTAATTGGCTACCATCTAGTGCGGCAACATTCCAAAAAACGGTCCCTGGCGATGCAGTCAAAAATCCACGGTTGATCATTATTTGATTAACCACTTCATCAACACCTGCTTCGTCGAATGATCGCAGCGCATTAATACCAGGCCATAAATGACGACCTTGCGTGTTTTGTGACTGCCACCAGCTTAATAAGAGCGGGTAGCTTTGTGCGTATTGGTTTATTGGCCAATAAAGCTGAGGTGAAAAGTAATCTAACCACCCTTCGTTTAGCCATAACTTGGCATCTGCAAAAAGCGTTTCGTACTGATCCATGCCACGAATGGTACTAGGCTGTGTTGGTCTGTATACACCGAATGGGCTGATCCCGACTAACACATGTGGTTTAATTTCTTTCACCGTACTGTAAAGACGCTGCACAAATGTGTTCACCGCATTGCGTCGCCAGTCTGGCACACTAAGCGTCCCACCTGCTTGAATATATGCCTGATATTGCTCAGCATCTGGAAAATCGTCTCCTTCGTTATACGATGGATACGGGTAAAAGTAATCATCATAATGAATGCCATCTAAATCATAGCGCGTTACCAGCTCTGTTAATGTATTTAATGTATGAGTGACCACATCTTTATCTGTCGGCAAAAACCAAAAAGTACCATTTTTTAATTTAACCACCTTATCAGGCTGGGTATTCACGACCGACTGCGACGATAACGGCCCGCCTACATGATGATGTGCTCGATATGGATTGATCCATGCGTGAAGCTTTAAGCCACGTTTATGCGCGTTTTCTATCCAAAATTGTAAGGGATCATAATAAGGCTCTGGAGCTTTTCCCTGCTCTTTCGTTAAATAGTAAGACCACGGCTCATAACTACTTTGATAAAGGGCATCAGCTTGGGGCCTCACCTGAAAAATCACCGTATTAAAATTATGTTGTTGCAGCGTATCCAGTATTCTAATTGCGTGCTCTTTTTGCTCTGCAACAGGTAACCCCGGCTCCAGGGGCCAATTTATATTGGCCACTGTCGCAACCCACGCTGCGCGAAATTCTCGCGCGACGACCTGTTGGTGAATTTTGCCAAGCATCTGCTTTTCAGCACTACTCGGCTCAGAACTGGGCAAAAAGCTACATCCAATCAAACCAGAAAACATCAACAAGATAAGTAAATTTTTAAAATGCATAGCTAACCTATTATTAAAAAGGCACAGCATAAATATGCTGTGCCTTAATTAAATGAGTAAACGTCGAATCAATCTGATTAGAATTTCATTTGTGCGCCCAGTAAGAAACGGCGACCGTAGTCATGAATAGCCAACGGACGATTGTTATCGGGCATACCTGTGCTGTTACCCGACGTCGCTTTTTGCTCTTCGTTTGTGAGGTTAATCGCTTGGAAAATAAGATTAAGATTTTCTGTCACGTTGTAACTCATGTTCAAATCATATTGACCAAAGCCATCTTTATACTGGTTTAAACCTAAGTAGTTTGTGTAGAAGTACTCAGAGCGATAAGTGTATGAAACACGGGCAGAGAATGCGCTGTTTTCGTAATAAACCGTGGCATTAAACGTATCTTCAGAGTTATTTGGTAATACGGCTTCTTCACCTGCTTCTTTTTGCTCAGCGGTTTGCTCAAGCTCAGCATCAGAATAGGTATAGTTTGTTTGAATACCAAAACCATACGGTAGTTTTTGAGTATAGTTCACTTCGAAGCCCGCATTTTCGCCACCTAAACCATTTTGTGGCTGCGTCACTAAGAAATCACGCACTTCTTCAATACCGGTATCTGGGTCCGTCCATGTCCACTGTTTTTCAACAGTCGCATTGGTAATATACGAGTCGATATCTTTGTAGAAGTAAGCAAATGATAGAATTGACGATTCATTAAAGTACCACTCTGCCGAAAGGTCATATTGAGTCGCACGATATGGTTTTAAATAAGGATTCCCTTCGGTGCCTTTACACCCTGTGGCAGCTGCACAGTAACCACTTTTGCGTGCAGATAAAAAGTCATAATCAGGGCGAGACATCACTTTTGCTGCAGCAAAACGCACAACAACATCATCGGCTAAATCATAATTAATATTTACACTCGGTAAAAAGTCATCGTAACTATTTGTGCTTTCGACATCTTGGATATTTTCAGGTGCAAAGCTGCGACCTGTGTACTCAACTGAACGCGAATCAAGCTCAGTTTTCACCGCTCGAACACCCATGTTACCGCGCCATTTATTGTAATCGAACACAGCCTTTACATACCCAGCGGTCACGGTCTCTTCTAAATCAAAGGTGTAATCTAAGTGCTCGTATGGGCCACTAGTCGGCGTGGTTGATGAAATCCAATCGGCGTACTTAGCGTTATCAAACTGCCATAAAATTGCATTTGCCCCCTCGCCCATAAAGTCAGAGGCCGAGTCGCTTGCAAACATACCCAAATGATAAGTTTCACCATCTGCTGACACTTTAGGGTAATTAGCTTTCATTAAACTGGCTGCTTTTGAGTGCTCTCTGTACTTAACACCCGCTTTGATAGCGGTAAAAAAACCACCATCAAGTAAATATTCAACGTCTAGTTGACCATAAATTTCTTTTGAGTCATTAAAAATATCGTTTTTATGGTTATAGTCTAGGCGGTAATCTTGTGGACTTAAGTCCGCTGATAAAGTGACATCGGGTGTACCATTTTCAAGTGTAAATGAGGCATCTGTATTAGCATAATATTCTGAATACACATCGCTGACCTCACCATCCGCTTTGCTGTAACCTAATTGCCCCGTTACGGTGTAATTATCAGCTTTGTAAGTTACTTTTAAATCATGCGCTTGAGTCTTAAATTCGCCCTCGTAACCTGCATTACCGTAATAACCTAAATTATTATGAGCCGGTAAATCACCCGCCACTAACGTACCATCAACAATAACAGGATTTTCTACATTACTGATGTTTTGTAAAATAAAACCACTGGAGTAAGTGCCAAACGACTTGTGCTCCGACGATGAATATAAATTGTTAAATACAAAATCCAGATTATCATTTGCAGCATATTGCAGCGTCACGGTTGCGGTGTCTAAATCACTGTCACTTGCATAACGGTTGTAACCCACAGCACCCGGATAAAACTCAGCATTGCCGTCTTGGTTTGCATCAGTACTACGGTAGCCAAAACGTACTTCTTTACTGTCACGTTGCGTCGCTGTTTCTTTGTGAATAAAACCCACATTGAAGCCAAAGTCTTGTGCTTCATTTTTCCACGAGTATAAACCCGATAAATACGGTTTTGTTTCATCAGCATTTTCAAAATGGAAAGCCTTTACTGATAACGCGGCATAATTTGCTTCGCTGTCCAACGGTTTACGTGTTTTTACAACAACGGTTCCACCAATTGAGCCTTCGTCAATGTCAGCTTCAGCCGATTTATATACTTCAAGCGTATCAACAAGCTCTGCAGGTAATAACGAATAGTTAAAACCTCGTGATGGGCGCGTGATTGAGGCCGATGCTGTCGCTGATGCCACGTTTTGCCCGTTCAACAACGTAATATTTAAATGAGGTGCAGTACCACGGATACTTACTCTGTCGCTTTCGCCACCCAAGTCTTTTTCAACCTGAACACCTGGAATACGCTGAAGTGCGTCTGCGACCGTTTGATCTGGAAACTTACCGATGTCTTCTGCAGACACAGCATCAACTACGCTATTTGAAAAGCGCTTCATATTGATACTTTTTTCAACGGAAGCCGCATAGCCACGAACTTCTATTTGTTCAATGTCTTCTTTGGTGACTTTCTTTTTATCAGCTTGTTCATCGGCTGCGAAAACCGATGCTGAAGCCCCTAAAACAAGTGATGGAACGAGCGCTTTTTTAATACAAATAGCTAACGCAGAGAATTTTTTATTCATGAAACTGTAACCCTATCGTTTTTTATAAAGTGAGAGATTTTGTGACTACAAACTACATAAATGCTCTTTAGAACAACAAACGGTAACAACTTTATTGTTACATTGCGGCTACAATATTCGTAATAAACTTTAAAATCAAGATATTTTATTCTTTATATTTAATTTTTTAAAAATATAAAATTCTATAAAAGGGACTAAAAGTGTTTAGCTGAATTTTTGCCACATTATTTTTTATCCATTAATCAACGTTATAGAAAACGAGAAAAGGCTATATTGCTTAACGCACCCTGATGAATGCGCATTTATAACGCCTATAACAGAAAAATTCGCGCTCGGGTTGCTGTTATTGGGTAACCAAAAAGTGCTGATGAGACAGTGGGTATACACCCCTCCTAAAAAGAGTATGCTTAACTCATAACTAGGTAAATACAGTGCCCAGAAAACTGATTGCAAGGGCCGTTGTCACCATAGTACCGCCCCTTTACTTCGGCACTTATCGGCTTTCGCTCTTTGTGCTCGCCGTAATGTATAAATACCTAAACATAAACTTTAACTTTTTGTTCGATTACAAAAAGCGTTTTATCAGCCTTAAAAAGTGCCCGATAACATAGTTGCAACCGCCTCTTTTAAAACGCTTGCTAGCTTACTCTGTATGCCATTCACTAAACACATAGCCATTAAATACACAAAACGCATTGAACAAATCTTTTAGTAAAAAATCAAACTAAAACAATGAGATACTAAGGTCATTAGTTAATTCAATTAAATATGCAGCCTACCTATTACTGTTTTTAGATAAATAACAGCTTATTTTTCAATGCATTATTTTGCGAATATAAAACAGGTTTTTGAATGTTTTTTACCACTGACGCATTAACATTTAGACATAAATTGACGAGATAAAAATGATGAGCCATAGTCATTCAACCCATGCTTTAATCCAAAACAGTAAAACACTCTCAATAAGCAGTGTCATTGCATAAAAAAATAAGGAGGGAGAATGTTATGAACCGTAAATCAAAATTAATTTACCGTATTATGTTGGCCTCTAAACTTCGTAGCCGTAACAAAGAAATTTCACTGGAAAAACTAAAACAAGATTGCTGCCTGAGCGAGTTTGAATTATTAACCATTATGAAAGAGCTTGAAATCAAACAGCTCGTCAGCTGGGATCCCAATAAATCTGCATTTTTCATCTCTGCTTAATTTCCCAAGATCACATAACGGCTAGCAGTGCTTAATGTTAGCTAGCCGTTTTATTTATTGATACTAGCCGTATTGTTTATTGATAAAAGCACTCCTAAATAAACTTAACCATTCCAGAAAACATCAAAAAATAACTACGAATACACAGCAAATATATCACTTAATCGATTATGTAAATTAAAAGTGAATACGTATGCACTTTATTGTTGCATCGCGATTTGAAGTATATATTTTAATCACATGCTGTTATTCAACTGTGTTTAAGGAATCACATGAATTCATTTCTGCAAAAAAGTTTACTAATACTCATACTGTGTGTGCTCACTGCCTGTACGCAAACCACGTCAACATCCCATGTTTACGAGCCAAAGCCCTATGTAAAGATCACTCACCCCGACTGGTCAAAAAATGCGGTAATGTATCAACTAAACACCCGTCAATTTACGCCCGAAGGCACCTTTAACGCAGCTAAAAAGCAGTTACCTCGTTTAAAAGAGTTAGGTGTCGACATAATCTGGTTAATGCCCGTACACCCAATTGGCGAAGAAAACCGTAAAGGCACTCTCGGCAGCCCATATTCAGTCAAAGACTACAGAAAAGTAAACCCTGAACTGGGCACCCTTGATGACTTAAAAACCTTTGTAAGTGAAGCGCATAACATGGGCATGTACGTTATTTTAGATTGGGTGGCGAATCACAGTGCATGGGATAACTGGCTGCGCTATGAGCACCCTGATTGGTACGAGCGTGACTACCAAGGACAATTTAGACCAACGCCTTGGTGGGATTGGTCTGACATAATCGACTTCGATTACTCAAAACCTGCGCTGCGTGAATACATGACAGAGTCTATGAAGTTCTGGGTAAAAGAAGTCGGTGTAGATGGCTATCGTTGTGACGTAGCCGGTTTTGTTCCCGTTGATTTTTGGAATAATGTACGTCGCGAACTCGATGAAATAAAACCTGTATTAATGCTAGCAGAATGGGAGTCTCGTGATTTACACGCTGAAGCCTTTGATATGACCTATGCATGGTCGTGGTCAGAACACATGCACAAAATAGTTAATGGCCATGCCGATGTCAGCGCTCTATTTGTTTACTATTCTTGGAACGAAAGCGCATTCCCTGTAGAGGCTTATCGGCTTGTAGGGGTTGCCAATCACGACTCGAATGCATGGGAAGGAACTATGTTTGAAACCTACGGTGACGCACTTGAAGCGGTCATTACGTTATCGGTCGTAGGTGAAGGTTTCCCAATGATTTATAACGGACAAGAAGCAGGAAACGATAGACGACTCGCCTTTTTTGAACGCGATCCGATTAAGTGGCAACCCCACCCAATCGGTGATTTATATAAATCACTATTTGCACTCAAACATCGTAACGAAGCGCTGTGGAATGGCCAATTTGGTGGGCGTATGGTACACGTACCAAACACGGCTCCAAAACACGTTCTTAGCTTTGTACGCGCAAAAGGCGATGATAAAGTCTTTGCAGTATTTAACCTATCCAAAGAACCGCAAACAGTGAACTTTAAAGAACCATTATTTATCGGTGAATATAAAGAGGCGCTATCGGGGAAAACGGTTAACTTTACCAACGACACAACGTTAAGTTTGCCCGCTTTGGGGTTTAAGGTGTTCGAAAAATAAGACCTTAGGTACATAACAGCTCTCTTAATTAAGAGGGCTGTTTTAAGGTTCAAAAACAAGGTGTTGATAAAATAAGTTTCGCTCTTTAAAGCTTGGTTGTTATAGCTTAGCTGTTATGGCTTGGCTGTTATGGCTTGGCTGTTATGGCTTGGCTGTTATGCATCGCTGATTTAGCCGTGCTAAAAACAAATTAAAGCACAGCGGTTTCGCAATAAAATCAACGATAAAGTGACTAAAAAGGCCAACTATAATTTGTAAACGTTGGCAATGTAGAGCGAGCCAACGGCCGACTTAAACGACTTATTGCGTCGTTAAATTAAGCTCACACGCATGAGCAGACCTTGATAATTGTGATACCAGACCTTAAAGCTCCACCATTTTGGCTTTTGTAATGTGTTTATTTTTTAGAAAACAACATACGTTTAAAAGTGTTATCTGCCAAAACGTAATGGTGAAATAATGCAGCCGCAGCATGTAAGCCTATTAAGTAATACCCAACCTCACCTGCTGTTTCGTGTATTTCTTTTATGGTTTTACCAAGCTCTTTGTTTTCACTTGCCAATGGGGGGAGCTCTACCCCAAAAAATGGCACAGGTTTACCTGCCATACTCAATATTAACCAACCCGCTATCGGCATAGTAAACATAAAGACATACAGCAAAACGTGTACACATTTAGCGAGTGTGCTTTGCCACTTTGCAGGTTCAGGCTGAATAGCAGGTAACGAGCCACTCGCCAAACGCACAATTACCCTCACACACACTAAAACTAAAACAGATAAACCCAACATAAAATGCCACATTTTAAAGGCATCACGGGTTTCTGTGCCTTTTTCAAATAACTCACGTAGCTCAATACTGCCAAAAACAGTGACAATTAATATAAACATTAGCCAGTGCAAGGCAATAGAGAGTGTATTGTAATGAGTTGTTGTATTTTTAAAATTCATAATGCCTCTTTTGTAAAAAACGCATTCAGATAAGTGCTCTTTTTATGCGTAATAAATGTGCAGAATTAGCCTAGCGTATACTCATCCTTGTTTTCATGTTCTAAAACATAAAATGAGTTACTTTTAACTTTTTTGTTTACTACTTTCTTGCTTACTACTTTGCTTGCACTTAACTGTAATTTATTAAACTTAAAATAAACTTATGTATGTTATTAAAATTAAATATCGAGGATAAAAACGATAACCTTAAGTGACCGTTTTAAAAAAATAACGTGCGTTTAAGAGCTATAAACAACTGAGGTTGAAGCAAACAAAGGGGACGATTCAGAGCATGTATTAATCGGCTCACCAAATGGGCCATACTTATTGTCAGCAATTATTGAACCTGAGCCATTCGTTTCACTAATAATTGAACCGCATCTGCATACTTCAAATCAGTGCTGGTCAAGTTACACCCTATGAGAACGACACTGTGTAATTCACTTTGAATATGTTACTTAATCAAGCAATGCGTAAAAGGTAAAAATGTAACTAAAACAAGCTAATAAAAAAAATAATACAAAACTGTTTGAATAGATTGAATTTTTTGAATTAGAAAAAGAAATATTCACCCATGTTGTTTGAAGTGTAAGTTGGCATAAACAAACTCAAGTTTATTGATCTACAACCCTGCAAGTGAAGTATTTGCTGACATAAAATTGAAGAATAAAATGGCATAAAGTGACAGGTTTAAGTTTAAACGAGACTAAAAATAACGATTCCATTAATTAAGGTATCAAGTCCAAATTCAGCTGAAACTAGGGCCTTTATCATACTCATTGCAACTAACATTTGGACAAAAACACGTTAGAGTATTTAATCAGTAACGCCCAAATAACAGGCTAAAAATAGTTGGCTATAATGGCGACGAAGGAGCTAAAGCCGACTGTTTTTAGTCCTTGTTAATTTGCTTGTTAGCCGTACTTTGCACACTATTACTCTTTGCTTGCTTTACGTGATAAACCTCTAACCAACCCGCAATTCTAAATATTGCCATTGTTGCCGCAAGTGCTGAAAAAATAGCGTAAATAAAGAGAAAATAACCAATAAAACTGCAAGCAATTGAAATTATCTGTGAAACCTCAAATAGCCAAGGAGCCAAATCAAGTAAAAATCTCTGTATAAAAAGCGGACTATTGTAAATTGGTTGTGATTTACCAATTAACGCTGCTACTAAAGCCAATATTTGCAACACAATAAAATGCACAAATGTTGCGTTAACAACGATAAATGGCGACTCTCTACCGTCTTTAGTTTTCCCAGATATACTAGCTCGAAACTTATCATCACCTAATGCTAACCAAATAGCATATCCACCGAGCGAAAAGCCAATAATATTAGGTAACACAGAAATTGGTATTTCCACCCAGTCATACTCTAACCAAATACCAGAGGATATTAGCGTAATAAATAGAGATGCATGCATATAAGGTGAGCCAACAATAGACTTAAACCCACCATAAGCAACCCAATAGCGAGCAAATAACTTCCTTACACCTGTGTATTGCCCTTTTTTTGCCATTTTAGGCTCCTGCTCTAGCCATACGTTTAACTTTTTTAACTATAGTGTTTGCCATAATGGTTAAAAAGTCTTTCGCTGTGATCTCACCAGGAACATACGCGCCAGTTTCAACAAAGGGGTGTTGTCTAGTGGATTTCTCTACACGCTTACCATTTTCGTCATGTCCAATAGTTTTCACTTCACCATTCAATTGGGCGATGTGACCTAAGGCAACAGTTCTATCATCAGCTTCAACAGACAATCCTTTTTGCGCTTTTAAAATGATTATTTCTTCTTCAACATTTTGTTGATTTAGTCTTTCAAGGACTTCATCCTCTAAGTCTTCTAAACCGTCAGTATTCGGACGGCGAAGTACCATTTCTAATGTACTGATTTGCTTTAGAGAAAGAACAGATTCAAGCTGATCCGTTCTTGGAACGAGAGTTAACTCAATAGTATTAAATTCTTCAACAATAGCTTCTGAATCAAATAAGTTACGAAAGTATATTTCTAGCATTTTGGGGCTTATTTGCCCAAATTTGTCCTTACACTCGATAACTAGATAGTGGTTTTTCGGATAAAAAACAAAATTAAAGCTTGTAAAGTTTGGCCTCAAGTCTTCTGGTATTTGTATTTTTTTAGTTTCGTCCTCTTCGGCTGCGCGTAACTTTTCGATATTAAACCATTTTCCAACTTCAATCTTTGTGAATTTAGCTATTTCACCTGAAATACCTTCTAAAGGATCATCTTTAAGTGGTTCTATTTCAGTTAAGATGCAATAAGTGTCACCTCTTAAATTGATTTGTCTTTTTAAATCAAAAAGTCGGTCAAATAAATCAACATACGTTTGAGGAGAGTGTGGATGTGTTCTTATATTAAAAGCAGTATAGGAAACGGTTCTTTTTCTTGTCATTACTTTAGTCCTTTATTACAACTTGACTGCAAAATCTGTAGTGCGGCTAACATGTTTATAGCGAGCTAATCGCGCGTTTTTCTACCACAGCGTAGCTCGTTTTTCTTATTAGATTATTTCTAACAAACTTGTTAACTAATTACCAGTGTTATTAAAATTTAGGAGTTCTCGTTTTTACCTCAGGATAAAAACGAGCGATTGGGTCGTTTTCTTGACTATACGAGCGACTGAGCTAAAACTGTATATATATACAGACTCATTTCAAAGGAATGAAAATGAAAACTCGCTCTCCTTATTTAAACTACATTGCAGACTATATGCTCACTCGTCAGTATTCATTAAGAACAATTAATGCTTATTTAGGTTGGATCGCAAAATTTATTCACTTTCACAACAAACGTCACCCAAGCTCAATGGGAGATGCAGAAGTCAAAGCGTTTTTAGACCATATTGTATTAAAACGTAATATGTCACCTAGAACACAAAGTGCAGCTTTAAATGCGCTCGCTTTTTTATATAAACATATTGTCAAAAATGAGCTTTCTTTAAACTTGAATTTTTTCACGAAGTAATCGACAACCCAAGCTGCCTGTAGTGATGACGCCTGATGAAGTAAAGCAATTGATGAGTCATCTTTCCAAGCGATATTACTTAATCACGGGGTTAATGTATGGAAGTGGTTTGCGTGTGATGGAAGCGGTGCAATTGCGAGTAAAGGACATTGATTTTGATTACAAATGCATTCAAATTTGGAACGGAAAAGGCAACAAGCATCGTATAGTTACTCTTGCAACGGAGTTGATCCCACTACTTAGAAATCAAATTTTGCAAGTTGAAGAATATTTAAGATTAGATTTACAAAACGAGCGATACGCAGGTGTGTGGATGCCTAACGCTTTAACTCGTAAATATCCCTCAGCTAATAAATCACTAGCGTGGCAATACTTATTTCCTTCCTACAAATTAAGTGATGACCCAGAAACTAGCGAGATACGTCGCCACCATTTCCACCCTACATGTGTTAGAAAAGCGATTAAAAAAGCATTAAAGCAAACCAATATTACAAAGGTTATTACGCCTCATACCTTGCGCCATTCATTTGCAACGCACCTATTGCAAAGTGGCGCCGATATTCGCACCGTTCAAGCACAATTGGGCCATTCTGATGTCAAAACCACACAGATTTACACCCATGTTTTACAACAAGGAGCAAACGGTGTTGTAAGCCCATTAAGCAAAATTTTCTAGCTATTATTAAAGATGCGTTAACTTATCATTCAATGTGTAGGGCTTGGACCGTTTCTTGATTGCTCAAAGCAGCAGTTAGAGCATTTAACCTAACTTATTTTGGGGCAATTGTGAGTTAGAGCAATGCTTATCCTTTAGCAAGAGCAGAAGTTAAAACAAACTATCCATATTATAAACAGATAACATTATTTGAGTTCTTCCCTCTATGATTGTTACGGTTGGTAAAATAGAGTCATTCCTCTTTTGGAGGGTAATAATCAAGGAGGATCAGGTCTTTCATTTTGCACATAGCCGATAACTTAATCAACATTAGCTCTATGATACGCTTCGCAAAAGTACCGTTTTCAATTATAGCGGTATAGTGGTTTTGATCACCCAAGATAGCTTGTTTCTTATTTATGCCGCATCAAAGAGTTAATAAACCACTCCACATAAGGTGAATTAGGAGGGATTTTTATACTCATCGAAAGCAGATTCAACTAAACAGCTAGATTTATTTTTTGTTTATAAATTACTTGAGGATTTAACAGGCGGTGTTTTATTTTTTTCTGTACATGTGAATGAGTTAAGTACTACTTATTTAGGTACAAAGCCATGTCACTTTATACTTTCAATTTATGTCATTTTTTACTTCAAACGACACCCAAGAAGAATTTGGGTGGCAGTCTTACCAGCCACATCTCGGCACACACGTCACACGCTGTGGCTGCTCCCTTCCGGGCCTGACCAGGTTCACCTGCTAGTGTTGCGAGAGGACCAATAAGACTACCATTGAGGGCCTTGTTTGGCGCGGGAGGGATTATCTCTACTTTTGGCTCGTTATTCAAGGGGTATTCGAAAAAGAAAGTGCGATTGCATACTTGGTATACAATCGCACTGTATTTAGGGGCTTTTATGCTTACTTTTCAAGTTCAGCTTTTATGTTACGCAATGCTGCTTTTACTTTTTTCATATTTTCTGGGCCCATACGCAATAATTGTTTTTGCGCATCGGGTAAGTTTTCCCATTCTGAATAAGCATATTGATAAGTCACTGAGTTACGCACTAACGGCATATCACCTTTGGGTTCTGGGGTATCGAGTAGTACATCAATCGCTTCTTCAAGTGTTTGCGTAAAGGCATCACCTTGATAACCAATTTCTGCGTATGCTTCATTAATAAGCGGTTTGTATTCGTCATAAATACGAATCGCTT
The DNA here is from genome assembly GCF_053628915.1 of Pseudoalteromonas sp. MBR-15. Classification (NCBI taxonomy): domain Bacteria; kingdom Pseudomonadati; phylum Pseudomonadota; class Gammaproteobacteria; order Alteromonadales; family Pseudoalteromonadaceae; genus Pseudoalteromonas; species Pseudoalteromonas sp. MBR-15. The sequence goes on from NZ_JBRJHH010000004.1 coordinate 78,248, forward strand.
GTGCAGCACTTAAGCTGGTAAATAATTTTACATACGGGGTGTAACGCTCATAACTATTTGGGTCAATCGTTAAAATATCCCCTTCGATAACCATGAATGATTCTTTAGGGCGCTCAACGGGCGCATGGCTCAATGCAACTTTGCCTTTGGCTAGGTTATCAACATAAACCACACCACGGCGAATAAGATCATCGGTCACCATTAAACTCATGACTTGATCTGTTAATAATTCGTCCATACGGGCCACAACGACCTCATCACTGTCGTTTAATGTAGGCAGAGGCTTAACCTCTGGCTCAGGTTCAACAGCTCGTTGCTCTGGGCGTTCAACCGCAACAGGGTCTGGGGTTGGCTCTGTTACTTCGGGTTCTGGCGCTGGCTCGTTATATTCAGCCATTGGCGTTTCTTCGATAACAACGTCTTCGACTACTTGCGTCGGTTTGTCGTCTGGCTGTAAAAAAATAAACGCCGCAACACAGGCTACAATAATAACAATAACAACTGCAAAAATGAGATTGTTATTCCCAGGACGCTTTTCTAATTCGGTATCTGACGAATGCTCTGACATACACACTCCCTTAATATAAAAAACAGACAAAAAAACACGACAAAATTAATATTACCAGTAAGGTAAACTTTGCTTCTTCTAGCTTAAAGACTTACAGTTGATAAATAAAGTAAAGACGCACAACGATTTAAATGCAACCATGAGCAGTAAGTTAAAAAAAACACAACACTCAAAAATCGCTTTATTATTAACAGGTGGTGGTGCCCGAGCGGCTTATCAAGTGGGTGTGCTTAAAGCCATCACACAAAGTATGCCTCGTACTGCGCCTTTACCTTTTACCATTATTAATGGGACATCAGCCGGCGCAATTAATTCCGCTGCGCTTGCCTGTTATGCTTCTTGTGCTCACTTAGCAAGTAAAAAGCTTGAATGGGTATGGCGCAACTTTTCCACCTCGCAAGTTTATAAAAGTGATTTTTTAAGTGTATTTTCACACCTCACTCGCAATATTTTAACGAGCTTTCAGTCTGAACATATTAACCACCCACCCGCAAGCTTGTTAAATAATCAACCGTTAAGAAAGCTGCTTAACGAGATACTCGATTTAGCACGCATTGAGCGTAACCTTCACAAAAACTACCTTGATGCGGTATCAATCACAGCCTCTAGTTATACAACGGGTGACTCTGTGGCGTTTTTTCAGTCGTTAACCCAACAGCCTTGGCAGCGAGCCAAACGCGAGGGACAAGCGACCCGCATTAATGTTGAACACTTAATGGCATCCAGTGCCATTCCAATGGTGTTTCCAAGTGTTAATGTGTACAACCATTACTTTGGCGATGGTTCTATTCACCAATTGTCGCCGTTAAGTCCTTCTGTGCATTTAGGGGCTGAAAAAATATTTATTATTGGTGTCGATGCACCCAAAGAGTTGCACCCACCTGGTTATCAACCCCACTATCCGGGGCTGTCTAATATTGCAGGTCACCTGTTAGATAGTGTTTTTACCGACACATTGCAGTCTGATTTAGAACGTTTACAGCGTATTAATCGTACGCTTGGGTTATTACCAGCGCGTGACAAGCACCAAGAACTGAAACAAATTGAAACCTGTATTATCAATCCATCACAAAACTTTAATATGATTGCTGCGCAGTATTACGATGATATGCCATTAGCAATTAAAGTGTTGTTGCGCATGATCGGGGTGAAAAAACGTTCTCAATCCAGTTTAACGAGTTACTTGTTATTCGAAAAACGTTACACCCAAAAATTGATCGAGATTGGTTATCAAGATGGGCTTAAAAAACTGCCCGAAATACGGAAATTTTTAGAATTAGAGTAACTGACCCGTTACTCTAATCCATCAAGTAAAAAGCGTTCAACGCGCTCTACCCTGCGTGGTTTCCCCTGCAATACCAAAATATCACCGGCGAGCAAAACCGTTTGCTCAGAGGGCGATTCTATTTCACGGTCTTGACGACGTAATGCGCGAACTGATACTCGGCGCTGCTCAAGCTTAAGTTCGCTTATCATGTGATTCACTGCGAATGCGTGTTCAGGTAAAGCGATAACATGTAAGTACTCTAATCGGTCTGAGCTGCTTTCTTCGCTGTCGAGCTTATCACCGGTAAAAAATCCATTTAAAAACTGATAACGATTGCGGCGCTCTTTGCTCACTCTGCGAATAATACGGGTCATTGGTACACCCGACATATACAGTACGTGTGATACGAGCATTAAACTTGCTTCAAGGGTTTCTGGTACCACTTCTGTGACACCTAACTCTTTTAGGGTTTCGAGCTGTGAGTCGTCACGCATACGTACGAGTATCTTAACGGTGGGTGCAATTTGTTTTATCGCATCTACCACGACTTGCGTCTGCTCAAAGTCTGTAAACGTTATGATCACTAAACGAGCGCGTTCAACCCCTGCGGATTTTAAAATATCTTTTTGTTTTACATGACCAAATATAATTGGCTCACCTGCGGCTTTTGCTTCTTGCAATAAAATGGGGTTGCTTTCTATTGCAACGTAATCAATGGCTTCGGGCTTTAAAAAGCGAGCGATTGTTTGCCCTACCCGCGAAAACCCACATATAACAACATGGTTATGATACAAGGGGCTGCTATTAGCAGGCTGTTGCCAATACTGCCCTGGCTGAGAAAGCAAACCCAAACGCTTTAGTAAAACAGGTGTTTTTTCAATAAGGTAAGGGGTCAGTGCCATAGACAACACGCCTACCGCAATTAAAAATGAGGCTTGCTCTGAGCTTATCAATAAATGCTGTGAAGCGAGTGCAATCAACACAAAGCCAAATTCGCCCATTTGCCACAGCATGATACCTGCTGCAACGGCATCTTGCTTTCGCTCGCCTATAAGCTGTGCAGAAATAGCCAGAACCGCAATTTTAAAAAATAATAAACCGACTAATACCGTAATGATCCAATACCAACTTTGCAGCACATACAAAATATCTAATTGCATTCCTACGGTAACAAAAAACAGCCCCATTAAAATATCGCGAAACGGTCTAATATCGGCTTCTAATTGGTGACGGTACTGGCTTTCACCGAGCATCATACCGGCCAAAAACGCTCCCAGCGCCATAGAAAGACCAAACAAATACGTTAAACCGGCTGCAAACAATGCCACTAACAATGTGGTGAGCACAAAGAGCTCGTCGGTTCTAACAAGCGCTATTTCTCTAAAGACTTTAGGCAGTACCCACTTGCCTATTGCCCATAACAAAATACACACAAAAGCACCTTTAGTTAATGCAAAGGCAAGTGCGCCAACAATTTCATCAGAGCCACTTTGAGCAAGTAAGGGGTAAATAATTAGTAAGGGCACGACAGCGATATCTTGAAACAACAACACGCCAATTGCTAACTGACCACGCCGCTGATTTAACTCACCTGATTCTTTAAGTAACTTCACGACCACTGCCGTTGATGATAAAGCCATTAAGCTCGCAATCGTAAAGCTATTAAGTAAGCTGTACTCAAGTAACAGTAAAATCAACATGAACACTAGGCTTGTGATCACCACTTGCAGTGACCCTAAGCCAAATACAATATTGCGCATCGCCATTAAGCGCGGCACTGAAAACTCAAGCCCTAAACTAAACAGTAAAAAAACAATGCCTAGCTCAGCTACAAAGTGCATTTCGTGGCTTTGTGCCATCCAGCCAATACCATGACTCCCCGCTAATAAACCCGTTGCGAGGTACGCCAGAATAGGAGGTAAGCCAATTCGCTTGAAAAACCAAACAAAAATGACCGCAGCTACGAGTAACCCAAAGGCTTGAATCAGCACATTTTGCAAGCAATTACCTCCTTCTACTTAATGATAAAGCCGAACCCTCGTTTAAATATAGCAACCATATGTTTTTCAGCCAGTTTAAAAAAGTGGCACAAATTTCGCTTTATTAAGGAGTATCTAACACTCCGGGGGGAGAACAATCATGGAAAATGTCCATATTTTGACGCAGCGAGTGTCTGCAAGAGGCGACTTTATGCCGTTTTCGGCAGAACGTTACCGAATAAGTGAACAGCACAATACACATGACTTAGTGACAAAATTACAAACAACCCTGTCGATTGAGGGGATTTTGACTATTTTTGCCGAGCATGCAAAACAGCTCATCAATTTGTCTGGGTTGCAGTTTCAATCGGCTTTGGGTGTGTCTGAAAGTGTCGACAGCGATACCACGCACACTCCCTACTCGTTTGATTTAGATTTAGAAAGTGAGCGTTTAGGTCAGCTAATTTATTTTAGCCAATTTCCTATGGGGCAAGCTATCGAAACCAAACTGCAGCAATTACATGCTGCGCTTGTTTACCCGCTTCGTAATGCAATTATGTACACACGTGTATTACGCTTGGCAACAAAAGATGCACTAACGGGGTTAAATAACCGTAGTCAATTTAATGACAGCTTGGCACAAAGACTAGAGCGTTGTCGCCGTCAGCATCGTCCATTTAGCTTAATGTTGCTCGATTTAGACAACTTTAAACAAGTGAACGACAATTTCGGTCATAAAATTGGCGACGACGTACTACAAGAATTTGCTAACGTTTTACGTAACTGTGTACGAGGCACAGATTCAATTTTTCGCTTTGGTGGCGATGAATTTGCGCTGTTAATTGACGACCCTGAATTTACCACTAACAAAGTCATCGCAGATCGCGTTATGCGTTTAGTCTCGCAATCAAGCTTAATGGCCCAATACGCTGTAACATCGAGCATAGGGTTTACGCTTGCGAATAACCAAGACTGCGAAAATGAAGTGTTTGCACGCGCAGATAAAGGCCTATACCGTGCTAAAGCCGCGGGTAGAAACTGCGCAAAAGCGTACTAAAAGTCACATTTTTAAAGCGCAAAACAATACGCAAATATCGTTACGAAAAGCCTAGCTTCCCCCGCTCGGCTTTTTTGTAGCCAATTTATAACCGAGTAATACCAACCAAAAACCTGCAAAAAAACCGCTCAGTAAATAAAGTAAAGCTGCCATGGTCGTTAATGGCGACACAACCACGAGAGCGAGGGGTGTTAACACCCCTAAAATAAAAAACACGCCGCCTTTGCCTGACCAATACCCTAACAGCAATAACGAGCACGCAACGCCCCCCGCTAGCGCATAAAACAAGGTACTCATTTCAAGCTCAGCAAACGAAAAACCGGCAATAACCGCAACTATAATCGACACAATAAAACCCAGCGGTGCTTTATTAACTAGCGATAAACCAACATGAGCCTGTTCACTCATTTTCACTCTCCCAAAAAATGCCTTCATCTGAACTGTGCGTAGCACTGATAAAATAGCCAACCACTTGAACAAGCTGATCATTATAAAAAATAAGCGGCACTTGTGCACGAACCCAAGGAGCGACCTTCGCATCTTTAAACCAATGTTTGAGCGTATTTGACCCCGGCTTTTTAAGTGGCTTTATGCGCGCTTGGGGGCAATTAAACACCACTTTCACCTGCTCATCAGCCGTTGGCAATCGAATTCCTTTACCGGTTTTAAGTCTTAAAGTTCGGCCATCCGATAAGGTTACGGTTTCAAGATTTATATCACATGATTTGGGTATTGGCTGTTCTGTAACGAAATACCAGTAATGTTGATGGCGACGAACTTGTCCGCTCGCTAAACAGATTTTTAATTGGGCGTCGGCCTGTGCGTTTAAGCCCTGTTCAATAATTTGCTTAAGCTGATTTTCAGAGGGCATTTGATGTGTAAATTGCTTGAGCCACGCGCGCACAAGGTTTGCTTTACGCGTATCAGAAAAACCTTTAACCGCACAACAGCTTAAACCGCCGTGTTTATTTTGACAGTGCGCAAGGTCTGTTTCTGTGTATTCATCTAACAGTGATTGTTGCTGCTGTAATAAGCGAATACTGCGCGCAGCACTTTTCTCAAAGCCCTGAAAGCGGTCGTTTAAAACGGGGATCACCTGATGACGTAAAAAATTACGGTCAAAGCGCTCGTCGCTGTTTGAGTCATCTGTAATATGTTGAATTCCACGCTGTTCAGCAAATAGCTCTATTTGCTGGCGTGTCACATTAAGCAAGGGTCTAAAGCATACACGCCCAGATGACAACACTCTTTGCTGCTGCATTGCACTTAACCCTTGCAAGCCTGAGCCACGCTTTAGGCGCAAAAAGAACGTTTCAAGCTGATCATTTAAATGCTGACCTAGTAACAACACGCTGCCTTTTGGACTATGCGTATCGAGCGCATCATAACGTGCGTCTCGGGCTTGCGCCTCGAGGCTGGTTCGTGCTTGTGTTTCAATGTTCACTTTTATTGCTTTAAATGGCACTGCAAGAGAGCGGCATAACGTTTCACAAAATGATTGCCACTGCCCTGCATATTCACTCAAGCCATGATTTACATACACAGCATCTACACTCAGTGCCGTATTTTCACGGTGTAATTCAGCCATTAAATGCAAAAGCACCACAGAGTCGACACCACCAGACAAGGCAACAGTATACGCCTTGTGCCCCTTTGTAATTAAAGGCTCAAGTTCTTTACGAAAATCGGTATAAAGTGGCAAAGTTAACATCGACTGGCACGCTTAAAATAAATTGCGTTGTATTATAAAACAAAAAAAGCCGCAAAAGCGGCTTTTTCATCATTGTGCTAATTAGCAATAACCAAACGACATTAAACGTTTGTAACGCTGATCAAGCATTTCATCAAGTGACAAGCCTTGTAAATCAGCTAAATCGCGCTTTAGTTGATTTTTAAGGTTACGCGCCATTGCATCGTAGTTACGATGTGCGCCACCCAGTGGCTCTTCAATCACGTTGTTGATTAAATCTAGTTCTTTAACACGTGCAGCTGTTACACCCATTGCTTCTGCAGCGATAGGCGCTTTATCTGCACTCTTCCAAAGGATTGATGCACAACCCTCTGGTGAAATTACTGAGTAAGTGCTGTACTGCAACATGTTTACGCGGTCACCCACGCCTATTGCCAATGCACCACCCGAACCACCTTCACCAATAACAGTACAGATCGTCGGTACTTTTAATGCAGCCATCACTTTAAGATTACGTGCAATCGCTTCTGATTGACCACGTTCTTCTGCACCAACACCTGGGTATGCTCCCGGCGTGTCGATAAATGTCATGATAGGCATTTTGAAACGCTCAGCCATTTCCATTAAACGTAATGCTTTACGGTAGCCTTCTGGTTTTGGCATACCAAAGTTACGTTTGATTTTTTCAGCTGTATCACGCCCTTTTTGCTGACCAATAACCATGACTGGTTGGCCTTCAAAACGCGCAACACCGCCTAAAATAGCGGGATCGTTAGCAAAAGTACGGTCACCTGCTAGTTCGTCAAATTCCGTGAAAATGCGCTCGATGTAATCACGAGTATAAGGACGCAACGGATGACGGGCTAACTGTGAAACCTGCCAAGCACCTAACTCAGAGAAAATTTTCTCTTTCATTTCAGCGCTTTTTTCTTTTAATCGACTGACTTCCTCTTCTAATCCAAGGTCTAATTCGCCAGCGCGGCTTACATTTTGTAACTCTTCAATTTTTGCTTCTAATTCTGCGATTGGAAGCTCAAAATCAAGATAATTGAGGCTCATGCTCTAAACTACCTAATTAATTAAATTCTAGTTCTACATCTTGCGCCGCCATCAGTGATAACTTGTGAATTAAGTCATCACTAGGCGTAACACACCATTCGGTTCCTAACGTAATCTCAGCCAACGCATCAGGACGTTGATAGAATACTTTAATAGGACACGTGCCAAACTTATAAGGTTCAAGCACTTTTTGTAAATTATCGAAGAAGTTCGCCTCGATCTGCACCATATTCAGCGTCATTTTAATCGCTTTTATACGCTTTTCTCGCGCTTGAGCAATGGTGCATATGTCTCTGGCGGTCATTGTAATGCCACCGGAGAAGTTATCAAAGCTGACCTGTCCAGATATTACCAAGATATTGTTAACTTGCAGCATATCTTGGTACATTTCAAACTGTTCTGGGAATAAGCGTACATCAATACGGGCACTCTTGTCATCTAAAGTTACAAGACCCCAACGATTTCCCTTTTTATTTATGAGCGTGCGCGCCGCAATGACTAAGCCTGCAGCGGTTGACTGCACGTCGCGATTCGTTGGCTGCAAATCAACCAAACGCCCCGAAGTATAATATTTAAGCTCTTTTCGGTACTGATTAATCGGGTGGCCCGTTAAATACAGCCCTAACGTTTCTTTTTCACCGTCTAACCATTCGTTATCCGTAAGGTCTGGGGCTTTAATAAAGGCTTGTTCAACTTCGTCTGGCTCTGTGGCTAATAAACCAAATAAATCAGCCTGACCAAGCGACTCTGCTTTATGGTGCTGGTCTGCCGCTCGCATGGCATCTTTTAAACTAGCTAACAATGTTGCACGACCAGGCTGGGTTTTATCAGGGCCTAACTGATCCAGCGCCCCCGCATAAATAAGTTTTTCTACTACGCGTTTATTTAAACGTTTTAAATCAACGCGAGCACAAAAATCAAATAAGTCTTTAAACGGGCCGCCTTCTTTACGCGCTTCTAAAATGGCTTCTACTGGGGCTTCACCCACCCCTTTAATCGCACCAATACCGTAAACGATTTGGCCTTTTAAGTTAACCGTAAACTTGTACTCACCCGCATTTACATCAGGCGGTAGCAAGGTTAACTTCATGTTTTCACATTCGTCGACCAAGGTAACAATTTTATCGGTGTTATCCATATCAGCCGACATTACGGCCGCCATAAACTCGGCCGGATAATGCGTTTTCATCCACAGAGTTTGATACGACACCAATGCATAAGCAGCGGAGTGAGATTTGTTAAAGCCGTAACCTGCGAACTTTTCGACCAAGTCGAAGATTTTTATCGCTAGTTCGCCGTCAATACCGTTCTTTTCTGCACCTTCTTCGAAGGTTGAACGCTGCTTGGCCATTTCTTCAGGTTTTTTCTTACCCATTGCACGGCGAAGCATGTCTGCGCCACCAAGGGTATAGCCTGCCAGTACCTGCGCAATCTGCATTACCTGCTCTTGATACAGGATGATGCCGTAGGTCGGCTCTAATATTGGCTGTAAGCTTTCATGTTGCCACTGTACATCGGGGTACGATATTTCTTCACGCCCATGCTTACGGTCGATAAAGTTATCTACCATGCCTGATTGCAGTGGACCCGGTCGGAATAATGCCACGAGTGCAATCATATCCTCAAAGCAGTCTGGTTTTAGACGACGAATAAGGTCTTTCATGCCGCGCGATTCTAGCTGGAAAACCGCGGTCGTCTCAGCGCGGAGCAATAAGTCAATGCTGGGTTTATCATCAAGCGGGATAGCATTGATATCAACGGGGTCTTTACCTTCGCGCGCTAAACGCTCGTTGGTCATGTCGAGCGCCCATTGCAAGATGGTTAATGTTCTTAAACCTAAGAAGTCGAACTTAACCAAACCTGCGGTTTCAACGTCATTTTTGTCAAATTGAGTTACCGGGAACTTGCCTTCATCGTCGCAATAAAGTGCAGCAAAATCGGTGATCGTGGTGGGTGAAATTACCACCCCCCCTGCGTGTTTACCGGCATTACGTGTACACCCTTCAAGAATGCGACACATGTCGATAAGCTCTTTTACTTCTTCGTCACCGTCATAGGCTTCTTGTAAACGCGGCTCTACATCAAACGCTTTCGCAAGCGTCATACCGGGGTCGCCAGGGACTAGTTTTGATATGCGATCGACAAACCCATAAGGGTGGCCAAGTACACGCCCCACATCACGAATAACCGCTTTTGCAGCCATAGTCCCAAAGGTGATAATTTGCGATACCGCGTCGCGGCCATACAATGCCGATACGTGATCAATCACTTCATCACGTCTGTCCATGCAGAAGTCAACGTCAAAGTCGGGCATGGATACACGTTCAGGGTTCAAGAAACGTTCGAATAGTAAGTCAAATTCAAGCGGATCTAAGTCGGTAATTTTAAGTGCATATGCAACCAACGAGCCTGCACCCGAGCCACGTCCCGGTCCCACTGGAATATTGTTATCCTTACTCCACTGGATGAACTCCATTACGATTAAGAAGTAACCTGGGAACCCCATTTGGTTAATTACATCGAGCTCTATTTGTAAGCGCTCATCGTATTCTACGCGCTTTTCTTTTCGCTCTTCTTCATCGGGGAATAAAAACTGCAGTCGCTCTTCAAGACCATCTTTCGATACTTTAACTAAGAATTCATCGATTTTGAGCGAGCCCGTTGGGTAATCGGGTAAGAAATAGGTGCCCAACTGTACGGTTACGTTACAGCGTTTTGCAATTTCAACGGTGTTTTCGAGCGCTTCAGGAATATCACTAAAGAGCTCAGCCATTTGCTCAGCTGTTTTTAGGTATTGCTGATCAGAAAAACGTTTTGGTCGGCGCTTATCTTCAAGGGTGTAACCATCATGAATTGCAACACGAATTTCGTGGGCTTCGAAGTTTTCAGGTTTTAAAAACACCACCTCGTTAGTGGCCACCACGGGCAGTTGTTCTTGGCTTGCTAATTCTACCGCTAAATGAAGGTAATCTTCTTCAAATGGGCGCTCAGTCCGAATAAGCTCAATATAATAATGGTCACTAAAGTGTTGCTTATAAAAACTCACCACCGACTCAATCAGGCCAGCATTGCCTTTAAGTAATGCTTTGCCTAAATCGCCATCTTTTGCGCCTGATAAAATTATGAGGCCATTTTTGAGCCCCACCAGCCATTCACGGTCAATCACGGGACGATGAAAAACATGCCCGCGTTGATACGCTTTAGAGATTAATAACGTGAGGTTTTTATAGCCTTCGTTATCTTTGGCTAAAATAGTTATTCGGCATGGTTCATCTTCGAATTCGGGGCTTCGTAACCAAAAATCAGCTCCCACAATTGGCTTAATTCCAGCGCCATGTGCAGCCCCATAAAAACGCACCAAACCACATAAGTTCATCTGGTCTGTTATGGCCAGCGCTGGCATTTGTAGCTCTTCTGCTTTGGCAACGATTGGTTTTGTTTTTGCGAGGCCATCCACCATTGAGAAATCAGAATGAACACGTAAATGAACAAATTGCGGCGCAGGCATTAGCGTTGCTCTCCTTTTAACGCCAAAATGCGCTGCACAGGTTTAAAGCTTTTGCGATGCTCATTAATAGCACCATACTGTTCTAGTGCAGCAAAATGCGCTTTGGTTGGGTAACCTTTATGTCCTGCGAAGCCGTATTCTGGATAGCGTTTATCGAGTTCAATCATTTCGTCGTCTCGGGCCACTTTCGCAAGAATTGATGCAGCCGAAATCTCTTCCACTAAGCTGTCGCCTTTAACTACCGCTTGCGCAGGTATGGTTAATTGGCTAGGAACGCGATTACCGTCAATAAATACAAACTCAGGTTTTACACTGAGTCCTTCAACCGCACGGCTCATTGCCAGCATAGTGGCATGTAAAATATTAAGCTCGTCAATCTCGCTTGGGCTACAACGACCAATGGCATAACACAGGGCTTTTTCTTTGATTTCTGCGGCTAAAAGTTGGCGTTTTTTATCCGACAATTTTTTTGAGTCGGCTAGTCCCACAATCGGTTTTGTAGGGTCGAGGATCACCGCGGCGGTTACTACGTCACCAACGAGCGGGCCACGTCCTACTTCATCAACACCGGCAATATAATTTACATGTGGTCGATCAATCTGCATTTAGTAACTCCGCGACTGCTGTTGCAGCTTGTTCGTTGGCATTTAACCTAATTTCTTTATGAATCGCTAAAAAGCGTGCTTTTAGTTCACTATTATCTGAATTTAACATAGGTGTGAGTGCATTTGTTAAATTATCAACATTACATTCTGTTTGTAGGTACTCGGGGACAAGCTCTTCATCGGCCAGTAAATTCGGTAGCGAAAAGTACTTGATGTTAAAGGTAAACAGCGTTTTAAATATCCAATAGCTCATTGGCTTTATTTTATACCCTACTACCATTGGCTTTTTATAGAGCATGCCTTCTAATGTCGCGGTCCCTGAGGCAAGTAAAATCGCATCAGCAGCTTGCATAGCAAGATTTGACTGGCCATCGAGTAACTGTAATTTTAAATGAGGGGCTGTTTTTTCTAGAATGTCACAAAACTGAGTTTTTCGCTTTTCGTTAACGAGTGGTACCACTATTTTCAGTGCTGGGTTTTCTGCCTGTAGTTTAGCGGCTGTTTGAATGTAAGTGTCACTCAAAAGACCCACTTCTGAGCCTCGGCTGCCCGGTAAAAGCGCCAATACTTTGTCTGAATCTGATAAACCGAGTGCATTACGCGCTTTGCTCTGATCATGCTCCAGCGCAATATCATCAGCCAGCGTATGACCAACAAATGTGCAAGGCACGTTGTGCTTGTCATAAAATGCTTTTTCGAATGGTAATAAAGCCAACACTAAATTAGTTGCTGCGCTGATTTTATGAATACGCTTTTCACGCCACGCCCAAACAGAGGGGCTCACATATTGAATTGTTTTGATACCCGCTTCTTTTAGCGGCTTTTCAACACGTAAGTTAAAGTCTGGCGCATCAATACCAATAAAGACATCAGGCGGATTATCTATAAAATGTTGCACGAGCTGTTTGCGAATTTTTAATAAGCGCGGTAAGCGCCCCAACACTTCAACCAGCCCCATTACCGACAACTCATCCATATCGAATAACGTTGTACAACCCGCAGCTTGCATACGCGGCCCTGCAATTCCTTCAAAAATAGCATCTGGGAAACGTACTTTAAGTGCTTTAATGAGCCCTTCACCTAAAATATCACCTGATAACTCACCTGCCACCAAGGCAATACGTAACGGCTTTGTTTGTTCTTTCATTCGTTGATAATTCGCAACTTTCTGCACTAATAAAAATGAGTTTACCGTGTTTTAGCAATCGGATAAATGTCACAGAGTTAATAAATACTAGAAATTAAAATTGCGATTAAAAGTTGCTCTAAAAGCCGTTTATAAAATAGATAAAAACAATGCCAGCACAGGGGACTACTCACTTTTGAGTAAGTCAAAGGGGTTGAATTAGTAATTAATCACGTTCTTAAATTATAGATTAATCATTTGAAATATTTAGTTTTTATCTCTAATCTGTAGAATTAACGAACAATCGCTATCATATTAATTTCCTATTTTCTATTGACTAAAATAGATACAAGGTTAATATTCACGAAGTTTCAGTAATTACTGAAACTTTGAAAGCTGTTTTTTGTCGTGTCTACCGCACCCTTTAATAAGGAGCTAAACAATGATAGATGAAACATTTGTGGATCTATCGCGATTGCAATTTGCAATTACTGCCCTCTTTCACTTTCTATTTGTACCACTCACTATAGGTATGACGTGGATTTTGGTGATCATGGAATCCGTTTATGTGATGACAGGTCGTGAAATTTACCGTGATATGACTAAGTTTTGGGGTAAGTTGTTTGGTATAAACTTTGCGATTGGTGTGGCCACTGGTCTCACTATGGAGTTTGAGTTTGGTACTAACTGGTCTTATTACTCTCACTATGTGGGTGATATTTTTGGCGCTCCTCTGGCTATTGAAGGGTTGATGGCGTTCTTTTTAGAATCGACCTTTGTCGGCATGTTTTTCCTTGGTTGGGAGCGACTCACAAAACGTCAACACCTTGCAGCGACCTTTTTAATGGCTTTAGGCACCAACCTTTCGGCATTATGGATTTTGATTGCCAATGGTTGGATGCAGAACCCTGTGGGCGCAGAGTTTAACTATCAAACCATGCGCATGGAAATGACCAGCTTTGCGGAGCTAGTATTCAACCCCGTCGCACAGGTTAAATTTATTCATACGGTGTCTGCCGGTTATGTCGCGGCTTCAATGTTCGTACTCGGCATCAGTAGTTGGTACATACTCAAAGGTCGTGATTTGGCCTTTGCGAAACGTTCATTCTCTGTTGCATCAGGTTTTGGCCTTGCCTCTATTTTATGCGTTATTTTACTAGGAGATGAATCTGGCTACGAAGTAGGCGAAGTGCAAAAAGTTAAACTGGCTGCAATCGAGGCTGAATGGCACACAGAAGAAGCGCCCGCAGCATTTACACTGGTAGGTATTCCTAACTCTGAACAACAAGTCACCCATGCTGCGGTTAAAATACCTTATGCGTTGGGCATTATTGCGACACGTTCGATTGATGAACAAGTCACGGGTATCAAAGATTTAGAAAAACAACACGAAACACGTATTCGTAACGGTATGCAAGCATACGAGTATCTCGAAAAATTGCGTGGTGGTGATGACTCCGCCGAGAACATTGCCAAGTTCGATACACTGAAAGCTGACCTCGGTTATGGTCTGTTGCTTAAACGCTACACCCCTAATGTGGTTGATGCCACAGAAGCGCAAATTCAGAAAGCGGTGAAAGACTCATTTCCGAAAGTGGGACCCATGTTTTGGTCATTTAGGATAATGGTTGGCTGCGGTGTGATTATGTTAGGGGTCTTTGTACTGGCCTTTTACTATAACGCTAAACGCGTTATAGAGCATAAGCGCTGGTTACTCTGGGCCGCCGTGTGGAGTATTCCATTACCTTGGATTGCTATTGAGTTCGGTTGGATTGTTGCTGAATATGGACGTCAACCATGGGCTATTTCAGAAATATTACCCACATTTTTAGCAACCTCCTCGTTAACTGTAAATGATTTGCTGATCAGCATTACGGGCTTTATTGTATTTTACACCGGTCTAGCAAGCGTTGAAGGTTGGTTGATGCTGCGCTTTGTTAAACAAGGGCCTAGCTCTTTGCACACAGGTAAATATCATCACGAACTCATTAAAGAAGACTCGCTAGCAGGCCAAGGAGTACAGTCATGATCTTTGATTACGAAACACTAAAATTAATCTGGTGGGTATTAATCGGTGTGCTCTTGATTGGCTTTGCTGTTACCGATGGCATGGATATGGGAGTGGCTATTTTGCTCCGCCTTGTTGGCAAAACAGATGTCGAGCGCCGAACCGTTATAAATACCATCGGGGCTCACTGGGATGGTAACCAAGTGTGGTTTATTACCGCTGGGGGTGCATTATTCGCTGCATGGCCTATGGTGTATGCTGCTGCATTCTCAGGCTTTTATTTTGCAATGATGCTGGTCTTATTTGCGCTGTTTTTCAGACCACTTGGGTTTGATTATCGCTCAAAAATTGAGTCAGCTCGTTGGCGAAATAACTGGGATTGGGGCTTGTTTGCAGGCAGTTTTATTCCTGCACTCGTATTTGGGGTTGCTTTTGGTAACTTGCTACAAGGTGTGCCTTATCATATTGACGATTTATTGCGTGTAAGCTATCAAGGCTCATTCTTTGCTTTACTTAATCCATTTGCCATTGTTGCTGGCTTAATAAGTGTGCTTATGTTGGTTGGTCATGCGGGTATGTGGCTGCAACTTCGTACCGATGCAGATGTAGCCAAACGCTCAGCACAATATGGCCGATATGCACTTATGGCGTTTATTGTATTGTTTGCTTTAGCCGGTGTTTGGGTATCGCAAATTGACGGTTATACAATCGTCAGCATGGGCGACACTCAAGGCTATGCGAACCCACTGGCTAAAACAGTAACGCAGGCACCAGGTGCATGGCTTGATAACTATACAAAAATGCCACTAACGATGCTGTTCCCTGCTCTTGCATTTGCAATGGCGGCACTGGCTATTGTGTTATCGAAATTACAAAAACCAGCGATGGCACTGTTCTCTTCAAGCTTAATGCTTGCTGGCGTGATATTAACTGCGGGTATGTCAATGTTCCCGTTTGTTATGCCTTCAAGCAACAACCCAAATATTAGTCTTACTATGTGGGATGCGGTTTCGAGCCATATGACACTCAACGTGATGTTTATTGCTGCGGTTATTTTTGTTCCTTTAATTTTAACTTACACAACATGGTGTTATGTGAAGATGTGGCGAAAAGTCACTATCGGTGAAATCGAAAACAACACTCACGGTAGCTATTAAGGAGATTTAATTATGTGGTATTTTGCCTGGATATTAGGTGTTCTATTAGCCTGTACACTTGGGGTAATTAACGTGATGTGGTACGAATTTCATCAACATAAAGATTCTATCGCTGATGATGAGCTAGAGCTGTACGCGAGACTCAAAAACAACGATGACAACTAAACCCCGACCAAATCGCGCGCAGCAGCAAACGCTGCGCGCTTTTTTAAAGCAGTATAGTCAGTCCGCTTCTGGGCTTCTTAAATTAAGCATTAGTCTGGGCACTTTCAATGCCCTGTTAATGATTGCCTCTTGTTACTTACTTGCAAATGCCGCGCATCAAGTTATGTTCGAGCAAGCAAACTTGCAAGCCGTAAGTCCTTTATTATGGCCTCTTGCTGGGCTAATTTTAGTTCGTGCTTTGTTGGTTGCGCTAAGTGAACGCGTGAGTAACCTTGCCGCGTTAAAAATAAAAAACGTGATGCGAAATACATTGCTAGAAAAGCTCACCAAACTTGGGCCAGCCTACAGTGAACAAAAAGGTCACGGCGCTACACTTAATACCTTACACAATGGTGTTGAAGCACTGCATCAATATTACGCCAACTATATTCCAAGTGTGGCTTACAGCGCACTTATTCCATTTGCGATATTAGTGGTGATTTTTCCAACCGATTACAAAGCAGGCCTGATTTTCCTATTAACAGCCCCGCTTATCCCATTTTTTATGATTTTAGTGGGCCATAAGGCTGAACAGTTAAATCAAGAGCGTTGGCAACAGCTAGCGGTACTAGGAAATTACTTTTTTGACCGATTACAAGGACTGACTCAACTCAAGCTCTTTAATGCAACCAAGCGTGAGCTAAATAGCATTAGTCAGATTTCTGATGATTACCGTGGTGCGACCATGGGGGTGTTGAAAGTCGCCTTTTTATCATCTTTCGCCCTTGAATTTTTAGCCACCATTAGTGTTGCCCTTGTTGCCGTTATCATTGGCTTTAGGCTGTTTTTTGGCACCCTCGACTTTGCCACTGGTTTTGTGGTGTTATTACTGGCTCCTGAGTTTTATTTACCGCTTAGGCAAATGGGCACCCACTACCATGCAAAACTTGAAGGTATCAGCGCTGCTGCTGATATGGTCGAGATTATTAATCACAGTGAAGCAGATGAACACACGGGTACTTCCCCTCTCCCATTACCACTTGAAGACATAAAACTAACCGCACTTAACTATCACTACCCCGAAACAAACGAAGGGGTGACAGATATCAATTTAACACTACCTAACACGGGTTTAATTGCATTTGTTGGCGAAAGTGGCTCAGGGAAAAGTACTTTATTTGACTGCCTATTAGGTTTTCATCATCACGCTAACCACGCCATTAACATCAACGGACAACCCTTAAGTGACACAGCTTTAAGTGATTGGCATGCACAGCTTGCATGGATCCCTCAACACGCCACTTTATTTTACCGAAGTGTTGCCGACAATCTGCGTCTAGCTAAACCTGATGCATGCCAAGACGAGCTCATTGAAGCCGCCAGTAAAGCGGGCGCACTTGAATTTATTAACGCTTTACCACATGGCTTTGATACCTTACTGGGTGAGCAAGGTGAAGGCCTCTCCGGTGGGCAAAAACAGCGCATAGCGCTTGCCCGTGCATTTTTAAAAGATGCCCCAGTTCTACTACTCGATGAACCTACAGCACATTTAGACAGCCAAACAGAGCAGCTTATCAACCAAGCAATCTGTGAATATGCGAAAAATCATTTAGTCTTGGTCATTGCTCACAGACTTAATACGGTAAAGCACGCTGATACCCTTTACGTAATGCAGCAAGGCAGCATTGTAGAGTCGGGCCGATATAAACAACTGGTCAACGACGCGGGGCTATTTGCAAAACTGGTAAGTCGAGGTGAAGCCCATGCATAATTTTGTACGCTTACTTAAACTATGCAAACCGCATGCTGGCATGCTGTTACTCGGGGCTTTTTTAGCAAGCTTAACCGTGCTGGCTAATGTGGGTTTACTGGCTATTTCAGGCTGGTTTTTGGCCGCGATGGCTGCCGCTGGCATTGCCGGTGTGCAGATGAACTATTTTACTCCAGCAGGCGTAATCCGCTTTTTAGCGATTGTGCGAACCGCATCGCGTTATGGCGAGCGTATGATTACACATAACGCGACATTTTTATTATTGAGCGAGATTCGCGTAAAAATGTTCGCAACACTGAGTCGGCTCAATAATGTCGATTTAGCAATGAGCCGCAGTGCCGATTTAGTCAATCGATTACAAAACGATGTCGACGCGCTCGATAAGTTTTACTTAAATGTGCTGCTACCAATCATCGTTGCGCTTTTTACTATCCCAATTGTGATGGCGTTTATGGCAGCGTATAACGCCGACGTTGCATTGCTATGCTTTATTTCATTAATGGTTATAGGGGTGCTACTCCCCGCTTTACTAAGCCGTAAACTTCATAAAGAAGCGCATGTCGAAACACAACTTAGTGCAGAATTAAGAGCTGAACTTGCCGATACATTAAAAGGGGCAAGAGAGCTTGCTGTATATCAAGCACAAAACGCTCAACTCACGCATTGTGATTCTTTAAGCCAACAATACAATGCTCAGCTCTATAGCCGCCATAAAGCGGTTGCAAACAGCAATGGTTTAAGCACCTTGGTTATTCAACTGACTATGCTGGCAAGTGTGTTTATGATTATTCCATTGGTTTCTCTGGGCACCATGAAAAACGTTGAACTGGCTATGCTGGCGTTATTTGTTTTAGCAAGCTTTGAAACTGTACTCACCCTGCCTACAGCGTTTATAGAATTACCTCTGACCTTAAGCGCCGCAGAGCGCCTGTTCGTTCTTGAAGACAATCACAGCAAAGCCAATACACAGCAAAATGAAATAGACAATCAATCAGCGCTCGGTCTTACGTTAAGTAATGTCAGTTATCAATACGCTGGAAGCACACATAAGGCACTTAATAACATCAACGTGTCTGTCAGTGCTGCAAGCAAGGTTGCGCTGGTTGGTGCCAGTGGCAGTGGTAAAACCACGCTTGTTAATTTACTCACCGGTCTTTGGCCACTGCAATCAGGCTCTTTAAAGCTGACCACAGACGAGCACAGTTTTGAACTTGAGAGCATGACACCTTCAGCACGCTTTAAACAACTGACAATTGTTGCGCAGCAGCATCATATTTTTGATGGCACTCTGCGTGAAAACCTACTCTATGCAGCGCCTGATGCAACAGATGAAATGCTTATTCAAGCCTGCGAACAAGCACAACTCAGCTCTTGGCTTAACAATTTAAAGGCCGGGCTCAATACCCGTTTAGGCATAGCAGGTAGAAAGCTGTCGCACGGTCAATCACGCCGTATTGCAATTGCTCAAGCCATATTAAGGCACGGTAATTTAGTCATTCTTGACGAACCGACAGAAAGTTTAGATAACCACACTAAATACCATTTGCTTAATACACTTGAGACAGTTTGGGCAGATAAAACGATGCTCACTATTACCCATGACCCAGCCATGCTTAGCCGGGTTGATAAGGTCATTTGGTTAGAGCAAGGGAAAATAAGAGCAGTGGCCACTCATGCAGAGTTGCTTGCAAACGAAGCTGATTATGTTGAGCTGATCACGCGCTTTTAATCGAGCTGCTCAACCGTAACGTCAATCACACCGTGCTTTAAGGAGGCTATTTCTGAAAACGCCTGCTTAGATAAATCAATAATGCGACCGCGAATAAATGGGCCGCGGTCGTTAATGGTAACAATCACACTTTTGTTGTTGGCAAGGTTCGTCACTTTGACCCGTTGGCCAAACCTAAGTGTTTTATGAGCAGCACTCAGGGCTTGTTGATTAAAAGCCTCCCCGCTTGCTGTCGTTCGACCATGGTACTTGTCAGCGTAATAACTCGCTTTACCTTTTTCTATCGCGCCTTTTGGTACGGAAGGTGCGCTACTACAGCCACTCATTAGCAAGGTCGCTAACACTAAAATAAAGAGTTTGTTCATATTGATTGTCCTTTTTAATCAATAAATTTAGCAAATCATTGCTTAGTAAAACCTGAACTACAGATACAAAAAAGCCACCTGTCGGTGGCTTTTCGTCTATCGCTATTGATTAGCGAATGATTCCGCGCTCAGAACTTTTCACAAAGTCGATCATAAGCTGAACGGCTGGGTATTTTGCTGCATCTTCGCTGAGTTCAGCGATTGCCTCTTCTACACCTAGGCTCTTACGGTAAAGTGTTTTATACGCACGGCGTGTTGCCATTATTTCATCACTTTCAAAACCACGACGTTTCATGCCTTCTGTATTGATAGCAACGGGTCCTGCTGGGGTACCAATCGTTGTAACAAACGGAGGAACATCTTTGTTAACGCCTGAATACATGCCAACAAATGCATGTGCACCCACTTTACAAAATTGATGAATACCCGAGTTACCAGCAAGAATAACCCAATCACCAATGTGTACATGGCCTGCAACAGATGCATTATTAGCAAAAATAACGTTATCGCCAATAACGGCATCATGCGCAACATGGGTGTACGCCATAAACAAGTTATTGCTACCAATTTTAGTAACGCCTTGGTCTTGGATAGTACCACGGTGGATTGTTGCACATTCACGAATTACGTTGTTATCACCGATAATTAACGTAGTTGGCTCATTAGCATATTTTTTGTCTTGGCAAGCTTCACCAACCGATGCAAATTGAAAAATATGGTTACCAGAACCTATTGTCGATGGGCCTTTAACAACCACATGAGACTCAATGATACAGTTATCACCAATTTCTACATCATTACCAATGTAGCTGTATGGGCCAACTGAAACATTATTTCCAAGCTTCGCACCTGGTTCGATTATCGCCGTAGGATGGATCACTGTTAAAACTCTCTTCTCGCACACATGATTTCGGCAGTACACACTACTTTGCCGTCAACTTTTGCTTCTGCTGCAAATTTCCATATATTGCGGCGCTCTTTTACAAACTCTACATGCAAATGCATCGTATCGCCAGGTAAAACGGGTTGCTTGAATCGCGCATTATCAATCGCAGCAAATAAATAAAGTTCATTTTCGCTACGGTTTTCAACTGTTTTAAAACCGAGTAAACCAGTCGCTTGAGCCATTGCTTCTAAAATCAACACACCTGGGAAGATTGGTTGATTAGGAAAATGTCCCGTAAAAATAGGTTCATTCACTGTTACATTTTTAATAGCATGTAACGACTCGCCTGGCGTGTAATCTAGTACACGGTCAACAAGCAACATCGGATAACGATGCGGAAGTAAACTCAAGATATCTTGGATATCAAGACTATTTAATTCATTTGCCAAAATAGCTTCCTTATTTGTCTTCAATATTGAGTGACTTTGTCAGTGACTCAAGTGCTTTAATGCGGTCTTTCATATCACCTAAATTACGGATATGGGCGATACTGCGTCGCCATTCTTTATTGGTTAGATGCGGTAAACCAGATGAGTAGATCCCAGGTTCAGTGATTGCCTTTGTCACCATACTCATGCCTGTGATTATAGCACCATCGCATACGCTAATGTGACCATTAATTGCGACCATGCCACCAATCTGACAATTCTTACCAATCACGGTACTGCCAGCAAAAACAGTGCAACCAGCAACGGCTGTACCTGAACCGATCTCGACATTATGCGCTATTTGACATTGATTATCGATAATTACATTACTATGGATGAGTGTGTCGTCAAGTGCACCACGGTCAATGGTGGTCGATGCCCCAACTTCTACTTTATCACCTATAATAACGCGACCCAGCTGCGGAATTTTCACCCACTCGCCACGCTCATTTGCATAGCCAAACCCGTCACTGCCGACCACGGTATTCGCCTGAAATAAGCAGTCACTGCCAATTTCAACGTCGTGGTAAATAGTGACATTAGCCCAAAGTTTAGTGCCTTGACCTATTTTTGCATTTTCGCCAATGAAACAACCTGGGCCAATTTGCACATCATTTGCAATCACGGCACCGGCTTCAATCACGACGTTAGCAGCAATCGCGACATTATCACCAATTGAGGCTGAATCGTGAATGACTGCACTCGGATGAACACCTGTCGTAGCAGAGCGTGGCGTCGTGTCCATTAATTGAGCTAGCTTGGCGTAGCACACGTACGGGTTAGCAACAATAATCTTGTTACCCGCAAAATACTCAGCGTCGGCAGGTGATAAGATCACCGCACTGGCTTGTGTATCATCTAATTGCGAGCGATATTTCTTGTTCGCTAAAAATGCAATATGCCCAGTACGGGCATTTGCAAGTGTTGATATTTTTTTAATCTCTGTAGCGCCATCACCCTGAAGTTCGGCGCCCAAAAGATCCGCAATCTGCGAAAGCGTGTAGTTTTGCATATATGGTTTCTATTGCTTACTTACTTTTTCAACTACTTTATCTGATAAATCAGATACTGTTTTAGAGTTAACGTAAATTGTGGTTTCTTTCACTTTTACTTCGTCAAACTTGCCAGCTTTAGCAACTTCTTCAATTGCATCTAAGATTAGCTTTTGTACTTTCGCTAATTCTTGGTTTTGACGCATTTTGATTTCTTGCTCTAAAGGACGGCCTTT
The DNA here is from genome assembly GCF_053628915.1 of Pseudoalteromonas sp. MBR-15. Classification (NCBI taxonomy): domain Bacteria; kingdom Pseudomonadati; phylum Pseudomonadota; class Gammaproteobacteria; order Alteromonadales; family Pseudoalteromonadaceae; genus Pseudoalteromonas; species Pseudoalteromonas sp. MBR-15. Next base: position 100,883 of record NZ_JBRJHH010000004.1, read on the forward strand.
TTCTGCAAGTTGTTGTTGCATACCTTGAATCTTAGTACGTAATTCTTCTTTTTGCTTGTCGCTCATTGTCGTTGCTTCACGCTTGAACTTTTCAGCTTCAAAACGGATATCACCTTGCAGCTTTTCAAGCTCCTGACGACGCTCTGAGAATTCAGCTTCAAGTGTTTGTTCAACTTTCGCCATTTGAGGGATTTGTTTATAAATTTCTTGCATGTCTACAATCCCTACCTTGTGCGCAAAAGCATTAGTAGATAGGCCCATAGACAATGTAGCAAGAAGTGCAAACGCTGTTGATTTAAATGATTTTTTCACAAAAAACTCCTTTAGAATGTATTACTAATATTAAAGCTGATGGTCTTCGTATCGTCATCTTCTTCTTTTTGCAATGGATACGCAAAACTGATCAGCATTGGACCCATTGGAGAGATCCATTGTAGTGATAGACCGGTTGACACCCTAAAGCGCATAGGATCTGAATAATCCTCTAGTTTAGCGCGTTGATCAGGTAACAAGTTTTGATAACGGTCAATGTTAAACTCTGTATCCCATACGTTCGCAGCATCCACGAAGAAGCTTGTACGTACAGAGCTGGTGTTTTCTTCATCTAAGAAAGGCGTAGGAACAATAAGCTCCATACCTGCAACTGCTTTGGCGTTACCACCAATACGGCCTTGTGGTATTAATACATCAAATTCTGATGCGCCACCAATACTGCCTGTCGTTGTACCATCTGGCAGCGGTGTGCCCGGAATACTTTGCGGTGAACGAGACACCGCGCGCGGTAGAATTGTATTACGGTCAAAGCCACGCAGTTCCATCTCTGTGATACGGAAGAACTCTTGGAAAGGCAGCGTTTGGTCATAGCCATTTGTCGTGCCATAACCATTACCATAAGCAAGGGCTGCACGCGTTGAGAATACCCAACGATGGTCATTACTGATTGGCCAGTAAAAACGTGAATCATAATTTAACTTAAAGTAGGTTAAATCTGAATTCGGCGTTGTACCAGTTAAGTTAAGTGACTGACGCGAACCCGCTGTTGGGAATAAACCACGGTTTACAGTAACACGCGACCACCCTGCACTCAGCTCAAACTTGGTAAAGTCGAAACCTGCATCTGGATTTTCTGGGTCTAAGAAGGTTTCACGCATTACACGTGTTTGCTCATATTCTGCAATATCAGACAGTTCTTCTTGAATCCAACGGAAACCAAAGTTAATACGGTTCACCGCATCAATTGGGAAACCAATATTGGTACCAATACCATAACTCTTCGATTTATAGTCGATAAGACTAAATTTGCTCGCATCATAGTTGCTATAGAAGATACTACTTCCTTGCGATACACCATCCGGCGTAAAGTAAGGGTCGGTATACGACAAGCTGATACGCTCAGAACCACGTGAGGTATTAATGTTAAAGCCAATTTGGTTACCGGTGCCTAAGAAGTTTGATTCACTCACACCAATATTAAATTGCAGACCCAAGTATGAACCATACGCAAGGCCCGCATTAAAGCTACCAGCAGATTGTTCTTTAACCGTAAAGTCTACATCAACTTGGTCGTCAACACCGGGAACTGGCACCACATTAAAATCAACACTTTCCATGTATGGAAGACGTTGAATTTGTAATTTTGAACGCTCAAGATTTTGATTTGAAAGCCATGCACCTTCAAGCTGTGTCATCTCACGACGAACAACTTCATCCGCAGTATTTTGGTTACCACCAACAATGATTCGGCGAACATACACACGCTTACCTGGATTAACAGACAGTGTCAGTTGCACTTCTTTCTTTTCATCATCAATCTCAGGAATGGTGCGCACTTCTGCGTTTGCATAGCCAAAACGTGCTAAGTAGCTTTTGATAAATTCTTCAGATGACGTAACCACTGAACCATTATAAAGCTCACCAGTTTTTAGCGGTATAACACTCTTAATTAGCTCTTCTCGACCTAATAAATCACCGATGAAGTCAAAACCCTTTACGGTGTATTTTACACCTTCGGTAATATTAGCGGTTACATAAACAGAATCGCGCTCAGGGCTAACCGATACTTGTGTTGAATCGATATTAAAACGCAGGTAACCACGGTCTAAGTAGTAACTACGAATTTTCTCTAAATCGCCTTCGATAGTTTGCTTTTGATAACGGTCACTCGACATAAACTTCCACCATGGCAAGTCTTGTTGTGACTCAGCAAGTTTTAGCAATTCTTCGTCAGAGAATAACTCGTTACCCACGAGGTTTATTTGACGAATTGACGCGGCGTCACCTTCATCAAACTTAAATAATAATTTTACACGGTTACGTGGCAGCTTTGTGATGCTAACTTCCACTTTTGCATTGTATTTACCAATACTGTGGAAAAACTCAACTAAGCCTTTTTCAATGTTATCAAGTACCGTTTTATCAAGCGGCTCACCAGTACGAATATCTTGCTGGTCTAGCGACTCGTTTAACTGCTCATCTTTGATGTCTTTGTTACCATCAAACTCAATGAGGCTAATCGTAGGGCGCTCAGTTACTCGAAAAATGACGTTATTACCGTCACGTAACGCTTTAATATTGTCAAAGTGACCAGAGCGATAGAGAGCCTTTATGGTTCTTGAAATTGTGTACTCATCAATATTATCGCCCACGTTGATCGGAATATGGGTTAGCGCTGCACCTAGAGCAACACGTTGTAAACCTTCAACTTTTAAATCTTCTACAATAAAGGAGTTTTGGCCTAGGGCTGCAAAGCTTGCACCTAATAAACTTGAAACTGCCAAATGTTTTTTTATAGCCATTTTGTTATCTTTATCCTTTACAACTGTATTACCGCTCAACACCTTATAAATTAAACTTTTGCGGTGTTTTACAATCGTGTTCAAATTGGAATTTTTCACTTATTTGTTATAAACGCGATACATCATTGAACAAAGCGAAACATGTTAAAAATATGAGTAGTAAGGCACCCACTTTAAAACCAAATTCTTGCGTCTTTTCAGAGACCGGCTTTTTGCGAAAAAGTTCAATTATGTAATACATTAAGTGCCCACCATCAAGCACTGGCAACGGTAATAAGTTAAATACGCCAAGGTTTACACTGATCAAAGCTAAAAAGCTTAAAAATGCAACCAAGCCATAGCTTACGCTAGTTCCCGCTCCAACTGCAATGCCTACAGGGCCACTTAAATTTTTAACCGAGACTTGACCTGTAATTAAATTACCAATCATGTCAAAACTTAGGGTGATTAAACGCCATGTTTCTTGTATGCCCAGCACAATACTATCGACAGGGCCATAATGTCTAGTTTCAATATAATTTTCTGGCCATGCTTCAACTACAGGAGCCACACCTAAAAAGCCCTGCGCTACACCATCTGCATTGGTTCTGCTCTGAGGTGTCACAGTCAACTTTCTTATACTATCTTGCCTTTGTACACTAAATTGTAAGGATTTGTTAGGTGATTGCTGAATAACTGAAACTAACTGGGTCCAACTGCTGATATTTTCGCCATTTACAGCCACAATTGTGTCATTAACCTGTAAACCAGCCAGCTCAGCGGCTGAGTCTTTAGTGATTTGCGCAACGGTTAATGTTGCTTCAGGTCTAAAGGGCACAATACCGATTGAGGTCAATGGTGGGACATCTTGCTGATCAAGTTTCCAACCATCTAGATTTAAAGTGCGGACATGTTTTTGGTAATTCTGATCACGTAATGTGACGACCACACTTTGCTCACCTAAGCGGCTCATTAATGAGAATGTGGCATCTTGCCAAGTGCTGATATCATCTTCACCAATTTTGATAATTTGCTGATTAGGTTCGATCTTAGCCGCTGCTGCACGACTGCCCTCGGTTACAGAACCCACCACAGGCTTTAATGATTGCACACCGACCATGTACATTACAGCAAGTGCAAAAATAGCGAACAAAAAATTGGCCATAGGACCTGCTGCTACAATCGCAATTCGCGCTTTCACTGACTTAGCATTAAATGATAAATGACGCTCTTCAGCAGGCACTTCATCGACACGCTCATCCAGCATTTTAACGTAGCCACCAAGGGGAATAGCAGCAATAACATATTCTGTTTTGTGTTTGTCGTACCACTTAATCAGTGGTTTACCGAAACCTATTGAGAAACGTAGCACTTTTACACCCGCTTTACGGGCTACCCAAAAATGCCCATACTCATGGACAGTCACTAAAATACCCAGTGCCAAGATAAACGAACCAAGGTTCCAGAAAAAATCAAACATGTTAGTTCAGACCCCTTTTTATAAACTCACTCGCTTTGATACGTGCAGCTTCATCACACGCTAAAATCTCTTCCAGCGTGTGTACGTTCACATCCTCAGTCGCGTTGAGTGTCTGTGAGTTTATACGGTAAATATCAGTGAAACCGATTTGCCCATTTAAAAATGCAGCGACGGCAATCTCATTCGCAGCATTGACTGTTGTTGTTGCACCCTGTCCCATTTCACACGCATCAATGGCCAGTTTAAGGTTAGGGTAACGTGCATAATCAGGTTTGGTAAATGTAAAATCAGCAATCTGAGAAAAATCAAGCGGCTTAACCCCTGCATCAACACGTTCAGGAAACGCCAGTGCATGCGCTATCGGAGTACGCATATCAGGATTTCCCATTTGCGCAAGCACCGAACCATCTTGATATTGCACCATAGAATGAATGATACTTTGCGGGTGGATCACCACTTCAATATCGCTAGCATGGCAATTAAACAGCCATTTAGCCTCGATAAACTCAAGCCCTTTATTCATCATGGTTGCTGAGTCGACTGAGATTTTTTGTCCCATAGACCAATTTGGGTGCGCAACAGCTTCTGCCACAGTGACCGATGACAAACTCTTTAAGTCACGCGTCAAAAATGGCCCACCAGAACCTGTCAGTAATATTTTACTCACGCCGTTGTCGGACAGTAACCCCGCAGAGGCTTGCAGTTTTGCTGGCATACATTGAAAAATAGCATTATGTTCGCTGTCAATCGGCAACAAGGTTGCACCGTGTTGTTTTACTTTATCAATAAACAACTGACCCGACATAACTAACGATTCTTTATTGGCAAGCAGTACTTTTTTACCTGCTTCAACCGCACTTAACGTGGGTAATAGACCTGCCGCGCCGACAATGGCCGACATAACCGTATCAACATCACCATGCGCCGACAGCTCACTCATAGCAGTGACACCCGCGAGCACATCAGTTGTACAAGCGGTATTAGCTAACAACGATTTTAATTTATTTGCAGCGTTCTCATCCGCCATCACTGCAAATTTAGGCTGATGCGTAATACACAACTCTGCCATTTTTTCTGCATTTTGCCCCGCGGTTAATGCAAAAACAGCAAAACGATCTGTATTTCTAGAAACAACGTCTAAGGTGCTTAAACCGATTGAGCCAGTTGCGCCAAGTACGACAAGCTGTTCTATTTTGCTCATAAACTTAACGTCCATGCATAACAAAGCACAAAAATAGGCGCCGCAGCTGTTAAACTGTCAATACGGTCCAAAATGCCGCCATGACCGGGTAGGCATGAGCCACTGTCTTTTAAGCCGACTTCACGTTTAAACATACTTTCTAATAAATCACCGACTGCTGAAAACAAGGCGATAAACGCGGTCATTACGGCGTAGATTGGCCATACTGCCATGTCTACATTGGTAAAGTGACAAAACGCCAAAACAAAAATAACCGCGGCAACAATGCCCCCCAATAGACCTTCAATCGTCTTATTTGGGCTGACTTTCGGCATGAGCTTGCGTTTACCTAGGTTTTTTCCGGTGAAATAAGCGCCGATGTCTGCGCTCCATACAATACCTAGCACGACTAAAATAAGCACTGATCCAAAATGCGTCGACTCGGTATACCCTGCACTTCTTAAGGTATTGAGCGCAAGCCACAACGGTACTAAAGTAAGGAATCCTGCAATCGCGCGCATGAGAATGCCTTCATTCCATGCTTTTGCCATGGCTGGGTAGCGCCATACTAAGTACGTCGCAACAATCCACCATGCAAATGAAAGGGTAAATAAATAGTTCGCGTCACCAACAAGCTGACCATTTTGCCACAACGTTTCAATAGGCCAATGCCAATTGAAAAGAGCAAGAATGACCGCCGTGGCTGCCACAAATGAAAAACGTTTAATTTTATCGCACAGGCCCATAAAAGCTGACCATTCCCACGCACCAAGTAAAACAATACCAGCGGCGATATAACTAAATAATGTTAGTGGGGTATAAAAAACCAGTACAAGTGCAAGCGGTGCCAGCACCAGCGAGGTTAAAATTCGTTGTTTAAGCAATGTGTGTACCTTCAACTAGTAATTAGGTCTCGGCGAGTAATTGTTTTATTTGTTCGCCGGTACAACCAAATCGTCGCTCTCTGGCAACGTAACATGCGACAGCATCAGCAAAAGCAGCTTCATTGAAGTCTGGCCAAAGCGTATCGGTAAAGTAAAGCTCAGCATAGGCAGCTTGCCATAAAAGAAAATTACTAATGCGTAAATCACCACCAGTGCGGATCATTAAATCAAGCTCACCTTGACCTGCCATACTCATGTGTTCATTCATGAGGTCTTCTGTAATCTCTTCAGCTGCTAATTCGCCCGCAGCGACTTTTTTTGCAAGTGCGGTTGCTGCGTTGGTTATATCCCAACGACCGCCATAGTTAGCTGCAACATTTAATTGTAGACCCGTATTATTACGAGTTAATTCATGGGCTGCATCAACTTTGTTTCGCAAACTTTCTGAAAAGCGCGATAAATCACCAATAATAGTGAGCTTTACATTATTCTTATGAAGTTTTTTAACTTCTTTGCCCAGTACGAATAAAAACAGTTCCATGAGTGTATTTACTTCGTCTTCTGGACGTCGCCAATTTTCACTACTAAATGCGAATAGTGTTAACGACTGTATACCTAAGCGAGTACAAAATTGCACTGATTGACGAACCGCATCAACGCCCTTTTTATGCCCATATACACGTGGGCGATTTTTCGCTTGCGCCCAACGACCGTTGCCATCCATGATTATAGCGACATGCTTAGGCAAACTTTGCTGGGAAATTTTATCAGCGTTAAGAACCATAAATATCGAGTATTCCATAAAAAAACGCCGTCTAGTATACCCCAGACGGCGTTTCAAAACTAATAAATTTAGTTGCTTAGATTTCCATCAACTCTGCTTCTTTCGCAGCCAGCTGTGTATCCATCTCTTTGATGAATTTGTCCGTTAGCTTTTGAATTTCATCTTCAGCTTGGCGTGCTTCATCTTCAGAAATATCTTTATCTTTCAATAAGCTCTTAATATCGCCATTGGCATCACGACGAATATTACGAATGGCAACACGGCCACCTTCAACTTCACCACGTACAATTTTGATAAGGTCTTTACGACGCTCTTCTGTGAGTGGAGGAAGTGGTACACGGATTACAGTACCTGCTGACATAGGGTTTAAACCTAGGTCAGATGCCATAATTGCTTTTTCTACCGCTTGTGCAAGCGACTTATCAAACACACTAATTGCAAGGGTACGAGAATCTTCAATCGTCACATTTGCAACTTGGTTTAATGGCGTGTCTGCACCGTAGTAAGACACTTGAATGCCGTCTAGTAATGCTGGGTGAGCACGACCTGTACGAATTTTAGATAATTGACTGCCTAGTGCCGCAACACTTTTTTGCATGCGCTCTGACGCATCTTTTTTGATATCGTTAATCACGGTTCAATCCTAATCTATTTAACAATTTCATCTGAGGCTTGTGAAGAGATAAGCGTTCCTTCATCTTCGCCCATAATAACACGCTTAAGCGCGCCTGATTTATTCATATTAAAAACGCTTAAAGGCATTTTGTGGTCACGTGCAAGTGTGAATGCCGCCAAATCCATCACCTTTAACTCTTTTTCGATGATCTCATTGTAGCTTAAGTGGCGATATAGTGTAGCTTCTGGGTTTTTAACTGGGTCATCAGAATAAACACCATCTACTTTCGTTGCTTTGATCACGGTGTCAGCTTCAATTTCAATACCACGTAAACACGCAGCAGAATCTGTTGTAAAGAATGGATTACCTGTGCCCGCAGCAAAAATAACAACACGGCCAGATTTTAATAAGCTAATCGCTTCAGCCCAGTTGTATGCATCACACACACCATTAAGTGGAATAGCAGACATTAGACGACAATTTACAAATGCACGGTGAAGCGCATCACGCATCGCTAAACCATTCATTACAGTCGCTAACATACCCATGTGGTCACCTACAACGCGGTTCATACCCGCTTCGGCTAATGAACCACCACGCAAGAAGTTACCGCCACCGATAACTAAACCTACTTCTACGTCGAGCTCTACAAGTTCTTTAATTTCTTGCGCCATACGGTCAAGTACTTTCGGGTCGATGCCGAAGCCTTCGTCTCCCATTAATGCTTCACCGCTAAGTTTAAGAAGAACACGTCTAAAAATAGGTTTACGATTGATAGTCATAGTATTTGGGCCAGCCTTAATAATGAGATAAAAAATAACCGCGCTTATGGTTACACATAAAACGCGGTTATTTTAAAGAATTTTCGTCAGTGACGCAAAAGCTAATAGCAGATTAATTTCATCTAATTATCGTTGCGTCACTTACGTTGAAAATTACTCGCCTTTTGCAGCAGCGATTTGTGCAGCAACTTCAGCAGCGAAATCTTCTTCTTTACGCTCGATACCTTCACCCACTTCTAAACGGATGAAGTTAGTAACAGTTGCGCCTTTCTCTTTAAGAATTTCACCAACAGTTTTCTTAGGTTCCATGATGAAAGCTTGACCAGTAAGAGAGATCTCACCAGTGAATTTCTTCATACGACCAACAACCATTTTCTCAGCGATTTCAGCAGGCTTGCCTTCGTTCATCGCGATGTCGATTTGAACTGCTTTTTCTTTTTCAACAACGTCAGCTGGAACGTCTTCTGGGTTTACGAACTCAGGCTTAGACGCAGCAACGTGCATTGCAACGTGCTTAAGTGTTTCTTCGTCAGCATCACCTACTACAACAACACCGATACGGTCGCCGTGGCGGTATGCAGATAGTTTTTCACCGTCGATGTACTCAACGCGACGAACGTTGATGTTTTCACCGATTTTAGCAACAAGTGCAACACGTGTTTCTTCGAACTGTGCTTTAAGTGCATCGATGTCTGCTTTTGATTCAACAGCAGCATCTAAAACTTCGTTAGCAAAACCAAGGAAGTTTGAGTCTTTAGCAACGAAGTCAGTTTGACAGTTAACTTCAAGAAGTGCAGCGAAACCGTTGCCTTCTTTGATAAGGATTGTACCTTCAGCAGCGATGTTACCCGCTTTTTTAGCAGCCTTTGCAGCACCGCTCTTACGCATGTTTTCGATCGCTAACTCAATGTCACCGTTAGTTTCAGTTAACGCTTTTTTACAATCCATCATGCCAGCGCCAGTACGCTCGCGTAATTCTTTAACTAGGGCAGCAGTTACAGCCATTAGAATATCCTCAATTGAATTCTGTTATTAGGGAAGCGGTATAGGCCGCTTTACAAGAATAACAAGTCTTCACCTTAAGTAAGATGAAGACTTGATGACAGCTAATTATTCAGCTTCTACGAAGTCGTCTTTCTCAGCTTGAGCAACGATGTTGTTCTCACGACCTTCAGTGATCGCAGCTGCAACAGCACTTGTGTAAAGGTTGATAGCACGGATCGCATCGTCGTTACCAGGTACGATGTAATCAACACCGTCTGGGTTAGAGTTAGTATCAACGATAGCAACAACTGGAATACCTAGGTTGTTAGCTTCACGGATAGCGATGTGCTCGTGGTCTGCATCGATAACGAAAAGTGCGTCAGGAAGACCGCCCATATCTTTGATACCACCAAGGCTCTTTTCAAGCTTTTCCATTTCACGAGTAAGCATTAACGCTTCTTTCTTAGTTAATTTCTCGAAAGTACCGTCTTGGCTTTGTGCTTCAAGGTCTTTAAGACGCTTGATTGATTGGCGAACTGTTTTCCAGTTAGTCAACATACCACCTAACCAACGGTGGTTTACGTAGAACTGATCGCTTTGAAGAGCTGCTTCTTTAACTGCTTCGCTTGCTGCGCGCTTAGTACCAACGAAAAGTACTTTACCTTTGTTAGAAGCTGCGTTCGATAAGAACTTAAGTGCTTCGTTGAACATTGGTACAGTTTGCTCTAGGTTGATGATATGTACACGGTTACGAGCGCCGAAGATGAAAGGCTTCATCTTAGGATTCCAGTAACGTGCTTGGTGACCAAAGTGAACACCAGCTTGAAGCATATCGCGCATTGAAACGTTTGCCATTTGTAAATTCCTCTAATAGTTTAGGGTTAGGCCTCCACATATCCCATAGCACCAACACCTAAGTTAATTTGTAACTTATGTGCACCCAAGTGTATGTGACGATACGTGTGTGTGTTAAAATAAAATTGTGTTTGTCTTAAATACAAAAAATCAGTAAAGAATTTATTTGTAAAAAGACGGCGCGCTTTATACCATATTAAAATTGAAAACTCAACATTCAGTGCAAAAATTGTGCACTGAAAAATGACCTGAAAAACAACTTTGGAGCCTCAATGAGTGCTGTGATCAAGACCCCTGAAGAAATCGAAAAAATGCGTGTTGCCGGGCGCTTAGCCGCTGAGGTACTCGAAATGATAGAACCGCATGTGGTGCCTGGTGTAACTACAGATGAATTGAATACAATTTGCCACGATTACATCGTTAATGTGCAAGACGCGATTCCAGCGCCGCTAAACTATCACGGTTTCCCTAAATCAATCTGCACCTCAGTGAATCATGTTATTTGTCACGGTATTCCTAACGACAAACCTCTCAAAGAAGGTGACAGCGTTAATATCGATGTAACCGTAATTAAAGATGGCTTTCATGGTGATACCTCAAAGATGTTCCATGTAGGCACACCCAATATTCAAGGCAAACGCCTTGCTGATATAACCCAAGAAAGCCTTTACCTTGCCATAAAAATGGTAAAACCAGGTGTTCGCTTAGGTGACATTGGTGCCGCGATTCAAAAGTACGCAGAAAGCTTTAATTATTCGATTGTACGTGAATATTGTGGTCATGGTATCGGCGCTGAGTTCCACGAAGAACCTCAAGTAATGCACTACGGCAAACCAGGTACAGGCGAGGTGTTAAAAGCAGGAATGTGTTTAACAATTGAGCCAATGGTGAACGCAGGAAAACGCCAATGTAAGTTATTAAAAGATAACTGGACTGTCGTTACAAAAGACCGTTCATTGTCTGCTCAGTGGGAACACACACTGTTAGTGACTGAAAATGGTGTTGAAATTTTAACGCTCCGATCAGATGATACTATCGACAGGATCATCGAACACTAGGAGCCAGCCCCTGTGGCATTACCCAACAAAGTAAAAAAGTTGCTCAGCCAAGCTGAGCAACTTAGCGATTATCGCGACTGTTCTGGTTATTTTTATAAGTGGCTACAGAACGAATTTTCTAAACAACCCGTCAGCAACTTAATCAATGCCCGCGCTGAGTTTATTGACCGCTTATTGATTAAACTGTTTCACGACTTTGACCTTGCCCATGAAAGTGATTTAGCACTTATTGCTGTCGGTGGTTATGGCCGTGGCGAGCTACACCCCTACTCCGATATTGACTTTATGCTGCTGGTTAGTGAACAACCAAGTGACGCTGTATGCGAAAAAATTGGCCAGTTCGTGACGATGCTATGGGACCTCAATCTCGAAATTGGTCACAGTGTTCGCACTATTGAACAAGCACTGGAGCAAAAACGTGAAGACGTTACTTTTGCCACCAGCTTACTCGAAAGCCGTTTAATATTTGGCAATCACATTGAGTTTGAAAAACTCAAAATGCACTTAATCGACACGCCAATTTGGCGCTCTGATGAATTCTTTTTGGCAAAAGTACAAGAACAACAATTTCGCCATAAAAAATGTCATGGAACCGCCTATAATCTTGAGCCTAACATTAAAGAAAACCCAGGTGGCTTGCGCGATTTACAAACCATTATTTGGGTAGCAAAAAAGCACTTTAGGGCTGAAACATTACAAGAACTCATTAATCATGGTTACCTCACTCATGAAGAATACCAAGAACTCTCAGAGTGTTTAGAAAACCTGTGGAATATTCGCTTTGCCTTGCACATCGCTGCGGGACGTTCTGAAAACCGCTTATTGTTTGATCACCAGCCTCATGCTGCCGAAATTTTAGGTTTTGGTAGCGACGGTAAAGCGTCGGTCGAGCGCATGATGAAACGTTTATTTCGCATTATGAGCCGTGTACGAGAGCTTAACCAAATGTTGCTGTCTTACTTTGAGCAAAGCATTTTGCCAGGTGCAGGCGAGTTACCCGTTGTAGAGCTTGACCGTAACTTTGAGCGTATTGGTCATCAGATTCGGGTTAAAAACCCTTCTGTATTTTTCCGTCGCGACCAACTCTTTGTGTTGTTTGAGCACATTGCCGACAACCCTGAAATTACGCATATTTACCCAAGCACGATTCGTACAATGCGCCAAGTACGTCGCCGTTTATTAGGTGATTTACAAGATTACGCGGCGTGTCGTGAAGCATTCTTACGGTTAATTAAACACCCTAATGGCATGGGCCGAGCATTCACGCTCATGCACAAACACGGCATTATTGCGGCTTACTTACCGCAGTGGCGAAATATATTCGGACAAATGCAATTTGACTTATTCCACGCCTACACTGTGGATGAGCACACGCATAAGCTTATTAATAATATTTACAAATATTTTGATAAGTCTCGAGTCAGTGAGTTTCCTCTGTGCAGTGAAATCGTCACCCGCATGGATAAACCTGAACTGTTATATTTAGCCGGTATTTTTCACGATATTGCCAAAGGACGAGGTGGCGATCACTCAGAGCTTGGCTCGGTCGATGCCTTAGCGTTTGCCAAACTGCACCGTTTTCCTGCATCAGATGGTAAACTTATTGCGTGGTTGGTTGGCAATCACTTACTTATGTCGGTCACCGCGCAACGCAAAGACATTAACGACCCTGATGTAATTAAAGACTTTGCCAGCAAGGTGAAAAATGAACGCCAGCTCGATTATTTATATTGTTTAACACTGGCTGATATCCGTGCTACAAATGATAACTTGTGGAATGATTGGAAAAACACCCTACTGCGAGAGCTGTATTTACACACCCAGCGCGCACTGCGCTTAGGGCTTGAAAATCCAATGGACCAACGAGATCAAATTCGAGACAAAAAACGCCAAGCAAAACAGCGCTTGCTTAATCTTGGCTGTAACGAGGATCAGATTGATTTAATTTGGAGTCGCTTTAAAGCTAATTATTTTACCGCTTTTAGCGAGCAGCAGATTTCATGGCACACAGAGCATCTGTTAAACAGTGCAGACTTAAGCCAACCCAGTGTCATGGTGTCTGACACAGCAATGCATGGTGGCACACAGGTATTTGCTTACAGCCCCTATTCTGGTGGCTTATTTGCACGCCTTGTGAGTGTTATAGGCTCTAAAAAAGCACAGATCCAACATGCGCAAGTATTAACGACCAAAGACGGTTATGTGCTGTTTAGCTTTGTTATTTTAGAAGTGAATGGCGATCCTATCGCCAGTGGTCGTGCACAGTCGATTAAGCGTGCATTGGATCTCGCGATTAATGATCCTAAAAAGAAAATTCGCTTTAAAAAGAATCGTTCGCAGCGCTTTAAAGACTTTAATATTAAACCAAAAATTGTGCTTAGACCGCATGCACGAAAAGACCGCAGTCTAATTGAAATTCAAGCAGTGGATATTCCGGGCTTACTCACCAAAATAGCCGAAGTATTCCAAGCATATTTACTGCATATTCATGCTGCACGGATCACCACAGTGGGCGAACGCGCAGAAGATTTCTTCGTGGTATCGAATAATGAATACCAAGCATTAACAGACGAAGAACAAGCAAAAATTCATCAAGCATTGCGTAAAAAACTCAACGCAGAAACCGAATAAGAGGATCTTATGTCAGATTTAAAAACCATGATCGAAAACGCCTGGGAAAACCGCGATAGTATCAGCCCAAGCACAGTATCAAGCGAAGTAAAACAGGCCATTATTGATGCGCTTGAACTGCTTGATAGCGGCGCGGCTCGTGTTGCTGAAAAAATCAGTGGTGAGTGGGTTGTTCATCAATGGTTGAAAAAAGCAGTACTGCTGTCATTCCGTATTCGTGATAACCAACCAATGAACGATGGTGTTAATCAATTCTACGATAAAGTACCACTAAAATTTAGCGACTATACGCCAGAGCAATTCCAACAAGGCGGCATGCGCGTAGTCCCTAACGCTGTGGCGCGCAAAGGCAGCTTTGTTGGTAAAAACGTGGTGCTTATGCCTTCTTACGTCAACATTGGTGCTTACGTTGACGAGGGCACCATGGTCGATACTTGGGCAACCGTTGGCTCGTGCGCACAAATTGGTAAAAACGTTCATTTATCAGGGGGCGTAGGCATTGGTGGTGTACTTGAGCCACTTCAAGCAAACCCAACCATTATCGAAGACAACTGCTTTATTGGCGCACGCTCTGAAATTGTTGAAGGCGTTGTTGTTGAAGAAGGCGCCGTTATTTCAATGGGTGTATACATCAGCCAAAGTACGCGCATTTATGACCGTGAAACCGGCGAGGTTCACTACGGCCGTGTACCAGCGGGTGCCGTTGTTGTACCGGGTTCACTGCCTTCTAAAGATGGTTCGCACAGCCTATACGCTGCCATCATCGTAAAAAAAGTAGATCAACAAACGCGCGAAAAAGTAGGCATTAATGCACTACTTCGCTCGATTGATGAGTAATCAGTGATTTTACACAGTCTGTTATGACTAAAAAGCGCTTTCCTTAATGAGGAATAGCGCTTTTTTTATACCTGTTAATTTTCATCAACTTTATTAAATTGTTACATCTTATTTCAAAAACACACTTTATCGCGTATTTACAGCAACCCAGCGTCTACTTTGACATACATTCCATTAAACTTACTGGCACTTTTTTTACGTCGCATTACAATGCACACAAATTGATTTTGGAACACATACAATGAATTTGACGCGCAGTTCACTGAAGAACCCAGCGAGTGTTATTGTCATCTTAGTACTGATTATGTTGTTTGGCATGTTGAGTATTTTCAAGCTGCCAATTCAACTTACACCCGATATTGAACAACCGCAAATCACTATTTTTTCAGGTTGGCGCCAAGCCGCACCAGAAGAAATAGAATCCGTGATTATTGAGCCGCTCGAAAACGCAGTAAAAAACACGCCTGGCGCTTTAGAGGTAAATACCAATATCAACCGAGGTAATGGCTCTATCACCCTTACTTTTGCAGTCGGGCAAAATATGCAGCAAGCCATGCTCGATGTACTCACAAGTCTAAACCAAGCACCGCCACTCCCCTTAGATGCATTCGACCCTGTGGTATTTGCAGGCGGCAATAATGGCGAAGCCGCTGCCACTTTATTAGTGACTCCCACGCACTACAACGCCGATAGCTTAGATCTTGATATGGCACAGTTTCAAAAACAAATCGACGAATTTGTTGAGCCACGTTTAGCCCGTATTCCCGGTGTTGCCCGCGTTGATTTAGCTAGTGAACGACCAAAAGAGTTGCGCATCACCTTTGATCCTCACAAAGCCGCAGCCCTTGGCGTAAGCCTTGACCAAATAAGTAACGTATTAGCTAGTTCACGCGATACCTCAGGAGGCCTTGCTAATGTCGGACGCCGTCAATATACCGTGCGCTTTACGGGTCAGTATGATTTGTCGAGCATGGCACAAATGCGCGTTGGTTATTCTGGCGACAGGCCAATTTACCTTGGCGATATTGCACGCGTAGAACGCACTTTTTCTGACCGTTTAGGCATGAGTGGCCGAAATGGTAAACCGGCGTATTACATTCGAATTTCGCGCGCCAACGAAGCCAATACTGTCGCACTTCTTGATGACATAAATTTAGCGATTAAAGAGCTAAACGAAGGTCCTCTTGCTGAAAATGGCTTATCGATTGAGTTAAGCTTTGATGCCTCAGTGCATATTCGTAACGCCTTATCATTAGTGAAAAGCAACTTAGGATTAGGTGTACTTTTATCATGCTTGATCTTATGGTTGTTTTTCCGCGGGTTAAAAGCCACGTTTGTGATTGCCGCTACAATCCCGGTGTCGTTGATGGTGGCGTTTTTAGCCCTTAATATTTTTGAACGCAGCTTAAATGTTATTTCCCTTGCCGGCCTAGCCTTTGCTGTCGGCTTAGTTTTAGATGCTGCTATCATAGTCCAAGAAAATATAGCCCGACTCAGAAGCGAAGGCTTTGATACTAAAAAAGCGGCATTAAAAGGAGCAGCGCAAGTCACCGGTGCCTTATTTGCGTCAACCACCACCAGCGTTGCTATTTTTCTCCCTATTCTCTTTATGGCAGGCATTGAAGGTCAGCTGTTTTCAGACCTTGCACTCACCCTCTCTATTGCGGTCATTGCCTCAATGGTCTGTGCCATTACACTCATTCCATTAGCGAACCATGTTTGGCCTGACACTGAACTAAAACCCGATCCTTATCGTGCTTATTGGCAAAAACTAACTAACTTCATCATGGCACTCACTAACACCCGCACTAAGCAACTGCTCTGGATTGCCTCGTTATTAGGTGGCTCATTAATTGCCACCATGACTATGCTGCCAAAAACTGACTTTATGCCCAGAGCGCCAACTGATGGCTTTTTCTTTAACTTGAATACCCCACCGGGTGGCAATGTGCAATTTATGGAAGAAGAGTTATTAATGCGTATCAAAAAACGCTTAATGCCTTACTACACTGGTGAGAAAGAGCCAGGAATAAAAGACTTTAACTTTTATGCATTTGGTTCCAACGCTGGCGGATTTATTTATTCGGCTGATCCACAACGCGTTGAAGAATTGATGAAAGTTGCTCGAGAAGAAATTTTCATCGACTTACCCGACACGCAGGTATTCTTCTTTCGAGGTTCTATGATCCAAGTCGCGAATGGGGGAGATGGCCGAGATATCAATATTGATCTAACCGGTCCGAACATGGATGACCTGATTTCAGGTGCTAATGTCGCCTTGCAAGCAGTCACAGAAGCAATGCCAAATGCCACAGCAAGACCACAACCGCGTTTAGATATGGCCGAACCAGAGCTCAGGCTTACACCTAACGACCGCCGTATTACTCAAGCAGGGCTAACTCGCCGTGACGTTTCACAAGCGGTACAGGCTTATACAGGCGGCTTATTTGTTAACGAATACTTTGACGGCAACGAGCGCATGAATGTAATTTTGCGAGGCACTCCATGGCAAACCCCTGAAGAACTAAAAGCCTTGCCCATTGTTACACCGCTCTCGGGCATTCAAACGCTGGGCGAGCTTGCCCAAATTAAACGCACTGTTGGCCCTACACAATTACGCCGTGTTAACGGACGTCGCACAGTGAGTATTGTCGTCACACCACCTGCCGATATGAGTTTGCAACAAGCACAAGCTATTTTAGCAGAACACGTTATGCCAAAAGTACGTGCCAGCTTACCCGAAAGTGCTGGCGCGATTTTGGCTGGCAACGCACAAAAAATGAATTCAGCTATGCAAGAGATGACTCTCAACTTTTTACTAGCCTTGTTTATTTTATTCCTGCTGATGACAGCATTATTTAAATCTGCAAAAGACAGTGTCTTGGTACTGCTAGTTATGCCGCTGGCGATAGCTGGCGGGGTACTGGCCTTGTTTGTGCTGAATTTATTCACTTTCCAATCACTCGATTTATTGACCATGATTGGCTTTATCATTTTGCTGGGATTAGTGGTCAATAATGCGATTTTATTGGTCGACCAAACGCGTGTTGCGATGTCTGCAGGGCTTAACCGAGAGGCTGCAGTTCGCCAAGCAGTGCTACTTAGAGCACGCCCCGTTTATTTAAGTACCTTAACGAGTTTATTTGGCATGTTACCGCTGATGTTAATGCCCGGTGTTGGCTCAGAGATTTATCGCGGTCTTGCGACCGTCATTGTAGGCGGCATGGCTATTAGCGCGCTATTTACGCTTATTTTAATGCCGAGTTTATTGCAGCTTGGCAGGCAATTACCACCAATAAACAATAATCAACAACCCGAAAAAATGCCTTTAAGCTTGGTATCGAATCAATGAGTGATAAAACGATGATAAAAAATATACGTATTGTAACCGCGGTATTATGTGCCTTCGCCTTTCATGCTTTCGCGGTCGTCCCTGTCACGGTCGATACAGTGAGTAAAGCACAGCTAACCAGTGAAATTGAAGTAAGTGGCACTTTATACGGTAAAGACGATGTCACGCTTACCGCAGGAATTAGTGGACGTTTACTCTATGTGGTAGAGCCAGGCACTTTAGTCAACCAAGGTGATACGCTAGTGCGCATGGACACTTTACCACTGGAACTTGAAAAAGCCCGTCAGCAAGAAATGCTCAACCGTGCAAAAATAAACCTGCGTTTATACGAACAAGAGTTAGCCCGTTTACAAAAACTCGCAAAAGCGAGCAGTGCAGCGGCAAGCCAAGTTGATGGAATGCAAAATAAACATGACCTCGCTTTGTCTGATATTGCCCTTGCTGAGGTAGAGTTAAAGGTGATCGACGATAAACTATCCCGTGCGACCATCAGCGCCCCCTTTTCAGGTGTTATCAGCGAGCGCTATAAACGTGCTGGACGTGAAATAAACCGCGCCGATGAATTAGTCACCTTACTCGATATCACTCATTTAGAAGTGCGTTTATATGTCCCTGTTAAATACCTTAAGTTTTTACATAAAGACATTGCACTGCAGGTCAAAGCAGGCGATTTATCAGCACCTGAAACAACAACCGCTAAAATTACAGCAGTGATCCCATCTACAGATCCGCGTTCACAAACAGTCGAAGTACGTGCCGCATTGCACGTATCTCAAGAGCAAGTATGGGCGATAGGTCAACTTGTCGATGTTACTGTTCCATTAACAAGTAAAGGCGATGTGTTATTAGTGAACCGAGATGCCCTCATTTTACGTAAAAATGGCACGCATATCGTAAAGATTGATAACGCCAGTACAGCAGCACAAATTCCCGTTATCGTTGGCAGTGGCAAGGGTCAGCTTGTTGAGGTAAGTCCCCTCACTCCTGCGTCTCTTAGTGCCGGCGATAAAGTGGCAATAAGGGGAGCTGAACAGTTGCAAACGGGCCAAAAGGTTGATGTACAAATAAAGCCCGAATAAAAAATGAGTAAAGTATAAAGCCAGTGTCACTGGCTTTATATTCCTAGGCTTTTAACTGACTTTAAATTGCTTCACAATTTGGTCTAGCTCAAGCGCTGTTTGCGCTAAGCCATCAGCAATCGCTGCTGCGCGCTCTGCACCATCCATCGTCTCATGTGCTTTTTCGTTAACATGTTGAACACTTTCACTTATTTGCATACTCACGACATTTTGCTCTTCAGACGCACTGGCAATTTGTACATTCATATCTTTAATTGTGCCTACCGATTGTGAAATTTGCTCGAGGACTTCACCGGTTTGCTCAGTTTTCTCTGCGGTTTGCTCCACATTTTGCATATTCATTTTCATCGAATCGACTGAGCGCTTCGCTTCATTCTGCAAATTAGAAATCATCACTTGAATTTCTTCAGTACTTTGTTGTGTCCGACTTGCTAAAGAGCGCACTTCATCTGCAACCACTGCAAAACCGCGTCCTTGCTCTCCAGCCCTAGCAGCTTCGATGGCCGCATTTAAAGCTAATAAGTTAGTTTGGTCAGCAATACCTCTTATCACATCTAAAATGAAGCCCACTGACTCAGTTTCTGCTTCTAAGTTTTCAATCGTTTTGCTCACGTTCAACATGGTCTCAACCAACTCGCCCATTGCGTGATGCGTTTGTGAAACTACTTGCGTGCCCGTCAGTACTTCATTATCGGCTTTTGTTGCTGCCTCGGCAGCCATTTGTGCACTTTGCGTAATCTCATTAATGGTTGCTGACATTTCATGCATTGCAGTGGCTGTTTGTGTTAATTGGTCAGATTGATGTTCTGCACCTGTTTTAGAACTCGCCGTTATCGTTGTTAAATCTTGTGATGTGCGCGAAACTTGCGTGGTAGATTCACTGATCTGAGTCAGCATTTCGTTAAGCTTTGACACCATTTCGCGCATCGCTAAGTAAATTCCTGTTTCATTTCCATGCTGACTAAAACGATATGTTAAATCACCTTCAGCTATCGATTGCACAATGGTCGCTATTTCGCTCGGCTCCCCGCCAATAGGCGCTTTTATTAAACGCGAGATAAAGATACTTAAGAAGATACCCACAGTAATAATTATGATGGCAAAGACTAAAATGGTGGTAATCGCATTTTCACTGCTGGCTTGTATCATGGGGCCAATTTCATCTTGGCGGTTTTGGCTGGCGAGTTTAATACGTTCAATTTCCTCAGCTATTTGCGGGCCTATTTTATCAAGTGTCCCAATTATATTATTACGCTCTGTAATCAAGGACTTTACTTGCTCAAGCCCTGTAATATAGTCATTCGTTCTGGTTTTGAAATCAGACAATAATCCCTGCTCTTTTGCATCAAAAAGGCCCGCTGACAATTGCTGAGTTTTAGCTTGAACGCCCTTAAATTCTTTTATTGTTCTGTCAAAATCGACCAGTGAGTTGCTGACTAAAAACTTTGCAGCATACAATCGCCCAAGTAATAACGACTCTTGCAATTGTGCACTTAAAAATAATGCTGCGCTGTTTTCTTTGTTTTTACTCAGCACCATAATTTCAGTTAAGGCCTCACGCATAAACTGCCCATTTCCATCGAGCTTATTTTCGACTACATCATCGCGTTTTTCTACTAACTTAACGATGTCTTCAAAACCATTTTTATAATTACTTGCTCCTTTTTCTATTACTGTCATTGCTTTTACTTTCTCGGCATCAGTAAACTGTTTTTTGCTCTGAGTGATTAATTCACTGAGTAAATTATGACGCTCGTTAAAATCGGAAATGGCTTGAGGTTCTTGATCTTTCAAATATTTGAGTGCATTTAAGCGTAGAGTTAATACGTTTGATTGGACTCGTCCCGTGATATTGCTATCGCGTGCATTTACGCGATAATCAACAAAATTATCATAGCCTGAGTTAAGGGCTAACAAGGCGACTATACTGACTACCCCTAGCAGGACAATCATTGCACCAAATGCAAGATACAGCTGTGTATTTAACCTGAACTTCGTAAACATAATGTTCTCTCTGTTTAATTGCAGTACCCTATGCATGATGGCTTCCTTACTAAAAATCTCGTTAAGTATAGGAAACAACAGTGAGAATGATATGTTATGAGGGGAAATAGGGGGAATTTAAGAAATATCTGATATGTAAGTAAAAATCGCCCTAATTATTCCAGTTTTATAAACAATTAAACCCCTCTAAGGAAATCTGTTTAGTTTGCTCATCGACATTACTTTTTTGATAGATTTGTAAACTATCTTGATGAACTTTAAAACTAAATTCACCTGCCCACGGTAATGAAGCAACCGGGATTTGGCGATAAAAACCATAACGGTCATAGCAAATATATGAAATATGATGGTAAACATCAGTAAAAACGCCATAGTCAGCTGTAAATACACTAATATGCTGTTGCTGCTTAAAATACTTTGCCTGTGTCCCTGCAACAAGGTACCAAAAACACAGACTCACCATAACCACAAGTTGAAGCCCTGCGACAATGAATAATAAAAGATGTCGTCTAGCAGTTGGCTGAGTCTCTAGTGCTGCTCTGCCTGTGTCACACCTGTTATTTTTGAGTAATAAATAAATGCCCGTTATGACCATAAACAGCTTAATAATGAGTAACGCAACGCCTATTTGATACATCATTTTTGGGCTATGCCATTGAATGCCAAATACAGGAGGTACAAAAAGGCTGTCGATTAGCGGCAATAAAATAAGTAATGAGGCTATGATTAGGCTTTTATTCTTCATTGTTTTCTACCGTGTTGTTTCATAACGCAAATACACTATATAGGCTTTTTCTTTTTAACAAAAATAAAAAGGCGCGACCTTGGGTCACGCCTTCTGGGCAGAACTTATTGCGTTTTATAATGCAGCAAAGACATCGTCAGTTTTTGCAGCACAAATAAAATCGTTTTTATGTAAGCCTTTAATTGAGTGGCTCCACCACGTAACAGTGACTTTGCCCCACTCTGTAAGTAAACCTGGGTGATGGCCTTCTTCTTCAGCCATATCACCTACTTTATTTGTAAATTCAAGTGCTTGTTTAAAGTTTTTAAACTTATACACACGCTCTAATTGCATAATGCCGTCGCGCACTTCTGGTACCCAATCAGGGATCATTTTAATTAATTCTGCTAACTCAGCATCAGATACTTTCGGCGCATCAGCACGACACGCTTCACACTTTTGTGTGCTTAATGAAGACATTATAAATCCTTAACTTGCTAATTTTTCTTTAGGTGGAAACTTTGGCTCATGAAGCCCTAATTCTTTTGCTTTACTCACCAATGACATGATATCCATTTGTGAGATATCAAATAAGTCATTAATCGAATTAATGGTGTAGTACACAGGCTGCATTATATCAATACGGTACGGTGTGCGAAGCACATCCAGTACATTCATTGCATTGATTTCTGGTTTATCAGAGTACACGTACTGCGTTTCACCTGGGCTTGATAAAATACCGCCACCATAAATACGCAAGCCTTGGTCTGTTTGCATTAAACCAAACTCAACAGTAAACCAATATAAACGTGCCAGATACACACGATCTTTTTTCTCTGCTGCATACCCTAATTGACCGTATTTATGCGTAAACTCAGCAAATGCAGGGTTTGTTAACATTGCACAGTGACCAAAAATTTCGTGGAAAATATCTGGCTCTTGTAAGTAGTCAAACTCTTCACGGGTGCGAATAAACGTGGCCACGGGGAATTGCTTATTAGCTAACAAACGGAAAAACTCGTCAAAATCAATTAACGCAGGCACAGGCGCAACTTGCCAGCCAGTGGTTTTTTCCAGTACTTCGTTTAATTCACTTAATTGGGGAATACGATCTGAAGGAAGGTTTATTTTTTTTAAACCCTCAAGGTATTCATTGCAGGCTTTGCCTTCAATGCAAGCGAGTTGGCGAGCAACCAGCTCAGACCATATTTTGTTTTCGTCTTCGCTCCAATGGATCACCCCATTTTCATCGGGTTGCTTGGAGGTGTAATTACTTGCTTTAGCCATAATAACCTTCTTCGTTAAATCTTGATCAGCACGATAAGAATCACTTTAACTTGTTAAGTCGATACTATGTAAAAGTAAGCGAGATTTTAATAGTTTTGGGTGTTTCTACTGTTTGCAGAAACACCCCCACTGTAAATAAAAAATTACACCAAAAGATCTAAATATTTACACACCCCGTTAAAAAAGGGATACAACAGCATTTTAGTGTAAACTTAAATACACACCCTACCCAATAGATGTAAATGCAGTTTTAAGATCGTTAATTATGTCGTTAACATCCTCTAAACCGACTGATAAGCGAATTAATCCATCACTAATGCCAGCCGCAGCCCGTTCTTCTGGTGTATAGGGAGAGTGAGTCATAGACGCGGGATGCTGAATGAGGGTTTCAGCGTCACCTAAACTCACTGCTAACGTACAAAGCCGGGTATTATTAATGAAGGTTTCACCTTGTTCTAGGGTGCCTTTAATTTCGAACGCGATCACACCACCCGCTGCTTTCATTTGTGTACCTATAAACTTATGACCTTGATGTGATTTAAGGCCAGGATAATAAACCTTGCTCACCAACGGGTGCTGCTCTAAAAACTCAGCAACCACTTGGGCACTCGCACAATGGCGCTCCATTCGTACTGCAAGCGTTTTTAACCCTCTGTTTATTAACCAGGCATCATGCGGACTAATCGTTGCGCCAATATCTTTAAGCACGGTCATTTTTATTAAATTAATGTGCTCATTAGAACCACACACAATCCCAGCAACCACATCGCCATGTCCGTTCAAGTATTTAGTCGCACTGTGAATAACAATATCGATGCCATATGAAGTGGGTTGCTGAAGTAAAGGCGTTAAAAAAGTATTATCAATAACACTGAGCAACTTATGTTGTTTCGCGACTTCTGCAATTAAGCTTAAATCAAGCACCGTCATAGTTGGGTTTATCGGCGTCTCAGCAAAAATCATTTTACTGTTTGGTTTAACAGCAGCACGTAACGCGGCTTCATCGCTCATATCAACAAAACTGACTTCTATACCGAAGCGAGGCAGCATGTGAGCAAAAAAAGCAAAAGTACAACCGTAGAGTGCACTTGATGCCACAAGGTGGTCACCATGCTGTAAAAAGCTTAATACTGAGGCTGATACTGCGCCCATTCCCGTTGCTGTTGCTGCAGCCGCTTCACAATTTTCAAGTTGTGCAACTTTTTGCTCTAACTCTTGCGTGGTTGGGTTACCTAAGCGAGTGTAAATAAACCCCTGCTCTTCACCAGCAAAACGAGCAGCCCCTTGTGCTGCACTCGTGAACGCAAATGTTGAGGTTTGATAAAGTGGCGCACTCAGTGCGCCGTGAGGATCATTTGGCTTTTCTGGACCATGGATACATTGTGTATGTAAGTGATGCTTAGTCATTGTCTGTTCTCGTTTTTATTATCAGTACTTCATACTCATAAATAAAACGCACATACAGCCTAACCACAAGCATGCCGGATGCTCAGATGGCTAAATATCACTCAACCGTTTTTATTAACTGTACACAAATGTTGTCATTGAGTCTTTTCGGTGTCTTTATCGCTGCTGCGCGAGGCTATTTTTCGCGCAATACTATTAGCCGTTTCTTTTAATAGGCTACGTTTGTGCTCTAAACGTGGCAATGGCCTACTTAACTCCATGGCTTTATAGCCAATGCGAGCAGTAAAAATACCGGCGCTAAGCCCTTGCGCGGCACGGCCCGACAATTTACCCAACAGCTCTGCGCTGAGTGCCGTTGCAGCCAGATCGGACACCAGTTCAGCACTGCCTACAAAAAGCACTTGTTTGATCAACAAGCGATACAATTTTATGCGACTTGCATAACCAAAACCAATGCCATAAATACGACCAATTTGCTCAATTAATTTAGTGCCACGCCAAAGTACCGCCATCATATCAACCAGTGCAAGTGGGCTTAATGCCACCAATAAGCCCGATTCTGTGGCAAACCGATTAATCAGTTTCTTTGCTTGCTGATCTTGGCTGACTAATAAGCTGTCTGCATATAACGTCATGATTTCTTTGTCGGTATGATGACTGGCTATTTGTGTTTTAAAGTCATCAAAGCCTGTGAGTGCTTGATGTTTATTGAGTTTTTCAAGCCAAGGCAGCGCTTCACCTACTTGCTCACTATTAAGTAATCGATCAGCCTCTGTACGATGTAGCTGATTGCGCTTTAAGCTGCGCAGCATGCGATACTCACGCCAAATAACACGGCTAATCAAGAGCACGCCACTTAGTACCGCTGTTAAATACACTGAACCGACAATAATCGATTGCTGAAACGCCACATACAGCGACATACCAAATTCAAGCAAGACCAAGACTAAAAAGCTCACTACAAAAAGGCTTTTTAATGTTTGCCATTTTGACTTTCTGTATACCGGTGCCAGTTCTATGTCGTCAGTTAATTCGTCATCGTTTTCAATAAACTCTGCATTTTCAATTACCTTTGCAGCTGTAAGCTCCTCAGTCGGTGCTTCATTTGCTGCAGAGCTCGCAATACGGCGCCCAGCTTGAAAATCAACCTCGTTCGGCTGTTTACTCATGTTAGTTTATCTCCTATCAGATACTGCATGACATGATCTAAACGAATATGCTTTAACCGTTTATCAGGGCATGGTAATGGCGAAAACGACAAAAACTCAAAGCCTTGTGCTGGCCACTCGTGTTTATTCAATAGTCGTGAAGGTGGCTGGGGGGGTAAATAAGTGACCCACTCATGTTCGCCCAATGGTTTACCGTAAATACAGGCTAATTGCTGGCCTTTTTCTACAACTTGGCGCGGCTCTGTCGCACAAATTGACGACATAGCCATGGTTTCAATTTGTACGCCTTCAAACTTTAAATGGTTGCTTTGATCATGCACGATTGAATCAAGCAATAATGCTAAATCTTTATGATACTGCGCGCTAATATGGTCTGATTTATTTGCAGCAAACAACAGCTTGTCGATGTTAGGTTTAAACAAACGTTTAAAGAAACTGGCTTCACCGTAATTAAAATGTGCAAGCAATTGGTTTATTACACGACTTTGCTCATGTAACGTTTCGGCCCCTTCGTTCAATGCACTCAAGACATCCACTAGCACAATTTGTCGGTCAAAATGGCGAAAATGTTGCTCATAAAATGGCTTCACAACTTCTTTTACGTAGGCCTTATAGCGCTTTTTAAGGTGCGCTAAATTTGACCCTTCAGCGATTTCCTCTGGTACGTTTGCGACCGGGAAAAACTGCAGTAAGGGGGCACCTTTAAGTTCACCCGGCATCAACATTCGCCCGGGTTGTAACATGGCAAGTTTGGTATCTTGCTTTAAACTGACGAGTAACTGCTGGTACAGTGCTGCCACCTCAGCAAGTAAACTTTCATCAACACTGGACGATAAATCGAGCTCTGCAAGTGCAGATAAAAATGGCTGAGCTTTTTCATTGCGCGCCGTTTGCATAAGCAATGAATATTGTAACTCACACCAATCAGCAAATGACTGCTCAAGCATTGGCAAGTCGAGTAACCATTCACCTGGGTAATCAATGATGTCTAAATACAAAGTGGATTGCGGTGCAAAATGACCACGAAGCCCTGAATTACTTTGATACTTGATTGCCAGTCGCAGTGTGTTGATACGCTCAGTTGATGCCGGCCATGCCGGTTCACCTTCCAGGGGCAATAATGATGACAAAGCCTGATTATATTCAAACGTTGGAATGGTGAGAGCTTGCTGAGGCACCACTTTGGTTGCAATATGGCGTTTTTCACGCATTACATTAAAAAATGGTAGGTTTTTATCATCAGCTTGACTGGTTAAATGCTTAACAAGTGCGGTTATAAACGCCGTTTTACCACTGCCACTTAATCCTGTTACAGCAAGTTTCACGTGTTGATCTAAACCACGATGCAGCGCTTTTTCGGCTTTGTTTTTTAATTTATTAAAGGTGTTCTTTGCAAATGATTGGCTCATACAGTGTCTAGCACCCTATTTGCGCTTGGTTTCACATTGCAAACAAGGTGCTTTAAAATCCTTTAAAGTTTGTTAATTTCACGGCTAACCGTAAATTCAGTTGAGGTGACATAGCGTTCCATCTCTTGTAAACGACCATCAACTCGCGCAAGACGCTCTTTTAAATCTTGCAGTGCACGGCGAGGTGGTTCCCCTTTTTGCCATACTTTAAATTTCACTTCAAGCGGGTCTTGGTGAATACTGTCGCCAGTTTTCATTGTTTTCTCTGATGGTTTCTTATCTAAAATAAACCACGCAGCAATGTAAGCAACAACAATAAATGGCCCACCCGATAACAACACTGCGGTGACG
Organism: Pseudoalteromonas sp. MBR-15; assembly: GCF_053628915.1. Taxonomy (NCBI): domain Bacteria; kingdom Pseudomonadati; phylum Pseudomonadota; class Gammaproteobacteria; order Alteromonadales; family Pseudoalteromonadaceae; genus Pseudoalteromonas; species Pseudoalteromonas sp. MBR-15. The sequence goes on from NZ_JBRJHH010000004.1 coordinate 128,530, forward strand.
ACAAGAATGCGTACGAGCCAAAGCTCCATATTAAAGTAGTCGCTGATACCCGCGCACACACCGGCTATTTTACCGCGCTCTGCGTCTCTGAATAATTCGCGTTTGGTACTCATACTTTACGTCTCCACTGTGGAGCCTCTTGATCAAGTAAGGCTTCTAATGTTTCAACTCGCTCTGCCATTTTGTCTGCTTTTTGTGCAAGCTCTAACAGCTGGCGATGTTCGTGTTCACTTAAACCTTGACTCACTTGCTTTTTACTACGGTAGTGTAAAATAAGCCAAAGTGGGGCAACAACCACCATAAATACAATAATGGGTGCCATCAAAACTTCTGCGTCGAACATGATTCTCTCCTGTCAATCCGTTATGTGTGTAAGCATTGGGGGACTTGCCCCCATTTTTTATTTTTTATCTGCCAGTTTTTTCTTAAGCTCAGCAAGCTCATCATCAATCTTTTCGTCTTGCTGTAGACCCGCAATTTCGTCAGCTAATGATTTTTTACCAAGATCATAAGACTCTATTTGAGATTCTAGACCATCGATCTTGTTTTCGTAACGTTCGAAGCGGTTTAGCGCATCTTCCACTTTTGAGCTATCAAGCGCTTTTTTAACTTCTAAACGTGACTCAGCTGAACGTTGACGTAAGATAATCGCTTTTTGACGTGATTTAGCATCAGCCAGCTTCTCTTGTAACGTACTTACTTCTTGCTGAAGCTTTGCAATATGAGATTCAACATGCTCAAGCTCAGATTCAACAGCAGCCACAGCATCCGCAGACTTTTGCTTTTCAATCAGTGCTGCACGCGCTAAGTCATCACGGTCTTTGCTTAGTGCTAACTCCGCTTTTTCTTGCCAATCAGCAACCTGTACTTTTAATGTATCAACGCGACGTACTAATTCTTTTTTCTCAGCAAGTGTTTTTGCTGACGTAGAGCGTACTTCTACTAATGTATCTTCCATCTCTTGGATGATCAGACGAACCATTTTTTCTGGGTCTTCTGCTTTATCTAAGATGGCATTGATATTAGAATTAACGATGTCTGCAAAACGTGAAAAAATTCCCATAACATTTACCTCTTTGGTGTTTTAACTTAATCAGTTGGTATATCTAGTATCAATATGCTTGCCAACTTTTATAAAGCTAGAATAACTTAATATATTCAAACAGTTAAACTAAATTTATAAATTTCTTTAGTTCTCTCAGATAATGAAATACACTAGATCTTAGTAAAAATGACTAAGAGTTAGGGAATATGAGCCAATTTCGCCAACAGGATAATTTACTCGGCCAATCTGACAGCTTTTTAAGCGTGCTGGATCAAGTATCACAGCTGGCTAGTTTAGATAAACCAGTGCTTATTATTGGTGAACGCGGTACAGGTAAAGAACTGATTGCAGCGCGTTTACATTTTTTATCGAAACGCTGGGAACAGAACTATATCAAGCTCAACTGTGCGGCGCTTAACGAGAACCTACTCGAGAGTGAATTATTTGGCCATGAAAGCGGGGCTTTTACCGGAGCAAGTAAGCGCCATGAAGGTCGCTTTGAACGCGCCAACAGTGGCACGCTGTTTTTAGATGAATTAGCCAACACCTCAGCGATGGTGCAAGAAAAACTGTTACGCGTTATTGAATATGGTGAGTTTGAGCGTGTCGGCGGTAAGCAAACCGTTAAAGTAGATACTCGCCTTGTGTGCGCAACAAATGAAGACCTACCAAGTCTTGCAGAGCAAGGTGAGTTTAGAAGCGACCTACTTGATCGTCTCGCTTTTGATGTTATTACCCTGCCCCCGCTTCGTGAACGCCAAGAAGATATTATGTTACTTGCAGAACAGTTTGCGATTAATATGGCGCGTGATCTTGAGTGGGAGCTATTTAGTGGCTTTACTCGCAGCGCTACCGAAACACTGCAGTCATACGACTGGCCGGGTAATATTCGTGAATTAAAAAATGTTGTTGAACGAAGTTTGTATCGTCACGGCAATGAACATATTCCCGTTCACCAGATTATTTTAGACCCATTTGCCAGCAAATTCAGACCTAAGCAACGTATTAAAGGCAGTAGTAACAGTGCACCAATTGCACATATAGAACATGCGGTTACACCCCCTTCACAGGCGCAAGAGTCAGTATCACTAAGCAAACCTGAAATTCAGTTTCCTTGTAACTTGAAACAACTTTCCAATGACTTTGAAATTGATGTCATAAAAAAAGCATTGGAACACAGTCAATTTAATCAAAAGAAAACTGCAGAACAGCTCGAATTAACGTATCATCAATTACGTGGCTATTTGAAAAAATACAATTTATTAGACCAGCAGCAATAGTTAGAGGCTAATCAGGTGTATAAACCGTTACTTGCTTTGTCTTTGGTATGCTTAGTAGGCTGCCTAGATAGCGAAGAAAAAACCACTGAACAAAAAAATCAGGGCTTAGTGTATTGCGCTGAGGCTAACCCGGTGTCGTTTAATCCACAAGTAACGACCACGGGCTCAACCATTGATATTATTGCTAATCAGCTTTATGACCGCCTATTGAGTATCGACCCTGTGTCTGCTGAATTTCAGGCGGAACTTGCCACCGATTGGAAAATCAGTCCAGACGGCAAGTCCATCACTTTTACTTTACGAAAAGGGGTGAAATTTCATACTACCAAGTACTTCACACCGAGCCGTGATTTTAATGCCGATGACGTCATTTTTACCTTTAGTCGCTTATTTGATGTATACAATCCCTATCATTTTGTCGGTGATGCCAATTACCCGTATTTTCAAAGTGTCGGTATTGATCAATTAATTCGCCGCATTGTGCGTGTTTCTGACTACCAGGTGCGCTTTGAACTTTATAATGCTGAAAGCAGCTTTTTAGCGAACCTTGCAACCGATTTTGCCGTGGTGCTATCAAAAGAATACGCCATGCAATTAAAAGAGCGAAAGCAAGAAAACCTCTTTGACCAGTACCCCGTTGGCACGGGCCCTTATGTGTACAGAGAATACCGTCGCGATCGCTTAATTCGCTATTACCGTAATCCTGATTATTGGAAACACCCTGTGGTGCTTGAGCAATTGGTTTACGACATAACGCCAAATGGCACCACCCGTGTCGCCAAAATGCTGACCAAAGAATGCGATGTAACCGCTCACCCTAGCAGCGCACAATTAAGTATTTTAGCTGAACGAGACGATATTAACGTTCAAAAAGAGCAAAACCTTAATATTGGTTATTGGGCATTTAATACTGAGCGTCCACCGTTTGATGATATTCGTGTGCGCCAAGCACTGGCCAGCGCGATTGATGTCGACAAAATCATGCAAGCAGTTTACTACGGTAATGGTATTAAGGCGCAATCGTTACTGCCCCCTGCCTCTTGGGCTTTTGAAGCACAAAAAGCGATGCCTGAATTCAATCCTGAACTTGCGAAAACACTGCTTGCAGAGGCCGGCTATAAAAATGGCTTTGATATGAATATCTGGGCCATGCCAGTCAGCCGAATTTACAACCCGAATGCCCGTAAAATGGCGGAGCTGATGCAAAGTGATCTGCGCAAAATCGGGGTTAACGTGAGTATTGTGGAATACGAATGGAATACCTTTTTACAACGCGTTGGTGAACACCGCCACGATAGCGTGTTACTCGGCTGGGCAGCCGATACGCCCGATCCCGACAACTTTATGAGCCCATTGCTAAGTTGCACAGCAACTTTTAGTGGTAAAAATCCGGCAAACTGGTGTAACCCTGAATTTGATTTATTACTCACTCAAGCGCTCGACACCACCGATTTAGAAAAACGGAAGCAATTTTACAATCAAGCTCAGCGCATTATTGTACAAGAGTTGCCGATTCTGCCAATTGCCCACGGCATGCGTTTTCAAGCATCTAGCAGCGATGTGAAAGGGATAAGTTTAAGCCCGTTTGGCGGTATTTCACTGGCTAATGCGAGGAAAGAATAATGATACTTGATTATATTCTTCGTCGCTTAGCGCTGTTAATGTTTATGATGCTGACATTAAGTATTTTTACTTTTTCGTTAAGCTATTTATTCCCCGGTGATGCCTTAACCAATTTAAGTGGTATTACCAACAGCACTTTTTCGCAAACCAGCGTGCTTGAAGAAAAGTTCCACTTTACTGAAAATTATGCCGTGCAATACTTCGCGTTTTTAGAGCGCATTGTCCAAGGAGATTGGGGAGTATCGTTCGCCTCTGGTGAAAGTGTATTTCAGCATATTGTTGACTTATTTCCTGCCACACTCGAGCTGAGTACCTATGCGCTTATCGTGTCAGTGGTCGTCGGCGTGCCAAGCGGTATTTTAGCCGCAGCTTATTACAGACGTTGGCCCGATAAATTCATTAACTCAGGCACACTCATTGGCTATTCAATGCCCGTATTTTGGTTAGCACTGCTGTTAATAATGGTGTTTTCACTGCAGTTAGGCTGGTTTCCGATGTCGGGCCGTATGGGGTTACTTTACGAGATTGAACCTGTCACAGGGTTCATTTTGATAGATATCATTGCGGGAGACTTTCCGTATCATGGCATGGCTTTTGTGGATGCATTGCACCACCTAACATTGCCAACTATCGTTTTGGCTATGTACCCAACAACCGTGTTGGTGCGCTTTACGCGCGATTCAATGCTCAAAGTGCTTGATCAAAGTTACATTAAAACAGCACGTGCTAAAGGGTTAAACCGCGCCCAGCTCATTATTCATCATGCCCTTAGAAATGCGTTATTGCCTGTGATAAAGCAAATCGGCTTACAATTTAGTACGCTGATCACCCTTGCGATGATCACCGAGGTCATTTTCTCATGGCCCGGCATAGGCCGATGGTTAATTGACAGTATTTATCAACGCGATTACCCCGCTATTCAAGGCGGCTTATTGGCTGTGTCTATGTTCGTAATTTTAGCAACGATTGTCGCAGAGCTCACTTACACTCTATTCGACCCACTCTCGCGGAACCAAGCTCATGGCAAAGTTTAATTTATTCTCAGAAGAGTCGAATAAATCGCCGTTAGCGCGATTTTGGCGTAAATTTAAAACCAACCACCCTGCACTCGTTGGCTTATGGTTATTTATTGCCTTTGCTTTACTGGCTGCATCAGCCCCTTTACTTGCCCCTTATGGCGTAAACCAGCAGCACAGCGATGCGTTATTATTGCCGCCGTCATGGCATGATGCCGGTGATGTTCGGTTTCTATTAGGCACCGATGATTTGGGTCGCGATGTGTTGTCGCGATTAATGAATGGCGCAACTTACACATTTGGCTTATCTGTTGTAGCAGCCCTTATCACCACGGTTATTGGGGTTTTGGTAGGCACTTTTGCGGGCATTAGTCGTGGTATTCGTTCAAGCTTTTTAAATCACTTACTCGACATTACCTTGTCGATTCCCTCGTTACTTTTAGCCATAATTATTATCGCGATTCTTGGTCCTGGCTTAATGAATACCGTGTGGGCAATTATCCTTGCTCTTTTGCCACAGTTTATTCACTCTGTTCGAAACCTGATTGTTGAAGAGCTCAATAAAGATTATATCACCGCCTTTAAACTAGATGGTGCGTCTAACTGGCACATATTAGCCCGAGGAATTTTCCCGAATATCTACGAACATATCGTCGTTATATTCACAATGGCACTTTCTACAGCAATATTAGATATCTCAGCACTGGGCTTTTTAAAGCTCGGTGCACAGCCGCCAACCACAGAATGGGGTGCGATTTTGGCCGAAAACCTTGGTTTAATTTACCTTGCCCCTTGGACTGTGGGTTTACCCGGCGTATTATTATTTTTAGCTGTGCTGTCTACCAATTTAGTGGGTGATGGTTTACGCCAAGTGCTTAAAGAACGTAAGGCCGACTAGTTATGCAATTACTCGATATTCGCAATCTCACGATAGAGTTACGCACCTCTGATACGGTAATTCGTGCGGTTGATAAAGTGAGCCTCACCCTTAAAGAAGGTGAGGTTCATGCGCTGGTTGGTGAGTCAGGCTCTGGCAAAAGCTTAATCGCGAAAGCCATTGTTGGGGTGTTGAATAAGCGCTGGCATATCACTGCTGACAGAATGCACTGGCGCGGTGTTGACTTAATGCGTCTATCCAATGAGCAACGCCGTAAATTAGTTGGTCAAGATATTGCCATGATTTACCAAGATCCAAGCCGCTGTTTGGACCCCACAGCAAAAATATTTGATCAAATTGCCGAAACCTTACCCGTTGAAGCAACCAGTGGCTTTTTCTTAAAACGAAATCGCCAACGTAAAGACCGCGTAAAAGCACTTATTCATAAAGTGGGAATTAAAGATCACAAAAAAGTGCTCGACAGCTATCCTCATGAGCTTTCAGAAGGTATCTGCCAAAAAGTGATGATAGCGATGGCGATTGCTCGTACTCCTAAATTACTTATCGCCGATGAACCAACCACAGCCCTTGAGAGCACGACTCGTGCACAAGTTTTTAGATTATTAAAAAGTTTGAACCTGTTAAAAAACATGTCAATTTTAATGATCTCTCATGAGCTTGAAGAGATCATAGACTGGTCGCATGGGATGCATGTTTTATACTGCGGACAAATGGTTGAAGCAGGCCCTACAAGCCGCATATTTAGTCAGCCACACCACCCTTATACACAAGCATTATTAAAGAGCTTACCTGACTACGAGCAAGGCTTGGCACATAAAGAACCCTTTTATGCGCTCAAAGGCACGATTCCAACCTTGCAACATTTGCCGATAGGTTGCCGACTTGGCCCCCGTTGCCCACAAGCACAAAAAGCGTGTGTGGTAACGCCTAAATTGACGAAACATCATGGTCATAGTTATGCGTGTCACTTCCCATTAATTAAGGCGATGAAATAATGCAACCACTGCTAAAAGTGCAAGCCCTATCGAAAAGTTTTAATTTGCGTGCAGGACTCTTTTCACGCAAGCGTTTTACGGTGCTGAAAGACATTTCATTTTGTTTAGGCCAAGGTGAAACTATCGCCATTATTGGTGAAACAGGCTCAGGTAAAAGCACCCTTGCAAAACTATTAGCAGGTGCAGACAACGCAGATAAAGGGCAAATTTTACTCGATGGTAATATCATTGAAAATGATGGGCTTCGCGATAATGACTGTCGTCATATTCGCCTTATATTCCAAGATTCTGAAGCCTCACTCAACCCCGGCCTCACTATTGGTGACATGCTAAACGACTGCTTACAATATAATACTGATCTAGACAAAGCCGCTCGCGAAGAGAAAATTAAACAAACGTTAGCAAAAGTCGGGCTCTTGTTAGACCATCGTCATTATTACCCGCATATGTTCAGTAGTGGTCAATTGCAACGTATAGCGCTTGCACGCGCTTTAATTCTAGATCCTAAGGTTGTGGTGCTTGATGAGGCTTTATCGTCCCTAGACCCCTCTGTGCGTGCTCAAACGGTAAACTTATTACTACGTTTACAAAAAGAAACGGGCCTTAGCTATGTCCTGATCACTCACCATTTAAGTTTAGTGCGCCATATTAGCGATCAACTTGTGGTGCTTGATCACGGCGAGATTGTCGAATACGGCCAAACTGAAACGATTTTCCAAAACCCGCAATCATCCGTAACACAGAAATTGCTGAGTTGTTGATTTACCTTAACGCTTTATGCTTAATTTGGCGTTAAAAGCCTCCTACACTCGGCACGACTTCATATCGAGGTAGGAATGGCGTGAGCCATGAAGAAGTTGCTATTCGGCGTTAAAACGCCTCCTACACTCGGCACGATTTCAAATCGGGGTCAGAATGGCTTTAGCCACGTAGAAGTTGCTATTCGGCGTTAAAACGCCTCCTACACTCGGCACGACTTCATATTGAGGTAGGAATGGCTTTAGCCACGAAGAAGTTGCTATTCGGCGTTAAAACGCCTCCTACACTCGGCACGATTTCAAATCGAGGTAGGAATGGCGTGAGCCATGAAGAAGTTGCTATTTGGCGTTAAAACGCCTCCTACACTCGGCACGATTTCAAATCGGGGTCAGAATGGCTTTAGCCACGTAGAAGTTGCTATTCAGCGTTAAAACGCCTCCTACACTCGGCACGACTTCATATTGAGGTAGGAATGGCTTTAGCCACGAAGAAGTTGCTATTCGGCGTTAAAACGCCTCCTACACTCTGCACGATTTCATATCGAGGTAGGAATAGCTTTAGCCATGAAGAAGTTGCTATTCGGCGTTAAAACGCCTCCTACACTTGGCACGATTTCAAATCGAGGTAGGAATGGCGTGAGCCACGTAGAAGTTGCTATTCAGCGTTAAAACGCCTCCTACACTCGGCACGATTTCATATCGAGGTAGGAATGGCTTTAGCCATGAATGCAGCATCCGCTAATGCACTTTGGTATAAAAAAAAGCGCGCAATCCTGGCCCATCAAGGCTAAGTAACAGCGCAAGCCTCATCTGAGCGACACTTCAACTCTATCACCGTGACTGGGGGGTGTTGAAGTGACAATAAAATGAAGCGCTTCAGAGCCTTGATTACTTAATTGATGAACTTTGCCTGCGCTGACATGTAAACCTTGCTGTGCGCAGAGAGTGTGGACTTGGCCATCAATCTCATGGGTATACGCCCTACTCTAAAGACTGTATTTCATAGCAAAGCGTTTGTTATTGGTATTTTTAAACGACAAAAAAGGCGCCATAAGGCGCCTCTTCATTTAGCTAACTAATAGCTTACTCTGTAGGTTGAGCAGCTTTAGGTACTTTTACATCAGCTTGCGCTTTGAGTGCAGCAATAAATACCATATAGTTTTTATTTACTTGCGCCATCGTGATGTTTTGTTTTTGTTGCTCATTAATATCACTGCTTTGAGCTTCATTCACCGCTTTAAGCGCAACAATCGCAGAGTCACCATTATTTAAATCAACAACATCTGTCACTGGTGCACCTTGTGGGTGTGCCATTCTAAATGCCTGTTGAACAATAGCGGGTGAAACGGTGTACGCTTGACGTGCTAACGCCGCTTCTTGGCGAACTTCTAAGCCTTCAGCTGCCGCAATATCGCTTAAGCTTTTACCTGCTTCAATATCTGCATACAGAGTACGTGCTTTATCTTTAGCAAGTTCAGATGCTTTCTGCGCAACTAACGTCGCTTTGATTTGTTCTGAAACATCTGCAAGTGGCTTCGTCGTTGCTGGTTTGTGATCATTCACTCGAACAACAACAGCATGCTCATCACCCACTTCAATCACTTCTGAGTTCATGCGATCTTCTAACACTTCTGGTGAGAAAATTGCTGCAATAACTTGTGGATTATTAAGTGGCTCTGGTAATGCGTTACGCGTTACTAGCTCTGTTTTTTGAACTTCAACACCTGCCGCTTCTGCTGCATCGTTTAATGTGTCAGAGATTTCAAACGCTAATTCACCCATTTCTGTTTGCTTCTCATAGAAAGCATTCACTTTCTTAGAACGCTCCAGCTCAGCACGTAGCTCGCCTTTTACGTCAGCATAAGGTTTTACTTGCTGTGTTTGAATATCTGTCAGTTTGATGATGTGATAACCAAACTCAGATTCTACAACATCAGAAATGTCACCTTTGTTTGCAAGTGCATATGTTGCCTCTTCAAACGCAGGGTCCATCATGTCGCGTTCTATCCAATCAAGATCACCGCCCATCTCAGCACTCACGACATCGTCTGATGACGACTCTGCAAGCTGAGCAAAGTCTGCACCATTTTTAAGTTGTGCAAGTAACTCTTCTGCTTTCGCTTTTGCAGCATCATCGTCTTCACTATTATCAATTAAGATATGTGAAACACGGCGTTTTTCTGGCTCAATATATTGCGCGCTATTTTGATCGTAATACGCTTTTACATCTTCTTCTGACACGCTTGAATCTAGGCTCAGATTCGCCGCATTTAAATCAATGTAGCTCACTGATACTTGCTCAGGTGCTAAAAACTGCGGTTGATTTAGGTCATAGTAATCAGCAATTTCTTGTTCGCTTACTTCAACGCCTTCTTGTAACGACTCTTTAGTAACAACAAGGTAATCGATACTGCGCGTTTGTTGTTGAAGTGCAACACTGTTGTTTAATTCGTTTTCTAATACGAAATCAGTTCCTGCAACAGCACCCACAAGTTGGCTACGCGTCATATCTTCACGTAGATACTCTCTAAAAGTATCTGGTTGAAAGTTCATTTGACGAAGTACTTGTAGATAGCGGTCGTTATTAAACTGGCCACCCACTTGAAAGTAAGGCATTTCTAAAATAGCTTTACGAACACTTTCGTCACTAACACGAAGACCTAATTCTGCCGCTAGTTGAGTTTGCAATTCTTGTTGTACTAAACGGTCAATTACGCCTTGGCGGATTTGTGCCATGTAATTTGGATCGGCTGCGATTTGCGCAAAATATTCACCAAATTGTTGCTCTAAACGATTACGCTCATTTTGATAAGCACGGCTGAATTCGGTTTGGCTAATTTTAACTCCATTTACTTCTGCAACGGGTTGCTCTGTGGTTTGTCCTAAATAACCACCGATCCCAGCTAAAGCAAAAGATAAAATCACCGCGCCTAAAATAATTTTGGCTGCAGGTCCCTGCGAACCTTCTCTGATTTTCTCAAGCATTTATCTATCTCTATTCTGATCAGGTACAAATTAACCCTGCTCATGTAAAAAAAGCGTATCTTACCAGATACGCTTTTTCACTTGAAGTAACTGGTGCTAAGTTACCTAATTCAATTTAAGTGTGATTAGGTATCTCTCACCTTACTAATCTTTTGTTGATTAGTTTACTGCGTCTTTCAGCGCTTTACCTGCTTTGAAAGAAGGAATGTTTGCTGCTGCAATCTGGATAGCTTCACCAGTTTGTGGGTTACGACCTGAACGCGCTGCACGCTCACGTACTGAGAAAGTACCAAAGCCAACTAGCGCCACTGAATCGCCATCTTTAAGAGCGCCTGAAACAGCCTCGATGAATGAATCTAGTGCACGACCAGCAGCCGCTTTAGAAATGTCAGCATCAGCTGCGATTTGATCGATTAATTGAGATTTATTCACAATATCATCCTCTTTCATTGTTATTATCAAGAGCGATTGTTTTTTTAATTAACATCACTGTTTTGAAAATTTATGAGCAAGTTAAGTTTATGCTCAGGTTATTATATTTTTCTCAACCCTAGGCCACATAAGGCCTAGGCTTGAAAACTAGTGCTTAACTTATCATACCCTTTGTATTTGAAAAGCCCCTAAAAGCACTTTTTTGCTGTTTTTTACTGGTTTTTTTCAGTTTCGACTGAAAAACTCTCTACTGGGTGCTTCAAAGCTATCTTTAAAACGTCATCAATCCATGTAACTGGGTGAATTTCAAGACCCTCTAAAACGTTATCAGGGATCTCTTTTAAGTCACGTTCGTTAATTTTTGGAATAATAACGGTTTTAATACCGCCACGGTGGGCAGCTAAAAGTTTCTCTTTTAAGCCACCAATTGGAAGTACTTCACCACGTAAAGTGATTTCACCCGTCATGGCAACATCAGAACGTACCGGGTTACCCGTTAAGCTCGATACTAAACCTGTCACCATGGCAATACCCGCACTTGGCCCATCTTTGGGTGTTGCACCTTCAGGCACGTGGACATGTATGTCACGTTTTTCGTAAAAGTCACTATTGATACGCAATTTATCCGCGCGATTACGCACCACAGTCATTGCTGCTTGAATTGACTCTTGCATCACATCGCCCAGCGATCCCGTGTAGGTTAGTTTGCCTTTACCAGGCACTGCGGCTGACTCAATCGTTAATAAGTCACCGCCTACTTCAGTCCACGCTAAACCCGTTACTTGGCCTATACGATCGCCATCTTCTGCTTTACCGTAATCAAAGCGCTGCACACCTAGGAATTCTTCTAGGTTGTCTTCGTCAATGGTGACTTTCTTAATGTCTTTATTAAGCAAAATATTTTTCACTGCTTTACGACACAGCTTAGACACTTCACGTTCAAGATTACGCACACCAGCTTCGCGGGTGTAGTAGCGAATAATGCCAATGATGGCGCTATCTTCAATCTCAACTTCGCTATCTTTAAGACCATTACGCTTAACTTGCTTTGGAATTAAATGCTGCTTGGCAATATTTAGCTTCTCATCTTCGGTGTAGCCCGATAAACGAATTACTTCCATACGGTCTAATAATGGACCCGGAATATTAAAGCTATTTGATGTAGCAACAAACATTACATCAGATAAATCGTAATCGACTTCTAAATAGTGATCAGCAAAATGGCTGTTTTGTTCTGGATCTAATACCTCAAGCAATGCTGAGGCTGGGTCACCACGCATATCAGAAGACATCTTGTCGATTTCATCTAATAAGAACAGTGGGTTTTTAACCCCAACTTTGGTCATGTTCTGAATCAACTTACCTGGCATTGAACCAATGTAAGTACGACGATGACCACGTATTTCAGCTTCATCGCGTACGCCACCTAAAGCCATACGAACATATTTACGACCCGTAGAGCGCGCAATAGACTGTCCTAGTGATGTTTTACCCACACCCGGTGGACCGACGAGGCACAAAATTGGCCCTTTTAATTTATTAGTACGCTGTTGTACTGCAAGATACTCAATAATACGTTCTTTAACTTTGTCTAAACCGTAATGGTCGGTATCAAGAATTTTTTGCGCACCCGCTAAGTCTTTTTTCACTTTAGAGCGTTTTTTCCATGGCACATTGATAAGCGTATCAATATATGAACGAACCACGGTGGCTTCTGCCGACATAGGCGACATCATTTTCAGCTTCGCAAGTTCAGCACTTGCTTTCTCTTGCGCTTCTTTTGGCATGCCCGATTCTTCGATACGCTTTTTAATTGCTTCGAATTCATCTGGTACATCATCCAGCTCGCCAAGCTCTTTTTGAATCGCTTTCATTTGCTCGTTGAGGTAGTACTCACGCTGCGATTTTTCCATCTGCTTTTTAACGCGGGTACGAATTTTCTTCTCAACTTGCAGTAAGTCTATCTCACCTTCCATTAAGGCCATTAAGTACTCAAGACGTTCTGTTACATTAGAAATCTCAAGTACTTTTTGTTTTTCTGGCACTTTAAGTGGCATATGCGCTGCCATCGTATCAGCTAAACGTGCAGCCTCATCGATTCCCGACACAGAAGTAAGTACTTCAGGTGGGATTTTCTTATTGAGTTTCACATAGCCTTCAAATTGGCTAATAGCGCTACGAATAAAGATATCTTGCTCTTGCTCATCAATGTGGCTTGATTCAATGAACTGCGCCTCAGCAACGAAGAAATCATCGTTATCTAAAAACGTTTCGACGCTCGCACGCTGCGTGCCTTCTACAAGCACTTTAACGGTGCCATCAGGTAGCTTTAATAACTGAAGTACTGTGGCTATGGTACCAACACGGTAGATATCATCTTGTTGCGGATCATCAACAGAGGCGTCTTTTTGCGCCACTAGGAAAATTTGTTTGTCTTTGTCCATCGCCGCTTCTAAGCATTTTATTGATTTTTCACGACCAACAAATAGCGGGATCACCATGTGCGGGTATACCACTACATCGCGCAGTGCCAACACGGGGATTTCAACTCGATCTGTTCTCTCAAGCGTCATTATATTCTCTTCGCACTTCATTTATTTTAAAGATTACTCAAGTATATGGGGATATGTAAGGGAAAGTTCAACATATTTATAAAAAAAGGAGCCATTGGCTCCTTTTTTATGTTTAACTGCTTAAATTTTGAACTATTTCAAATTTATTCAGATGCCGCTTTGTCTTGATTACCACTTTGGTAAATCAAAATCGGGTCTGACTCACCTTTAATAACCGTTTCGTCAATTACCACTTTGCTTACATCATCCATCGAAGGAAGTTCATACATGGTATCAAGTAATACACCTTCTACGATTGAACGTAAGCCACGTGCACCTGTTTTACGCTCCATTGCTTTGTGCGCAATCGCTGATAAAGCATCTTCACGGAACTCAAGCTCAACATCTTCCATTGCGAACAATGCAGAGAACTGTTTAGTTAAAGCATTTTTAGGTTCACTTAGAATTTGAATCAGTGCGGCTTCATCCAGCTCTGTTAACGTTGCAACAACCGGTAGACGACCAATGAACTCAGGAATTAAACCGTACTTCACCAGATCTTCAGGCTCAACATCTTTAAATGTCTCACTTAAGCTGCGGCTGCCAGATGATTGTTTAACTTCAGCACCAAAGCCAATACCCGTATTTTTGTGACTACGCTGCTCAATCACTTTATCTAGGCCTGCGAATGCACCCCCACAGATAAATAAGATTTTCGACGTATCAACTTGTAAAAACTCTTGCTGCGGATGCTTACGACCGCCTTGCGGTGGTACAGAGGCAACCGTGCCTTCAATCAGTTTTAAAAGTGCTTGTTGCACACCTTCGCCTGATACATCGCGGGTGATTGATGGGTTGTCTGATTTACGAGAAATCTTGTCAATTTCATCAATATAAACAATACCACGTTGCGCTTTTTCGACGTCGTAATCACATTTTTGCAGTAATTTTTGAATAATATTTTCGACGTCTTCACCCACATAACCGGCTTCGGTTAGTGTTGTGGCATCAGCCATAGTGAATGGCACATCAAGTAAACGAGCCATCGTTTCTGCAAGTAATGTTTTACCACTACCTGTAGGACCAATTAACAAGATATTACTTTTACCAAGTTCAATATCAGCGTTGATGGTTTGATTACGAAGACGTTTATAGTGATTGTATACCGCAACCGACAGTACTTTTTTCGCGTGGTCTTGGCCAATCACATAATCATCTAAGTGATTACGAATTTCTTTCGGCACAGGCAGTTTATCAGACGCGCTATGTTTCGGCGCAATGTCTTTGATCTCTTCCCTGATTATATCGTTACACAGCTCAACACATTCATCACAAATGTATACTGAAGGGCCTGCAATTAATTTGCGAACTTCATGCTGGCTTTTGCCACAAAAAGAGCAGTATAACAATTTATTACTTTTGTCGCCGTCTGTAGGAGTGTCAGACATTCAGCTACCTCATTTTTTACGTTGGCAGCAGCACGCAACTGCTGCTAATTCACTATGGTTAACTATATCAAAGAATATAAGTTTTCGCATAGTAAAGGGTGATAGCTAATAATACGATATCATTAGCTATTCAGATTACTTTGTTTCGCGACTAGAAAATACTGAATCAACGAGACCGTATTCAACCGCTTCGCTTGCACTCATAAAGTTGTCACGGTCGGTATCGCGCGATACCACGTCTAACGGCTGACCCGTATGCTCAGCCATCAAGCGATTTAGTTTATCTTTAATTGATAAAATTTCACGGGCATGAATTTCGAAATCAGACGCCTGCCCTTGGAAACCACCAAGTGGTTGGTGAATCATCACACGCGAGTTAGGTAAACAAAAACGTTTGCCTTTAGCGCCACCTGATAGCAAGAAGGCTCCCATGCTCGCCGCTTGGCCAACACAAATAGTACTGACATCTGGCTTAATGAAATTCATTGTATCGTAAATCGCCATGCCTGCAGTGACCGAGCCACCTGGCGAGTTGATATAAAGATAAATATCTTTTTCTGGATTTTCTGACTCTAAAAACAGCATTTGCGCAAGAATCAAGTTTGCCATGTTATCTTCAACTTGGCCTGTTAAGAAAATAATGCGCTCTTTTAAAAGACGTGAGTAAATATCATATGAGCGCTCACCCTTTGCTGTTTGCTCAACAACCATAGGGACTAATGCGTTTAGAGGGTCTATCATACCGCTGTTCATTCTTATTTAATTCCTTATCCGCTGCGACTCATCCTTACTATAAGGAAAGCACATTTATACTAATGTTAATTTACGCGTATTTTCAATCTATTTAAGTATATGCGAACACAAAGATGTATTTTCAATCCTTTATGTTTAATGTTGCGCATTAACATAAGTATTGTTGGTTTTGGTGAAACTGGCTACCACAAACTAAAATGGCCCGAGTACGCTGTATAAATACAGTGTAACACGAGCCATTTAATCGCTAGCGAGAGCTTAAGTCAATGACTTATTAAGCACCTTGCTGTGGATTCATGATGTCGTCGAATGCTTTTTCAACGTCAGTCACGTTTGCTTTAGCTAGGATAGCTTCAACTGCTTGCTCTTCCATCGCTACGTTGCGCATTTGCTGCATTAGTTGATCATTTGCTTTGTAGTATTCTACTACTTCAGTTGGGTCTTCGTATGCAGAAGCCACTGTTGCAATTAACTCTTCAACTTTTGCCTCATCAACTTTAAGCTCGTTCGCTTTAATCACTTCACCTAGTAATAGGCCAGTTTTAACGCGAGTTACAGCTTGCTCGTGGAATAACTCAGCTGGAAGCTCAGGCATGTTTTGAGCGTTGCCGCCAAAACGTTGTGCCGCTTGTTGACGTAGAGCATCAATTTCTTGATCTACTAGTGCTTTTGGCACGTCGATTTCGTTGTTCGCTAAAAGACCTTTGATAGCTTGGTCTTTCACGTTAGCTTTAACCGCTTGGTCAAGCTCACGTGACATGTTTTTCTTAACTTCTTCTTTCAGTGCATCAACGCCGCCTTCAGCAACACCGAATTTAGTTGCGAACTCTTCGTTAAGCTCAGGAAGCTCTTGAGTTTCAACTTTCTTCACAGTAATAGTGAAAGAAGCCGCTTTACCTTTTAGGTTTTCAGCGTGATATTCTTCAGGGAATGTTACTTCAGCAACAACTTCTTCGCCCGCTTTTTTGCCAACGATGTTGTCTTCGAAACCTGGGATCATACGACCTTGACCAAGTTCTAGAGGGAAGTCTTCAGCTTTACCGCCTTCAAACTCTTCACCATCGATAGAACCAACGAAGTCGATAGTTACACGATCTTTTTCACCCGCAGCAGCGTCAACTTCAGTCCACGATGCGTGTTGCTTACGTAACGTTTCTAGCATGTTAGCTAGGTCTTCGTCAGTAACAGAAACAGCTGGTTTTTCAACGTTAATTTTATCTAGACCTTGAATTTCAACTTCAGGGTACACTTCAAACGTTGCATCGAATTCTAAATCTTTACCTGCTTCTAACGCTTTTGGTGCGAAAGTTGGTGCACCCGCTGGGTTGATTTTTTCAGAAACGATTGCTTCGATGTAGTTGCGTTGCATTAATTCGCCCGCAACTTCTTGACGTACTGCAGCACCGTAACGTTTGTTGATGATAGACGCTGGAACTTTACCAGGACGGAAACCATCGATACGCTGGGTTTTAGACAGTTGTTGTAAGCGTTTTTTTACTTCAGTCTCAACGTTCTCTGCAGGAACGGTGATGGTCAGACGGCGCTCAAGGCCTTGAGTCGTCTCAACAGAAACTTGCATGATTTACCTCAATCTTCAATTTTGGCGACTGTTCGCCTTCCTTACAAACAAGGTGATCTCCATGAGTGATAGCAAGTTTTAACGCTGAAAAATTCAACTTAAAACGGCGCATTGTAACCATGAGATACCATTGCTGCTCTGCCCCTATGGGCACTATGTTAAACAATAGACGCGGCATTATAACCTAATATTTTTGATAGTCGAGTCTAGGGGGCAATTATTTGGTCTATATAGCGGCAATCTGCGTTTAAACGAACAAAAAACGAACGTAAAATTATCAGCAAAGTAAGGTGATTAATTAAATCAGAATGTTTAAAAAGGGAATGACTAAGCGGTATTAATTTAGCGCATGAAACGCTCAGATTACCAAGATGAATATACTAATAGACAGTGGTCGGCGATGCAGGATTTGAACCTGCGACCCCTTGGACCCAAACCAAGTGCGCTACCAAACTGCGCTAATCGCCGATATAAAGAGAAGTTTTGAAAATACAACCACAGAGAAAGTGGTCGGCGATGCAGGATTTGAACCTGCGACCCCTTGGACCCAAACCAAGTGCGCTACCAAACTGCGCTAATCGCCGATACTGTGTGTAAATTGGGGTGACTGATGGGGCTCGAACCCACGACAACCGGAATCACAATCCGGGGCTCTACCAACTGAGCTACAATCACCACGGCATTTACATATTTTCAAATGGCGCACCCGGAAGGATTCGAACCTTCGACCAACGCCTTAGAAGGGCGTTGCTCTATCCAGCTGAGCTACGGGCGCATCGAAAACTTCAAAAGTTTGCCTGTAAGCAACCGCTTCTTAAAGAAGAAGTGGTCGGCGATGCAGGATTTGAACCTGCGACCCCTTGGACCCAAACCAAGTGCGCTACCAAACTGCGCTAATCGCCGATGCTTACTATTGTTTGCGAGTGACCTCGTTAACAACGGGGTGCATAATAGTGATTTGGCCGAGTCAGGTCAAACATTTTTTTAAGAAAATAATTCAATCGGTCACTTTTAGTTCATAATGGTTAAATATTGCAAATATAAGCTAAAATTTGAACTCTTTTTTATAAATAGACGCTTTATATCATATTGCATCTTGGCGCTATGCAGCTTTTCTGCGAAAATACGCAGCATAATAAAATATGATCAAACAAACGTGTTTGTTATATCCATGCCCCTTATTCGGATGATCATATTTTGATGTATCAGTATCAAGTTAACTAACCCCAATGAAAGGTCACCCATGACGGCAAACATCATCGATGGTAAGGCAATAGCTAAACAAGTACGCAGTAATGTGGCAGAACGAGTTGCAGCGCGTGTTGCAAACGGTTTACGTGCTCCAGGACTCGCAGTCGTGTTAGTTGGTCAAGATCCAGCAAGCCAAGTATATGTAGGTTCAAAACGCAAAGCCTGTGAAGAAGTCGGCTTTGTTTCTAAATCTTACGATTTACCTGGCGACACGACAGAGCAAGACTTACTCGCATTAATTGATCAACTTAATGAAGACAAAGAAGTAGACGGCATTTTAGTTCAACTTCCTTTGCCGCAAGGTCTTGATGCAGAGAAGATTCTTGAACGTATTACCCCTCATAAAGATGTTGATGGTTTCCATCCTTATAACATTGGCCGTTTAGCACAGCGTATGCCGGCACTTCGTCCCTGTACACCTAAAGGGATTATTACCCTACTCGACTCTACGGGTGTGCGTTACAAAGGTATGCATGCGGTTGTGGTTGGTGCATCGAACATTGTTGGTCGTCCTATGTCACTTGAGTTACTGCTTGCCGGTTGTACAACAACGGTGTGTCATAAATTCACGCAAGATTTAGAAACTCATGTGCGTCGTGCAGACTTATTGGTGGTGGCTGTAGGTAAACCCGAATTTATTCCTGGTGACTGGGTTAAAGAAGGCGCTATCGTCATTGATGTAGGTATTAACCGCCTTGAATCTGGCAAACTTGTGGGTGATGTTCAATATGATATTGCCGAACAAAAAGCGCACTTCATCACGCCTGTGCCAGGTGGTGTCGGCCCGATGACTGTTGCAAGCCTCATTGAGAACACCCTTGAAGCATGTGAAAAATATCACAGCTAATAATGATTGATTGTAAAAAGGGTTGCCACATGGCAACCCTTTTTTATTGTGAAACGAATACGTTTACACGCGTTTAAGTTTTAGCATTTGCGGCAACACCGAAAAAATAATCATCGTAAACATAATCAAATACTGCCATGGTTGGTATTGCTCATTTAATAAAATAATTGCACAGATGATCCCTGCAATTGGATTCGCAATCGTGCCAAATGAAAATTCAGCCACACTCATACGCCCAAGTAACCATACATATAAAATATAGGCAATCGCTGTATTGGGCACAATGAGCCAAAATAATGCACTGTATTGTAGCGTTGAAATAGGTTCAAAAACGCTGTGGTAATTTGTTGGATTAATGAAGCTGCCGTCTATAACCGCAGCGAGTAATAAAATAGTACCGCCAATAATTAACTGCCATGTAAGCACCACCCACCAATGAATACTGACTGATAAGGTTTGTACAAGGGTACTGCCAATCACAATCGTCAGTAATGCCCCCAATAAAGCACCGACACCCAGTGCATTTAAAGCGACATAAGCGGGGTCGAACAATAACCATGCAAGCACGACTAATACGGCCGCACTAATAGCTTGAGGCTTTGCAGGTCGCTGTCCTTTTGCTATCCATGCATATAAAAGTGCGACCACGGGGACCGACACCATGCCAACACCTGCAATTGCTGCAGGAAGATTAATCGCCATAATAAAGATAAACGCAAAAAACAGGGCGATGTTTATAGCGCCTAAAACGAGTAAGCTGGGCCATTGACGCGCGCGAGGAAAGCTTGGTTTTATTAATAATAAAAGTAACCCTGCGGGTAATGCGCGTAACGCACCTAATAATAACGGCGGCCAATCAGGGGTCGCATATTTTGTCACCGCATAAGTTGTACCCCATAAAAAAGCGGGGATCATGGCAAGAAAAATATTCAATGTAAGTCCTTGTAAATGCACAATAGCGATAAAATAAAACCTCAACCTTTATTGAGGTCAATACTTAAAAATAAAAAACTAAAAACAAAAAAGGCTGCCAATATGGCAACCTTTTGTCGGTTTCAATTTTAGCTTCGTGTTTACGCTTTACGCCACGTTGTTTTTCCAGCAGAGTCTTCAAGCACCACACCTAACGCATTTAGCGCATCACGTGCTTCATCAGCAGCGGCCCAATCTTTGTTAGCGCGGGCTTCATTACGTTGCATGATTAAGGCCT
The DNA here is from genome assembly GCF_053628915.1 of Pseudoalteromonas sp. MBR-15. Taxonomy (NCBI): domain Bacteria; kingdom Pseudomonadati; phylum Pseudomonadota; class Gammaproteobacteria; order Alteromonadales; family Pseudoalteromonadaceae; genus Pseudoalteromonas; species Pseudoalteromonas sp. MBR-15. The sequence goes on from NZ_JBRJHH010000004.1 coordinate 149,202, forward strand.
CAATCTGTGCTACTTCGTCATCGTCTTGACCGCCTTGCAGGAAGGCTTCTGGGTCTTGCTGCGCAACACCTAATACTTCGGCAATACTACGAAGCACAAAAGCTAATTTTCCAGCTTGCTCTGCATCGCTGTCTTTCACACGGTTAAGCTCTTTTGCTAATTCAAATAACACAGGTAAAGCTTCAGGTGTATTGAAGTCATCGTCCATTGCTTTTCTGAATTTTATAACGTATTCATTGTCGGCTAATTCACACTCAACAGGTGTTACACCGCGTAATGCCGTGTAAATGCGCTCTAATGAAGAGCGTGCTTGCTCAAGGTTCTCTTGCGAGTAATTAAGTTGGCTGCGGTAATGACCCGAAATTAAGAAATAACGAACCGACTCAGCATCGTACTCTGTTAGTACGTCACGTACGGTAAAGAAGTTGTTCAATGACTTAGACATCTTCTCTTTATTTACCTGCACCATGCCTGTGTGGATCCAGGTATTTACGTACTTACCGTTGTTTGCACAGCATGATTGAGCAATTTCGTTTTCGTGGTGTGGGAACTGTAAATCTGATCCTCCCCCATGAATATCAAAATGCTCACCTAAATGTTTAGAGCTCATTGCCGAACACTCAATATGCCAACCAGGACGACCCTCACCCCATGGCGATGACCACGAAGGCTCACCTGGCTTGGCTCTTTTCCAAAGTACGAAATCAAGCGGATCTTGCTTATCTTGCGCAACTTCAACACGCGAACCCGCTTGCAACATAGTTAAGTCTTGCTGTGAAAGTGCACCGTATTGCTCAAATGTAGATACATCAAACAATACATCGCCGTCAGCTGCTACGTAAGCATGACCTTTCGCTATTAAACGCTCAACCATGGCGATGATTTCATCCATGTGGTTGGTTACCGTTGGCTCAACATCAGGACGAAGCATGTTTAAACTATCAAAGTCTTCGTGCATCGCTTTAGTCATACGGACTGTTAAGTCATTTATAGACTCACCGTTTTCATGAGCACGCTTGATTATTTTATCATCAACGTCCGTAATATTGCGGACATATTTTAAGTCGTAACCAATGTGACGCAGGTAACGGACAATAACGTCGAAGCCAACAAAAGTACGCGCATGTCCAATGTGACAGTAATCATAAATAGTGATACCACACACATACATGTCGATTTTGCCATCAACAAGGGGTTTAAACTGTTCTTTTTGTCGTGTAAGTGTGTTGTAAATTTGTACCATTTATAAAATGTCCTTAACGGTGTTTCGAGATTCTCTATGGTAACACTTGCAAAGCCACTGCTCTAGCGCTTTATCAATTGAACAAGCACTTTGTTAATCTTCTCAACAAGCACTTTGTTAATCTTAGCTAAGTGCTATAAAATAACGGCATTATTAAACCAGATATAGGAAACCTCATGGTTGTTCTACACACAAACTTTGGTGATATCACCATCAAAATGCACGAAAGCGATGCACCAAACACTGTTAAAAACTTTTTAGAGTATGCAAACGCAGGCTTTTACAACGGTACTATTTTCCACCGTGTAATTGATGGTTTCATGGTTCAAGGTGGTGGTTTTGAGCCAGGTATGGTTCAAAAAGAAGTTAATAACCCTATTCAAAATGAAGCAAACAATGGCCTAGCAAACAAAGTTGGTACATTAGCCATGGCACGTACGCCTGATCCACACTCAGCGACTGCACAGTTCTTCATTAACGTGAACGACAATGATTTCTTAAACTTCAGCAGCGAAACCTCACAAGGTTGGGGCTATTGTGTATTTGCAGAAGTAGTTGAAGGTATGGACATCGTAAACAAAATCAAAGGTGTTGCGACTGGCAGCGCAGGCTTCCACCAAGACGTACCACTTGAAGATGTAATTATCGAAAAAGTAACTGTTAGCTAAGCTAGCGGTGAGTCTTTATAAGCGGGCTTAAGCCCGCTTTTTTGCGAGTGACTATGAAACAGAGCTATTTTATTGCCGACCTCCATTTAACAGAAAACCGCCCTGATATCACTGCGGCATTCTTTGATTTTCTTGATGAGAAGATTATTAATGATGACGTAGATGCGTTATATATTCTGGGTGATTTTTTTGAAGTTTGGGTTGGTGATGACTATCAAACGACACTTTCAGAACGTGTCGCTGCACACTTAAGACAAGCAGCTGAAAGTGGTACTGAGCTTTTTTTCATACACGGCAATCGAGACTTTATTATGCGTGACGGCTATGCCAACAGCGCCAATATGACGTTGCTGCCTGAACAGGTTGTTATTGATTTATATGGCACGCCGACGGTGCTACTGCATGGCGATGAAATGTGTACTCAAGATATTGAATATCAAAAGTTTCGTAAAAAAAGTCGTGGTTGGTGGTGGCCTAAGCTCATGTTAGCGATGCCACTATGGTACAGAAAGAAAATTGCCCGTAACGCCCGCGAAAAGTCAAAACAAAGCCAAGCAGGTAAAGCTCTCGAAATTCTTGATGTAACCGAAGAAGCTGTACTTGCCATGTTCAAAAAGCACCACGTTGCAAATATGATCCACGGTCATACACACCGCCCAAATGTTCATCATTACACTGTTAATGGTAAAACGTTAATTCGTACTGTGTTAGGTGACTGGTATGAACAAGGCTCATATTTAAGAGTAACCCCCAACAATCAAGAACTCGTCCACACCCCCTTTAAATCGTAAGAATTTTAGCTATGCTTGAACAGAGTCTCCGTTTAAAGCGTGCCGTTTTATGATTACACGATTAACATGCCTGTGCTGCTTACTAGTTTGCTTTACACTCAATAGCCAAACTTGGCGGTTAGTCACAGAGCCTTTCCCACCTTTTTTAATCGATAATAGTGAAAAACCGGGTTGGGTTCATGAGGTGGTTATTGCCGCTTTAAAAAGTCAAAATAAAAAAGCCGTCATTGAATATACACAGTGGGCTCGGGCACTTAAATTAGCCAAACGACATAAGCACATTGCTGTTCTAGGTGCTTTTTACTCAGAAGATCGAGCCAAAGTATTTTATTATTCAAAACCTCTCGGCTTTGCCAATGTTGTCTTGTTTAAGCGCCAAGATGCCGTAATTCGTTACAATGGCTCTGTTGATTCTCTGAAACCTTATACCATTAGTATGGGGGAAGATTATGTGAGTAGTGAAGAATTTACGAACAACACAACATTAGGTATTACAACCACACGTGATTTAGTTGAAAGCCTTTACTTGCTTCAGCAAGAACGGGTTGACCTCGTAGCAGGTACGAAAGAAGTGGCTGAATACTGGCTCGCACATAATAGTAAATTACAAAACAGCGATGTGGTTGTTACCGCGTTAAAACCCAATCTTGCAACGCATCAACTCTATATCATTTCAGCTAAAAGCCATCCTCAATCAATTGAATTTCAAAACGAATTAGAAAAAGGCTTGGTCGAAATAATTAACAATGGCCAAGCAGAAATAATCCTTAATCGTTATCAACTAAGTGACAAAGAAAAACAAGCCTTCTACTCACCATTTCTTCGCACTGAGATGCCTTAAGCAGGCACCCCACTGTGAAATTTAAAATCGTCATCAGGCGTTGAAATTAACTCAGCTTCAATGTGCGCAAAAAATTCGACACGCTCGCTGATATCGAACTCACTGATCTCTTGCGCAAGTGTTAAATAGTCTTGGTAATGACGCGCTTCTGAGCGCAGCAATGAAATATAAAAATCACCTAAGCGTTTATCAACATGCGGCGCTAATTTAGCAAAACGCTCACACGAGCGTGCTTCAATATAGGCACCAATAATTAACTTATCAACTAAGGCATCTGGCTCGTAAGTTTTTACGTGGCGCAGCATCCCTTTGGCATAACGACATGGGGTAATACTTTTATACTCAATGCCATATTCATCCATAATCTCAAGCACTTGATAAAAATGATGCAGCTCTTCTTTAATCAGCATCACCATTTTATCAATGAGATCTTGCCCATAAGGTGAATCCGACTTTGGGATCATCGACTTAGTCAGCTTGTTTTTATCTGCAAGCTCACGCCAATCGCCGTCGCGCTTATAAATAAGTGTTTCAAAGGGCTTTAACCACTCAAGTAACGCATCCGCACTTTCTTTATCAACCGCATACTTACGAATTAAAAACATCGCACTCTGTGCCGCTTTTAATTCACAAATTAAGTGATCGATTAATACGATATCTAAGTTTTCTTTTTTGGTTGCCGCAACAATCCACTCATCGGGTGTTTCGCATTGCAAAAATGACTGTATCGGGGCTAATAATGCAGAGTAAGGCACTGATTCTATTCTCATCGTCAAACAAGCGTGCATTTTACCACATAAATATCGTTTCACTCCATGACCCAAATCAGGGCAAAAGTAATTTCTTATATGCACTAAAGAGTTACATCTTAACTGAGTATTCGATTATTTCAGCTTCTTGACAAGATTTAATAAGTGAACCATAACTTAATCAAAGCTGTACAAAAATAAAACAGCTCATATTCCTTTTTTACAGGGGCAACAATTATGATTCTAAACCATCTATGGGGCTTATATGCTCATCCACTCGAAGAGTGGCAAACCATTGATAACCGGCATGAAAGCTTGCGTTACAGCTTATCACATATCTTACTTATCGCGTGTATCCCCTCTATTATGGGGTATTACTCTTCAGTTCATTTGGGTTGGAGCATTGGCTCAGGTGAGGCAGTCTTTTTGACCCATGATAGTGCATTGCTTATCGCGGTTGCGATGTATTTTGCACTAATAGTAGGCGTATTTGCGCTGGCCTACCTTGCGCATTGGATGGCCGTTACGTTTGGAGCAAAACCGACCTTTACACAAACTTTGGAACTTGCTGCGTATACGGCAACACCGGTGTTTATGTCATCGCTTGCTGCATTTCTACCCGAGCTGTGGTTTGTCGTGTGTGTAGGCTTGGTCGCGCTTGCTTACTCGGTATATTTACTCTACACAGGGGTGCCCATTTTAATGCATATCCCTGAGGAGCGAGGTTTTATTTATGCCAGTTCAGTGGTCACATGCGGACTGATTTTATTGGTCATTATTTTAGCTGCAACCGCTATTTTGTGGACTAACGGCATTGTCCATCCTATGTTTACCTAACGGGAATTAAATCCTTTCTTTCCATAAACAAAAAAGGAGCCCGCAAGCTCCTTTTTTATTATTCAAGCGAGTTGCTAATTAATCAGCACCATTCTCTTCTTGATTGTGTAACTCTAAACCTGACGACATTGCATTTTCACGCGTTGATTTCGCTGAATCATTACGTAAGCGGTCAATGCGGTTTAGATAATCCTGATCAATATCACCCGTAATATACTGACCATCAAATACCGATGTTTCAAAACGTGTGATTTCAGGGTTCTCTTGGCTTACTGCCGAGATTAAGTCATCAAGTGACTGATAGATTAGGCCATCTGCACCAATACTTGCATTAATGTCTTCTACTTCACGGCCATGCGCAATCAGCTCAGCAGCCGAAGGCATGTCAATACCGTACACGTTCGGGAAGCGTATTTCAGGCGCTGCTGAAGCAAAGTATACATTTTTAGCACCTGACTCACGTGCCATCTCAACGATTTGCGCTGAGGTAGTGCCACGTACAATTGAGTCATCTACAAGCAGTACATTCTTACCTTTGAACTCACGGTCAATCGCATTTAATTTCTGGCGAACTGACTTTTTACGCATTTCTTGGCCAGGCATGATAAATGTACGACCAATATAACGGTTTTTAACGAAACCTTGGCGGTATGGCAAGTTAAGTACAGAAGCAATTTCCAGTGCGACATCACATGATGTTTCAGGAATAGGGATCACAACGTCAATGTCTTTATCAGCCCATTCACGTGCAATTTTTTCACCGAGCTTGGTACCCATGTTGACACGCGTTGCATACACTGACATACGGTCAATGTTTGAATCTGGGCGTGCAAAGTAAACAAACTCAAAAATACAAGGCGAGTAACTCGTTTTTTCAGCACAAGGTTGAGAGAAAAGCTGACCGTCTTCAGTCACATAAATCGCTTCGCCTGGCGCAACATCACGTACAAACTCAAAACCGTCTGTTTTTAATGCGACGCTTTCTGATGCAAACATATATTCTGTGCCGTTTGCCGTTTCACGCTTACCAAATACTAACGGACGAATACCATTCGGGTCACGAAAAGCAACAATACCGTGGCCGATGATCATTGCAATTGTTGCATAGCCACCATTTACTTTATTGATTACTTCAGTGACAGCATCAAAAATGTCTTGTGCTTCAAGCTTTAATTTATTTGGCTTACTTAACTCATGCGCCATGATATTAAGTAAGATTTCAGAGTCTGATGTTGTATTAACATGACGGCGAGCTTCTGAAAATAATTGCTGCTTTAATGCTTCTGCATTTGTTAAGTTACCATTGTGCGCAAGTGCAATACCAAATGGCGAGTTAACATAGAAAGGTTGCGCTTCAGACGAGCTAGATGAACCAGCTGTCGGGTAGCGAACATGGCCAATACCAATCGTTCCTTGTAGACGCTTCATATGACGGGTATGAAATACATCTTTAACTAGGCCATTGGCTTTACGTAAGCTAAACGTGTTGTTTTCAATGGTAATGATGCCAGCTGCATCTTGACCGCGGTGTTGCAAAACAGTTAAGCCATCATATATCGCCTGATTAACAGGAGAAGTTCCGACTATGCCAACGATACCACACATTAAATTTATCCTCGCCGATTAACGGTTTACAGAATTTAAAAAACTTGAGTTGTTTTCGAGGTACGAAAAGAACCACTCAACAACAAAGCCAAATTCTGGAATCAAAATAGAGTTGCCCCACCAATGCGTATTAGGCGCACCGGTAAAAGCATCAAGAAAGAAGAGTAACGCGCTCACGACCAACACGCCTCGAAGCGCACCAAACACTATGCCAAAAACACGGTCGGTGCCAGATAAACCGGTACGTTGTACAAGCTCACCTAAAATATAGTTTAGTAATCCACCTAACAGGAGTGTCGCAAAAAATAATATGGCTATTGCGGCAGCATTTCTTAAAAGGGGTTCTGAAATACTTGTTAGGAAGGATGCTAAATATTGGTAAAACAAGCTAGAGATGATAAATGCGCCAGCCCATACAGCCAATGACATTGCTTCTTTTACAAAGCCACGTATTAAGCCAATGATGGTAGACAGTGCAATGATGCCAAGTATGGCGTAATCAACCCAGATCATAATAACCAACTAGTCGTTAATTTGGGGCGCATTCTATACCCAAACCACCTGTAGATGCAAGATTTCAGCATGATATAAAACGTATTTAGACAAGGCATTGATTGCAGGCAATAGTGATATCTTGGCTAAATCAACAAGGCAGTAAAAACATGTTTTAGCCATGCCCTTTGGCACGTTACAAGGGGGGCTGTACGGTGTTGTGGCAACTTAAATGATACTTGAGCTGTATCGCCACCCGTTCGGTGAAAGCCCCCTTGTCGCTGTTACAGGATTCGGTAGGGGGTTAAGGGGTTATACCAATCCGCAATTAGACTAAATCACTTTAATGGACTAAATAAGCGCATTGGTATGAAAGCGTGCAACTTAGGTCAGATCACTTTGTTACTTCAAACTGAGTAACTTTGCCATTTAACTTGGTTAGCTGTTTTAACTCGGGCAGTTTACTCTCAAGCTCTTTCTTATTCAGTGACGGACCCACAAAGACTTTTGTTAAAGTGCCATTAGGGGTCTTAATTGGACGAGTGAAGGTTTTAAAGCCGTTTGCTTTTAGCTTTTCTTGCAGTGATTTAACGTTTGGAGCGTGCGAAAAGCTACCGAGTTGAATCACATAAGCCATTTGCGTCAAGTTTTCTTCGGCTTTGCGTGCCGGTTCTGCTGTTTTTTCAGCAGGCTTAGGCTGCGCTTTAACTTGCGTTTTAACTTCCGCTTTAGGCTCTATTTTAGCAATAGTCACGGTGTCGTCTGTCGATGCTTCGACCATTTTGGCGGGTTCATCGATTTGTTTAACGTGGTCTGAAGCAAGCTTTGCGTCATCGGCCTGAATATCTTCTACCGGCGCTGCTAAGGGCTGCTCTGTTGAGGCGACCTTATTATCAATCGCCTCTTGTAAGTCAATCGTCGTGAACTCTGGGCGTTCAGGGATCGCTTTAAAGCCGTCTGTGTAATGAACCTTCTCTCCATCCAAAATATTTGGAATAAAGACAATAGCCGCTACAACCACAATGGTGGTCCCTACTAAGCGATTAATAAACCCTGCGTTCACCGAATTCCTCTCTATTTTTTAAAGTAGTTAATGGCTGCAGCCACAGTGATAAACGAACCAAACACAATCACTAAGGTGTTCGCATCGACTGTTTGCACTATTTTATCCAGCGCAGCTTCTACATTGGGGTAATGCGTGCTTGGTGCTGTCGATGGTGTCTCAGCCAGTGCCTTCGCTAGATTTTCAACTGTGTCTCCACGAAAACAATCTAAGCTCGCTAATGACCACTCATCAACCACATCTGCCACGGCCGACATCGCAGCCACTTTATCTTTATCTGCAAGCATAGCGACTAATGCATGAATTTTAAACCCTTGATCTTTATACACGCTTAATTTGCGCGCTAAATAACGTGCTGACTCAGGATTATGTGCAACATCGGTAAAAACACGTGGTGTGTCGCTTAATTGTTGAAAGCGCCCTTCTACCGTTAAATTTGCCAAGCACTCACGCACCTGCTGCTCACGTGGTAAAAGTGCAAGCTTGCTTAATAACGTCAGTGCAGTTGCAGCGTTTTGACAAGGGATGGCAGGCTTTGCAAAGCGCCAGTTATTTCCCTGATACTGCCAATTAAACCCGTCTGCGTCCTCGGCAAAAGTAAAATCACGGCCAGATAACACCATATCCGCGTTAATTTCATTACCGTAATCGGTAACCGTATGAGGTATATTTAAATCGCCAACAACTGCGGGAGTATTGTTACGAAAAATACCGGCTTTATCGTAACCGACAAGCTCACGTGTATCACCTAGGTATTCTTTATGATCAAGGTCGATGGTTGTAATCACACAGGCATGCGGTGTAACAATATTTGTTGCATCGTATCGTCCACCTAACCCGACTTCTAACAGCACGTAATCAACAGCATGGCGTTTAAAGATAGCTAACGCGCCTAAGGTGCCATATTCAAAATAAGTCAGTGACGTGTCACCTCGGCCTTTTTCGAGCATATCAAACGCATCAACATGAAATTGATCGTCCAGCTCTTGTCCGTTAATACGCACTCGCTCGTTATATCGAATTAAATGAGGAGAAGCATACGTACCAACACTAAAGCCTTGCGCCAGAAGAAGGCTTTCAAGACAACGCGCAGTCGTGCCTTTACCATTCGTACCTGCGATAAGGATAATTTTACTAGGGCTATTGAGTAAATCGACTTGATTAGCAACGCGTGCAACGCGCTCTAAGCCCATCTCAATATTTGCAGGGTGGATACTTTCTAAATAACAAAGCCAATCATCAAGGCTCGATGATTGGCTAGGAAGGATTTCTGTCATAGCGTGTAATCAGTTAAGCTGAAATTTACGCTACTCTATGCTCTTGTTCGGTAGAAGGCAAGTTCATAAATTTTGCGAGGATGCGAGCAAGGGTGTCACGCATTTCACGGCGGTCAACTATCATGTCAATTGCACCGTGCTCTAACAAGAATTCACTGCGTTGGAAACCTTCAGGAAGCGTTTCACGTACTGTTTGCTCAATAACGCGCGGGCCTGCAAAACCAATTAATGCTTTTGGCTCAGCGACATTAACGTCACCTAACATGGCAAGTGATGCAGATACACCGCCCATCGTTGGGTCTGTTAATACTGAAATAAATGGCAAGCCTTTTTCGCTCATTTTAGCTAAAGCTGCACTTGTTTTAGCCATTTGCATTAATGACATTAATGCTTCTTGCATACGCGCACCGCCCGATGCAGAGAAACAGATAAGCGGCATGTTGTGCTCTAAACATTGGTCAACAGCATCAACAAAGCGTGCACCTACAACCGACGCCATTGAACCACCCATAAATGAGAACTCAAATGCAACAGCAGCGACTGGAATACCTTTTAAACGGCCTTTCATTGCAACAAGTGCGTCTTTTTCACCGCTTACTTTTTGCGCCTGCGTGATACGATCTGAATACTTTTTAGAGTCTTTAAACTTTAAAACGTCCTTTGGTTCATGCTGTGCACCAATTTCTTGGCGGTCAGCGTCATCTAAAAAGTTTTCAAGACGCTTACGACCACTTAAACGCATGTGGTGATCGCATTTAGGGCATACATTGAGTGCTTTTTCTAATTCTGCTTTATATAAAATTGAATCACAGTCTGTACACTTAGCCCAAACCCCTTCAGGGATTTCTTTACGACCTGACGATTTAGTCGTTTTAGGTAAGATTTTTTCTAACCAACTCATTTGCAACTCTCTTAATACTGTTCTGTGTCGCAGTCTGCTAAAGTGAAATACCACTTAGTAATTTACACAAGAAATAAGCAGACAGATTTTTTCAATTAAAACATGAATTACCCGCAGACGATATAAAAAACTGGTCTTAGTAGTGAGCCATTCGCAGTTAACTATCTGAATCAGGTAAGAACAAAGGTCCTAATGGGGTTTTAGGAATACCAAAATGCTCAGGGTAATCCACGTCCACTAAATACAGTCCCGCCGCTTTTGCAGTGGCACTTGCCTTTGCACGCTCTTTTAAATCAAGTAATTCTTTTAACCACACTGGCTCATGCTTATGTAAGCCAATATCCATTAAACAGCCCGTGATATTTCTCACCATATGGTGCAAAAATGCATTGGCTTTAATGTCAATAACGACATAGTCACCCTGACGTTTTACAGACAAGTGATGAATCGTTCTATTTGCCGTATTCGCTTGGCAATGCAGTGCGCGAAACGAAGTAAAGTCATGCTCACCTATTAAATACTGACAGGCTGCTTGCATTTTAGTTTCATCTAGTGGGTGATGAAAGTGCGTCACCCCTTCGCTCATAATTGCGCCACGATAAGTGTAATTGTAAATCACATAACGATATCGACGCGCCGTCGCACTAAAGCGAGCATGAAAATCTTCATCAACAGGCTTTGCAAAACGTATCGAAATATCTTTAGGCAGTAAGGTATTCATGCCCATCGTAAACGCGACCATTTCACGTTCTGCGTGTGTATCAAAGTGCACGACTTGCCCAGTGCCATGCACTCCAGCATCAGTTCGGCCAGCACAGACTATTTCAACGGGGTGATTACAAATGCGCGACAACGCAGTTTCTACTTCTTGTTGTACGCTATTAACATGTGACTGGCGCTGCCAACCACTATAACGTGCGCCGTTGTACTCTACTCCAAGTGCTACTCGCATAATGACATATTTACCTAGTGTGCTTAATGACGGGGCATTTTATGCGATCTACGAGCGCAATAAAAGCCACCATCGCAGATCACACAATGCTGTGTGCTCAGATATTAATCGTCTTCAATATTATCTAAGCCCTTCGTGCCTTCTTTAGCCCGTAGCTTGTGATGTATTGCCGACTTAATGAGCATGTAGCCACTGATAGGTGCAGTAATTAATAAAAAGATAGAAATTAAAATTTCTTTTACGCTCACGCCATCGTGGGTGTAAGTAAAATAAACCATGGCAGCAATGAGTAACGATGCCATACCTAATGTTGTTGCTTTCGTTGGCCCATGTAAACGCATGAAGAAATCAGGCATTTTAACTAACCCTATTGAGCCTATTAAAATAAAGCAACCACCAATTAATAATAAGATTGATACAATCCACTCACTCATCATCTGTTACCTTATTCAATAATATCGCCGCGTAGCAGGTACTTACATACAGCTACGGTGCTCACAAAGCCCAACATGGCGATAAGTAAAGCCGCTTCAAAATAAAGCCCTGTATCCATGCTCATCCCATACAGAATGATCAATGCGATGGTGTTGATAAACATAGTATCAAGAGCCAAAATGCGATCAGGCACTGATGGCCCCGCAATCAAACGCCACAAGTTAAGCAATAACGATATTGCGATCATGGCGTAAACAATTAAAAAAACCGTATCTAGCATCGAAAAATCTCCTTAAGCGGTGCTTCGTAGCGCTGCTTAATCGTATTAATTAACACCTGTTCATCTGCTAAGTCCAAGACATGAATTAACAAATAGCGTTGCTGTACTTCTTCCCCTTCCGCAAGTGATTCAGGAATAGGATACACCTCAGCACTTACCGTACCTGGGGTTAGCGACACGGTGCTTGCCAAAATTGTGATTGGCATTTCATGACTTAAATCGAGAGGCACTTTAACAAACCCCGGACGCAACTTTTTAGTTGGTCCCAAAATTAAAAGTGCAACTTGCAAATTGGCTGTGACAATATCGTATAAAACTAACAATAAATGTCTAAATGCCAGCCCCGGTCTTACAATTAACGGTTGCGGGTCACGAAATGGAAAAGTAATCCACGGGATCGTGATAGCAAAGAAAGCAGCCAACAATAGGTGCCCAGGTGACACGCTATTATTTAATAGCAGCCACACAATAAATAATAATACGCTGCGAAATGGCGTAGGTAGCCAACGAAAACGAGCTTCTAACCGCATTTACTGGCCTCCATGTAAAACATCATTGATACCACTGTTTATGTCGAACAGTTGCTCTGAGGTCGCCAACATAAATTCAGACACTGGCCCAGCAAAAATAACCATCAACGGCGAGCAAATTAATAGCGTCATTAATGCAATCACTTTCAGTGGGTGTGCATTGACGCCTTTTATTGCATCGCTGTCTTTGTGTTTATGATCCCAAAACAAGCTTGTACCTGCACGAGAAATAGCCACCAAAACAGCCAAACTCGCTAAAAGGTAAATAGGCCAAAATAACATGGCTTTTTCGCTATCTAGGGTACTCTTTAAAATCCAAATTTTACCCACAAAGCCCGACAGCGGTGGCATACCCACAACAGTAAGCGCGGCTATCACAAAACTAATCCCCAACAAAAATGGCTGAGCGACAGCGCGTCCTGCAACTAAACGGTCTGCAACTTTACCACGCTGAAGCGCGACCAAGTCAGCAAGTAAAAACAACACGGCGCACACGATAGTCGAATGCACTAAGTAATACAGTAATGCCGCAGTTGCCGCTACATTTTGAAGCGCAACAAGTGCCACTAACGTACCGACTGATACGATGACTAAGTTAGCCACCAGTTTTCTAAAATCTTGGCTGGCAAGGACACCAATGGCCCCCATTACAATGGTAGCAAGTGCTAAACCCCATAACCAAGGTTGAGCCATGTGCGCAAGCTCGCCTGCATTATCACCAAAAATAACGGTGTATACACGCAGCATGGCGTATACACCCACTTTAGTCATAATAGCAAAGAGTGCAGCCACAACCGGTAATGCGCTTGCGTAGGTGTTCGGCAGCCATAGGTGCAGCGGTAATAACGCACCTTTTAACGCAAACACGACAATAAGCAACAAACCACCTATTTTTGCTAAATAAACATCATCCCCTGTAAGCAAAGGCACTTTTTGGGCTAAATCAGCAATATTCAATGTGCCTAGTACACCGTAGAGCACGCCTAATGCTATCAGGAACACGCTTGAACCAATTAAATTTAAACTCACATATTGCAACGCAGCTCGGGTGTTGTGTTTGTCGCCAGCATGCATTAATAATGAGTATGAAGCGATGAGCAATACTTCAAAAAAGACGAACAGGTTAAAGACATCTCCCGTTAAGAACGCGCCATTCACACCTAAGATCAAAAAGTGCACTAATGGGTGGAAAAAACTGCCTTTTTTGTCATCTCCGGCACAGCTATAAAGTACAACAACAGCCCCCAGTAAACTGGTTAAAAGCACTAACAATGTCGCTAATCTGTCGGCCACTAATACAATGCCAAACGGTGCTGACCAATCGCCAATAGCATACACAAGTGGCGTAGTATCATTCACATACACTAATAAACCAGCGCTAATGAGCACGGTGATCACAGCCATAATCACCGACATAACACGGCGAATATAGAGGTTTTTCCCACAGGGCGGCATTAAAAGTATAACGCCTGTTAGCATAGGGATTAAAATAGGCAATGAAGCTAAATGCTGGATCATTTTTGCTCCTTCGACGATTTAACCAGGTGTCCGTCTACATGGTCGTTACCTAAATCTGCGCGACCACGAATAGATAAAATCACCACAAAGGCCGTCATTGCAAAGCCAATAACAATGGCCGTTAATACTAACGCTTGCGGTAACGGATCGGCATATTCACTGCCACTGCCAAGCACAGCCGCTCTATTGATGGTTAAACGGCCTGATGAGAATAAAAATAGGTTTACCGCGTACGATAACATGGTTAAACCAAGCACCACCGGAAAGGTTCGTGCTCTTAAAATTAAGTAAATTCCACACGCGACAAGCACGCCCACGCATGATGCGTACAATACTTCCATTAAATATTTACCTCTTGCTTGGGTGTATCAGCAGTGAGTTTTCCTAAACTTGCTAAAATCATCAGCGTTGCACCTACAACAGTTAAATACACACCTAAATCAAACATGATAGCACTGGCAAGTTCTGTCTTGCCGACTAGCGGTATATCAAAATAATCAAACCATGTTGTTAAGAATGGACGCCCAAACACCCAACTTCCTAACCCCGTGAATAAGGCAATGGCAATACCGGAAGCGATAATCTTACGGTAATTCACATCAAAACGTGCCGCAATCCAGTTAGAACCGTTAGCCATATATTGCAAAATAAAGGCAATCGCAGTCACTAACCCCGCTATAAAACCGCCTCCTGGTAAGTTATGACCACGCAAGAAAATGTACGCAGACACCAATAACGCAAGCGGTAATAAGCTTTGTGAAATACTGGCAAGTAAAATGGGGTATCGTTCACGTGCCCAAGGTCGCCCTTCACTATCACTTGCTGGCATAAATAATGGCAAGTTAATTAATAGTTTATAAATACCCAGTGCAGCGATACCTAACACGGTGATTTCACCTAATGTATCGAATCCCCTAAAATCAACAAGGATCACATTTACAACGTTGGTTCCCCCACCGCCTGTTTTTGCATTTGCCACAAAAAAGTCTGAAATAGACTCAAGCGGTCTAGTTAGGAGTGCATAACAGATACTCGCTATAACAACACCAAATGCAGAGGATATACCTAGGTCACGTAACATGCGTAATGAGCTTGATTCTTTTGGTGTGCGCTGTGGTAAGAAAAACAGCGCAAGCATCAGTAGAATAACAGTCACTACTTCAACCGTTAATTGAGTTAATGCTAAGTCAGGTGCCGAGAATCGAGTAAATGCGACCGATACCATTAAGCCCACGATTGAAATCATGATCAGTGAAATCATACGAGAGCGATGCCAAATAACAGTTGCCAGCGCACCAATAATTAATAAGCCAGCCCCTATCGCATTATGAAAATCAATCGGCGTTAGTTCACTTGCCCCTGCTAGTTGGCGCATTTCAAACAGTGGCCAACCTGCACATAAAAGAACCACCGCAATCATCACAAAAGCATAGCGTTGCAGCGAGCCATTTTCGATACGATTAACTTTCTGTTGCGACCACTTAATAACACTGTACAAGCCAAGGTCGAATCCTTTTTTAGCATTCAGCGTGGGGAGCGATGCTTGGAAATGGAACAGGTGTTTGCGCTGCACATAAATGATGATACCGCAACAGGTCGCAATAAAGCTCATTAACAGCGGAAGGTTTAAACCATGCCAAACAGACAGCTTATAGGCTGGCGCCGCATCACCTAAAACTGCAAATGACGCTGAAGCCAAAATATCGCTGACCGCAAAATGCGGGAACATACCGACTAATATGCACACTACGACTAATATTTCGATTGGTACTCGCATATAGCGCGGCGGTTCATGAGGCGTTTTTGGCAAATCAATTGGGTCACCATTAAAAAAGACATCATGAATAAATCGCGCCGAATAAGCGACTGAGAGCGCACCTGCAACGGTCGCTAAAACAGGGATTAACCATGACATTGAACCAAGCACTTGTTGATGCAGTGTTTCTGCAAAAAACATCTCTTTCGATAAAAAGCCGTTCAGTAGTGGCACACCCGCCATTGCCGCTGCTGCGACCATTGCTAATGTGGCGGTATATGGCATAAAACGCCACATACCATTGAGTTTACGCATATCGCGCGTGCCCGTTTCATGGTCAATAATACCGGTGGCCATAAATAAAGACGCTTTAAATGTCGCATGGTTAATAATATGAAAAATAGCGGCCACAGTCGCAAGCTCTGTATCTAAACCAAGCAATAAGGTAATAAGGCCCAAATGACTAATTGTTGAGTAGGCAAGCAGCCCTTTTAGATCATGCTTAAAGAGCGCAACGTAAGCACCAACAAGCAACGTTGATAACCCTGTCATAGCAACCAAAATAAACCACGTATCGGTTCCTGATAAGGCAGGATAAAAACGGGCGAGTAAAAAGATCCCTGCTTTAACCATGGTTGCCGAGTGTAAATACGCACTCACAGGTGTTGGCGCTGCCATGGCATGCGGTAACCAAAAATGGAATGGGAATTGCGCCGATTTAGTAAACGCCCCCAACAGCACAAGTACCAATGCCACTTCATATAAATCATGCGATTGAATCAGTGTCTTACTGGCTAAAATAACATCTAAATTATAACTACCAACAATATCGCCGATGAGTAATAAACCCGCTAATAACGCTAAACCACCTGCACCAGTAATTGCCAATGCCATGCGCGCACCTTTACGTGCTTCTGACTTATCCCACCAATAGCTAATTAGTAAAAACGAGCTAATGCTGGTTAGCTCCCAAAATAGCCATAATTGAATCACGTTATTTGACATGACAATGCCAACCATGGCTGTCATGAATAGCATTAGATAGCAGTACAACTTCGGTAAAGAGTCATCTTTGCTCAGGTAATAGCGAGCATAGAATATGACCAAGACACCAATGCCTAATATCATATACAGAAACAGCAAGGTTAGGCCGTCAAGCCTAAATGAAACTTGCATGTTGAGTAGCGGGATCCAGTCCGCGCTATAACGGATTATTTCGCCAGAAAAAACTGCAGGCGTAAACGAGAATACAATTCCAAGGGCAATCAAAGGCGCTAACATGGTCAAAGCCGTACTTTGATTTCGCGTTAGTTTTGAAGTGCAGGATGAAATAACACTGCCGATTAAGGATAACAGGGGTATCCAGAGCAAAGTCATAATAAGGAGCCTTTTTGTGTCATAAGAATATCAATACCGCTGCTAGTTATAGTTAGGTGCGTACTGTTCATTTGGATGGTTAAAAGTTGGCTTCAAAAAAAGCTTACAGTGCGTATAGTTATACTGATCAGGTGCTATTTTGTCTATAGGAGAGCAGCCTATTCGCACATTTTTTAACCGCTTTGTATGTTAAAATAGCAATAATTCTACGATTAGTCAGAAAATTTATCCAAGCTTGAAGCTGTTGTTATCGTTGGCTTTACACCTAAAAACGTGAAGTAATCAATAAACCTTATCGGCTTTGTTAAGGGCTGGTTAATTTGTTTTTGCCAAAGTTGTCTGTATTGCTGTGATAACGCCATTGTTTGGTATTGCATAATTGACCAATTAGGGCTGGGTTTATACGCCATTGAATTCTGGCATGCGCGGCTCTTCTGCCAACCACTTGGTGGCAATACATCATTGGCAATGAATAAATTAGGCGCTACTTTACCCTGCAGTTTACACAACCACTGCTGTTTTTTCTCTGGAAGTGGGTATTCATCCTCAAAACCATTAAAGTGCATTAGCTCATGCAAAAACACTTTATAGCTCTGTTGAGAATTAATATGCATAATCCCCCCAACCACATTTGCCGCGCCCGACTCTGACATCATTACGATAAAGTCAAAGCCTGCAGGCCAATTGTATGCAACAGCGTTTTCCCAATTACACTGAAGTGCCATATCATGATTACGGCAAGAAAACTGATCGCCAACGTAGACAATTTCACTAAAGCAAAAACTATTCTTCTCTGGCTCTGGTTTAGCTTGGTAAAAACGTTTAAATGATTTCAGTGCATTAATTCCTGCATGATGATCAGTCAACATCAACACATTAAATTTACACTGTGGCATGACACTCACTGTGTGTAATGACAGTGAAAAATCGTGACGTTTTGCAAAATCGGCCTTTATATACTCTGCATCCGAGCGCTGGCGTAACAACCAAGCTTGCCTCGCATCGCCTTGTGGCAAACGATTCGTTTGCCACAACCACTCAATTGACTGCCACTGCTGCTGAGCAATCAAGTTGTCTGCTAAGGCTTGTTGTTGGTTCACAGCATAATTATCAAACTCGGATTGCCACCACAGCTTAGCTGCCGCAGGGTTACCTTGTTGTAGAAAGCGTAATGCAAGTTGGTAGTGAGCATCTAACTCACCTAGTTCAGCGAGTTGCCGTAATTGAACATTATCAACAAGGGTAAGGTTTGAACTTACAACAGTGGGAGCCAAATAGTAAATGGCCACAGCACGTGTTGGGGTTTTATTAAAATAATAAAGATACGAAGGCGTGAAGTCAGATACCGAGCTTGAGAGAGTGCTCAAGCTCAGTAATAACCCGCCTATCAGGTAAACATTAGCTCGCGTCTTCACCAGCCATTAACTCAAGCTCTAGACGCGCATATTTATATTCAACAAACTCATGCACATTTGTTGCAAGGGCAAGCCTAAAATAATCAGCCGCAATGTAATCATTACCTGCTGCTTGATGTAATTTAGCTAAATAGAAATACGCCTCGCACAAACGATGCGCGTACTCTTGCTCAGAAGTAACCCCTTCAATAATACCTGATAAGAATTCAAACTCACTGATTTCGCCTAAATACAATGCAAGTAATTGATAACCCCATTGGGATTCGTCAACCCCTTGTGAATTGGCTTTTAAATCAATCAGCGCTTGCTGCTTGTCAGCGTCTGCTTGTGCTAGGTAAAGCCATAAAACACGATAAGGGTCACTGGGTGAGCGGTCTAAAAACTGCTGTAAGTCGTCTTGCGCTAATAATGGACGATTTCCATAATACAACGCAATTCCGCGGTTTAAATAAGCATATTCATGCTGTTCATTGAGTTCCAGCGCCGAGTCAAAAAGCTCATACGCCTGCTCATACTGTTGCATAAGCGTGTGATGAATACCTAAAAAGTTATACACTTCTGCTAAATCAGGCTTTAGTTTAATGGCCCGATTAAAGTCTATACGCGCTAATGTCGACATGCCCAAACTGTCAAATAACACACCGCGATCATAATAAAGTTTTGCTTGTTGTTCTGCACTTAAATCGGTGCGATTAAGCAGCTCTGAATAACGGGCTATGGTAATTTCATTTCGAAAATCAGACGCTAATGGTGCGGTGAACGGCACATTAACAATAGGGACTGACTCAGGCTGAGAAGTTGTTTGACATGCACTTAAAGAAAAAATAGCCACAGCTGTCAATGCTAAGTGTTTAAAAATCATTAAAGTCCTTAATACCTGAATTCTCTGTAGACAAAGTTGAAGCGATTGAGTTTCATTAAAGCATAAAAAAAGGGGCTAAACAGCCCCTTTTTCTTGTATCCAGTAAATTACTGGAAAATCAAACCTTATTCAGCGTCTTTAGGCGCTTCTGCTGTTTCTTCAGCAGCCGGTGCCATCGCTTCTTTGATACTTAAACGTACGCGACCTTGGCGGTCAACCTCAAGTACTTTTACTTGTACTTCTTGGCCTTCGCTTAAGTGATCAGTAACGTTGTTTACGCGCTCAGTGCTGATTTGAGAAATATGCACTAGGCCATCTTTACCCGGAAGGATATTAACGAATGCACCAAAATCAACGATACGAACAACTTTACCTGTGTAGATTGTGCCTACTTCAAGTTCTGCTGTTAATTGCTCAATGCGCTTGATTGCATTATTTGCGCTAATGCCGTCAGTTGCTGCAATTTTGATTGTACCATCGTCTTCGATTTCAATCGTTGTGCCTGTTTCTTCAGTAAGTTGACGAATCGTTGCGCCACCTTTACCAATTACTTCAGCAATTTTCTTCGCCGGAATTTGCATCGTGTAGATACGCGGAGCGAACTGAGATAACTCTTCAGAAGGAGCAGAAATCGCTTCGTCCATTACACCTAAGATGTGTAAACGTGCAGCTTTTGCTTGTTTAAGCGCGATTTGCATGATTTCTTGTGTGATACCTTCGATTTTGATATCCATTTGAAGTGCAGTGATACCGTCTGAAGTACCCGCAACTTTAAAGTCCATGTCACCTAAGTGATCTTCATCACCTAAGATGTCAGAAAGAACAACAAAGTTTTCTTCTTCTTTAACAAGACCCATCGCAATACCTGCAACAGAGGCTTTAATAGGCACACCCGCGTTCATTAACGCAAGAGAAGTACCACATACAGACGCCATTGAAGATGAACCGTTAGACTCGGTGATCTCAGATACAACACGGATTGAGTAAGGGAACTCAGTTAGTGTTGGCATTACAGCTTGGATACCACGCTTAGCTAGGTTACCGTGGCCGATTTCACGACGCTTAGGTGAACCAACAAAACCTGTTTCACCTACGCAGAACGGAGGGAAATTGTAGTTAAGCATAAAGTGGTTTTTGTGCGTGCCCGTTAAATCATCAATTAACTGTGAATCACGTTCTGTACCAAGCGTTGCAGTAACAAGTGCTTGTGTTTCACCACGTGTGAAGATAGCAGAACCGTGAGTACGCGGTAATACACCCGTCATTACGTCTAGTGCACGGATCATATCTGGTTCACGACCATCGATACGTTTTTCACCGGCAGTGATACGGCCACGAACAATTTTCTTCTCTAAAGAACCAAATACTTTACTTACTTCTTGAGTATCAAGTGTTTCGTCTTCAGCAAGCTCAGCAGAAAGCGCTTCAATAACAGCGTCTTTAGCTGCGCCTAACGCTTCTTTACGCGCTACTTTGTCAGTGATGCGGTATGCTTCACCCACTTTATCAGCAGCAAGTTCAGCCACTTTCTCTTCAAGTGCAACGTTCTTTTCTGGTGCAGTCCAATCCCATGTAGGCTTGCCCGCTTCTGCTTTGAACTCATTGATTGCATTGATGATAGCTTGAGATTGCTCATGACCATATACAACAGCGCCTAACATAACATCTTCAGATAGCACGTTCGCTTCAGACTCAACCATTAATACCGCGTTGTCTGTGCCCGCAACCACTAAATCAAGTTGGCTTTCTTCAAGTTCTTTTAACGTTGGGTTTAGAACGTATTCGCCGTTGATGAAACCAACACGTGATGCACCGATAGGACCATTAAATGGAATACCAGAAATTGCAAGCGCTGCTGATGTACCAATCATTGCAACCATATCAGGTTGGATTTCAGGGTTTACAGAAACAACTGTCGCGATAACTTGTACTTCATTTACGAAGCCATTCGGGAAAAGTGGACGAATTGGACGGTCAATTAAACGTGCAATAAGTGTTTCGCCATCGTTAGGACGACCTTCACGCTTAAGGAAACCACCAGGGATACGACCCGCAGCGTACATACGCTCTTGGTAGTTAACTGTTAGTGGGAAAAAGTCTTGACCTGGTTGTGCATCACGCTTACCAACAACAGTAACAAGTACTGAAGTGTCGCCAATGCTTGCAAGTACAGCGCCGTCAGCTTGACGAGCGATAGCACCTGTTTCTAGTGTCACAGTGTGTTGACCTAGTTGAAATTCTTTAATTATTGCTTGCACTTAAAAATGTCCTTTAAATGTAGAAGCAACTCAGAAAAATTAGCCCGTAGGCTGCATCTCTGAATTGGTAAAAATAGTCCATCAAAGTACCAATTACAGTACTTAATTAACCTTAAGTAAAATCAATTAAGTACTACAATTGGCAATGATGATTTTTCAAACACTTAGCAACCTGTGCTACTAAGTTGTGCGCTAGTATACCTTTCATACGCGCACAAAAAAAGGGGCTATATAGCCCCTTTTCTTGTAATCTAGTTCTTAGCGACGTAGGCCAAGCTCTTGGATTAACGCAGTGTAACGTGCAATGTCTTTACCTTTAAGGTAATCAAGCAGTTTACGGCGTTGGCTTACTTTGCGAAGAAGACCACGACGTGAGTGGAAATCGTGCTTGTGATCAGCAAAGTGACCTTGAAGCTTGTTGATATCGAACGTTAGAAGTGCAACTTGTACTTCAGGTGAACCAGTGTCGCCTTCAGCGCGTGCAAATTTAGCAATGATTTCAACTTTTTCTTGATTGCTTAGTGACATAGTAACTCCAAAAATTAATTTAAATTGTGTCTTAGCCGATCACTAATTCAGCCAAAACGATTGAGCGGGCGTATTCTACCAGCTTTAGCAATAACTACAAGGTAATCTTTACTCAGGCAGTTGATTCGATAAACCACGCTTTGATTTTAGGTGACCGTCTTTATGACGCTCGCCTGTGCCAATGAATATACCATCAGCCATTACTTTCACCACACCATCAGGCACGGGCTTACCAATCACCACGGTTTGACCATGGCTAAATGCCATACCTTGTTCTTTACTAATTTCAATCACAGGTAAGTCAACCAACGCGGTATCCATGGGTAACAAAAGCGCATCTAAATAAGTAGACGGTGCAACGTCATCGGCTTTAGCTTGTTGCAATTTTTCTTCAAGTTGCTCAAGCGTCACCATTTTATCACTCGGATAATGACCAACAGCACTTCGGTGCAACATAATAACGTGTGCGCCACACCCTAACTTTTCACCAAGGTCATCCACAATAGTGCGAATATACGTCCCTTTCGATACATGGGCGGTCATTTGCACTTCGTTATTTGCTTCATCAAACTCATCAAGCGTTAAACTAAACACATTAATTTTTCGGCATTTACGCGGTACCTCAATGCCCTCGCGTGCATATTTATATAAAGGCTGGCCTTGATATTTTAATGCTGAGTACATTGATGGGTATTGGTCCGACTCACCTAAAAAACTTGCGATCTCTTGCTCGAGTTGAGCACGAGTTACCGCTACTGGACGCGTTTCAACAACTTCGCCATCCGAATCTGAGGTGGTTGTACGTTCCCCAAGTTTAGCGCGTACGACATACGTTTTGTCCGTGTCTAACAAAAACTGGGTAAACTTAGTTGCTTCACCAAAACAAATCGGCAGCATGCCTGTTGCAAGCGGATCGAGCGCGCCGGTGTGCCCAGCCTTCTGTGCAAAGTAAATGCCCTTTGCTTGCTGCAATGCTTTATTAGACGAGATACCTTGCGGCTTGTTAAGTAATAAAATGCCGTCAATTGCACGGCCTTTACTGCGTCTAGCCATTAGTCTTTAGTACCTTCTTCGCTATCATCTTCGTTGACATGCTTTGCATTATCTTCACGAATAACCGAGTCCACTAAATTTGAAATACGCATACCTTCCATCAGTGAGTTATCAATGACAAAACGTAACTCTGGCATAATGCGCGCACGAATGCGTTTACCTAATAAAGAACGAATATAACCCGTTGCTTCATTCAGGATTTTAGCGCTCTGCTTGGCTTTATCTTCATCATCAGTATTGAATACTGTAATAAATACTTTTGCGTACGAAAGATCGCGAGATACCTCAACTGCAGACACCGTTACCATACCTAAGCGCGGGTCTTTAATTTCGCGTTGAAGAATAACAGCAATCTCTTTTTGAATTTGCTGTGCAACACGATCAGTGCGAGAAAATTCTCTCATTATACTTCACTCTAAAATTTTAACTTATTGATATATATAAATAAGTTAATTTAATTACGAATACACAAATGGGGGCTTAGCCCCCATTTATAATAGTGACTTAGACGAAATTAAAGTGAACGTTGTACTTCAACCGTCTCGAACACCTCGATTTGGTCGCCAACTTTAACATCGTTATAGTTCTTAACGCCGATACCACATTCCATACCGTTACGAACCTCCGCTACGTCATCTTTAAAGCGACGTAATGATTCAAGCTCACCTTCATAGATAACCACGTTATCACGAAGTACACGGATAGGTGCGCTACGCTTAACGATACCTTCGGTCACCATACAACCAGCGATAGCACCAATCTTAGGTGACTTAAACACGTCACGAACTTCAGCAAGACCAATGATCTCTTGCTTAAATTCTGGTGCAAGCATACCAGACATGGCTTGTTTAACTTCTTCGATCAGGCTGTAGATTACGCTGTAGTAACGTAGGTCTAGGTTTTCTGATTCAATCACTTTACGTGCTGATGCATCGGCACGAACGTTAAAGCCTACAACGATTGCATTAGAGGCTGCTGCAAGTGTTGCGTCAGTTTCGGTGATACCACCTACGCCTGAACCAACAATCTTCACTTTAACTTCATCAGTAGATAGTTTAGTTAATGAATCAGCAATTGCTTCAATTGAACCTTGTACGTCCGCTTTAAGTACCACGTTAACTTCAGAAACATCGCCTTCAGTCATGTTAGTAAACATGTTTTCAAGCTTCGCTTTTTGTTGACGCGCTAGTTTCACTTCACGGAACTTACCTTGACGATATAAAGCAACTTCACGGGCTTTACGCTCGTCTTTAACCACCGTTGCTTCATCACCTGCAGCAGGGATACCAGAAAGACCTAGAATCTCTACAGGAATAGATGGGCCCGCAGACTTAATGTCTTTACCGTTCTCATCTTTCATTGCACGTACACGGCCGTATTCAAGGCCACATAGTACGATATCGCCTTGGTTAAGCGTACCAGATTGAACTAAGATAGATGCAACTGGACCACGGCCTTTATCTAAGCGTGATTCGATTACAACACCCGCAGCCATCCCTTCTGATGGTGCAGTTAGTTCTAAGATCTCAGCTTGCATTAATACCGCTTCAAGTAAGTCATCAATGCCTAAACCTGTTTTTGCAGAGATATGGACGAATTGCGTGTCGCCACCCCACTCTTCAGGAATAACGTCTAGCTGTGCTAATTCGTTTTTAACGCGATCTGGATCTGCGCCTTCTTTGTCCATTTTGTTTACAGCGATGATTAGAGGCACGCCAGCTGCACGCGCATGCTGAACCGCTTCTTTAGTTTGTGGCATTACACCATCATCTGCTGCAACAACAAGGATTACGATATCAGTGGCTTTTGCACCACGAGCACGCATTGAGGTAAATGCGGCGTGACCTGGTGTGTCTAAGAACGTGATCATGTTGCCATTTGTTTCAACATGATAAGCACCAATGTGCTGAGTGATACCACCCGCTTCACCTGATGCCACTTTCGCTGAACGAATGTAGTCAAGTGTTGACGTTTTACCATGGTCAACGTGACCCATTACTGTCACAACCGGTGCACGAGGAAGCGCTTTGCCTTCTTCGTTACGGTCGTTTAGCACTTTCTCTTCTAATTCATTTTCTTTAACAATGATAACCTTGTGTCCCATTTCTTCAGCAACAAGCTGTGCTGTTTCTTGGTCGATCACTTGGTTGATGGTAACCATGTCACCCATTTTCATCATTGTTTTAACAACTTCGGCACCTTTAACAGCCATACGCGATGCAAGTTCAGCAACAGTGATAGTTTCACTGATACGAACTTCATTTTTAACGTCTGCGGTTGGTTTTTGGAAACCATGCTGTAACGATGTAGGCGCTTTAAGCTTGCCTTTTTTACCTTTAGGTGCAACAAATTTTTCTTTTGCTGGACCTTTTTTCTTTTTCTTAGCACGGCGAGCAGTTTGCTCTTCACGAGCATCAGACTCATCTTCTGCTTCACGTGCATAAGTTGAAGTCGTAAGGTGGTGATCAGCGCTTTCTTCACGCTGCTTACGCTCTTCTTCTTCTTTCTTCCAGCGAGCTTCATTTTCTTCAGCTAGCTTTCTTGCCTCTTCTGCTTGACGTTTCGCTTCTTCTTCAGCTTTTCTCAATGCGGCCTCTTCTGCTTCTTTTTGCAGACGCTCAGCTTCGGCGCGATCTTTTTCAGACTTAGCACTTTGTTCTGGGGTCATCTGCTTCTGTTTCGCTTTACGCTCAGCTTCAGCTTTGCGTTTAGCCTCTTCTTTGGCTTTACGCTCAGCTTCTTCTTTCGCTTTACGTTCTGCCTCTTGTTTCGCTTTTAGCTCCTCAGCTTCTTGCTGGGCTTTAAGCTCTGCTGCTTTACGTGCAGCTTCTTCTGCAGCTAAACGCTCTTCTTCTTGCTGTTGCTCAATGGCGCTTTTCTTAACATAAGTACGTGTTTTACGTACTTCTACTTGTACAGACTTTGCTTTACCTGTAGAACCAGTCACACTCAGTGTGCTCTTGCTTTTACGTTGCAAAGTCATGCGAGCAGGGCCTTCCGAGCCCGTGCCGCCATGCTGCTTGCTAAGGTGATCAAGTAACGTTGACTTTTCAGCCTCGCTCACCATATCACCTGCTTTTTTAGAAATACCGGCTTGCTCAAGCTGCTGTAGTAACTTATCAACAGTTGTACCAATATCTCCGGCTAGTTTTTCAACATTTACTTCTGCCATAGTGTGTAATACCTCCGTTAATAAATTACTCGTCTGCGAACCAACAAATGTTACGCGCAGCCATAATTAGTTTGCCAGCTTCTTCTTCTGAAAGCTCAGTGATATCAACTAACTCGTCGATACCTTGCTCGGCTAAATCTTCTAATGTTATAACACCTTTACTTGCCATAACGAATGCAAGGTGACGCTCTAAACCTTCAAGGGCTAATAAGTCCTCTGCAGGTTCTGCACCTTCTAGGCTTTCTTCAGTTTTAAGTGCTTTGGTTGTCAGTGCGTCTTTCGCACGTGAACGTAAAACATCAACTGTTTCTTCGTCTAAGCCATCAATTTCTAAAAACTCTGATGCTGGTACGTAAGCAACTTCTTCAAGGGTTGAGAAACCTTCGTTGATTAATAATGTTGCAAACTCATCATCGATATCTAGGTACTCAGTAAATAAGTTGATTAACTTGTCTGACTCAGCTTCATTTTTCGCACGCATTTCATCAACCGTCATTACGTTTAATTCCCAGCCAGTTAACTGGCTAGCAAGACGAACGTTTTGACCATTTCGACCAATTGCTTGCGCTAGGTTATCAGCTTCAACAGCGATATCCATTGAGTGTGTGTCTTCGTCCATCACGATAGATGCTACCTCAGCAGGTGCCATCGCGTTAATTACGAATTGCGCTGGGTTATCATCGTAAAGTACGATATCAACACGCTCACCACCAAGTTCAGTAGACACCGCTTGAACACGCGCACCACGCATACCTACACAGGCACCTACTGGGTCAATACGTTTGTCATTTGACTTAACAGCGATTTTCGCACGTGAACCTGGATCACGCGCTGCTGCACGTAATTCAATCATTTCTTCGCCAATTTCTGGCACCTCAATGCGGAATAGCTCCATGAGCATTTCAGGCTTAGAACGCGTTACGAATAACTGTGCGCCACGCGCTTCAGGTTTAACTTCGTAAAGAAGACCACGAATACGGTCGCCCGGACGGAAGTTTTCACGCGGTAGCATGTCGTCACGGTAAATAACCGCTTCTGCATTGTTACCAAGGTCAAGTACGATAGCATCACGCGTTGCTTTTTTAACAACACCCGTTACTAACTCACCTTGTTGGTCTTTGTATTCTTCAACAACAAGTGCACGCTCAGCTTCACGTACTTTTTGTACGATAACTTGCTTAGCCATTTGTGTTGTAATACGGTCAAACTTAATTGACTCAATTTGTTCTTCTACGTAATCACCCATTTGCAATTCAGGGTCTTCAACTTGTGCCGCTTCAAGCGTGATTTCGCTATATGGGTGCTCAAGTGAACCATCTTCTTGCACAGGAGCGATTTTCCAGCGACGGAATGTATCGTAATTACCTGTTTTACGGTCAATTGATACGCGAACGTCAATTTCACCATCGTGTTTTTTCTTTGTTGCAGTCGCTAATGCGAACTCTAACGCTTCAAAAATCTTTTCTTTTGGAACCGCTTTCTCATTGGAGACGGCTTCAGCAACCAATAATATTTCTTTTGCCATGGGTTATGCCTCGCTTGCCCTATTCCTTCGCACTCGAATTAAAACTTTGCGATGATGTTCGCACGTTCAATGTTACTTAGCATAATCATATGCTCAGTCCCATCTGCTGAAAGTGTGATCATATCACTGCTAACTGATACTAAATCGCCTTTAAAATTACGGCGACCATCTTGTGGAAGCTTAGTACGCACGCGTACTTCTTCTCCTTGTGCCTTCTCGTAGTGATCTTGTTTGAATAATGGACGATCAACACCAGGAGACGACACTTCCAAATCGTATTCGTTTGTAATTGGGTCTTCGACATCTAAGATTGCGCTAACTTGACGACTTACGTCGGCACAATTGTCTACCGTGATCCCTGCATCATGATCGATGTAAACACGTAATGTAGAGTGGCGACCAGCTTGCACAAACTCAAGACCATGTAACTCAAAGCCTAACATTTCAACGGCTGGTGAGAGCATGGCTACTAAATCTTGCTCAAGTTTTGTCACGAAAATCCTCCATACAAACAAAAAAAGGGCATATAGCCCTGAAATACTGAGTTTAATAATGATTCATAAAATCATGCTAGATCAGATACAACAACGCCCCGAACCAAGCGGGGCGTCACACCTAAAGCATAAAACTGTGTGGCCTAGGGCCAAGCTTGGTTGCGGTCAATTACCTAACTAAATTAAACTAAATAGCCTAAACGCAAAACGCGCATTACCCAGAATGCGCGACTTCATACAGTAAAAAATTACTGTGCATGTTAAAGACAACTTACGATGTTTTAACATGAATTTGGTTGCGGGAGCCGGATTTGAACCGACGACCTTCGGGTTATGAGCCCGACGAGCTACCAGGCTGCTCCATCCCGCGCCAATGGATATCAAGTAAATTACTTAATATCGTTTGCTTGAGTGGCAAGCACATCAAGTCAATGGCGGCTATTATAAGCATGTAGCGCTCAATTAGCAACCTTCGGGCATGAATTAGTTGGACAATTTTTTACGAAAAAAAATAATGACAACCTTGTCATAAAATTTCCTATTTCCGAAAAAATAGGTCTATAGTTAACACTATAAGAAGAACAAACTATAGTGTTGGCTATTAAGCGATTTTCCTATGAGTCTATCTATTTTTCAAAAAAGGCTTTTACAACAGAATGTTGAACTGCTAAAACCTGATTTCCATCAATTTACGCACACCTTTTACCACAATTTGAGCCAGCGTAATCTAACAATGACGATGCCAAGCGAAGAGAGTGTTAGCAAACGAAGCTATATACTATTTTGTGCGCTTAACAAGGTTGTGTCACACCTTGATGACTTACCTTTGGTGATGCCTTTCATTCAATATATAGCAAATAACCTAAGCTTTTTGAATGTATCAAGTCACGATATAGACCATTTGTGTGACGCATTTTTCGACACGCTGGAGTCCCATCAAAGAGGCTTAAACAGCCACCTAAAACAAGCGTGGTCACAGGCAATTCGTATATTTTCCAACATTGTTAAAAGCTATTTGTTTGCTTACAGTAATGTAATTTCAATCAATACACGTTGCGCTACTCGACTTAGTTCGTAGTTGAGGGCTGACACTAATTAATGTTGAGTAAGTTCATTATTCAGTCTATCGATTTGGCGCTGCTCAACAGCAATGAGTGTATTAAATTTACTGGTCACCGCAGACATTTTGTCTGATAAAGCCTGGTCGCTACTCGCATCGACTAGATTAGTCGGTCTGGTAGAGGCTTGTTGCTCAAGGCGCTTAATTTGTTGATTTAGTTCAACATGATAACGGTCAATTTTGTCTTTGTGCTCTGCGATTTCACGTTTAATCTGTTCACTACGAATAAAATGGTCAATTTCATTCTTTTCTGTATCGTTACTTTGCAAAACTAACTGGCTTTTTTCTGTGCTTAACCTGTCTATATTACGCTGCTCATTGTTGATCAATAAATTATAACGTTCTGAAACGGCAGACATCTGTTTAGCTATGGCGGCTTCTTTTTTTGCTCCGACCAAATTGTGCAGTTGCGCATCGGCTTGACTGCTTAATGCCGCAATTTCATTGTTCATCCGTTCTGAGTAAGAGTCTATTTTATTATTGTGTTCTGCAATTTTGGCGTCTATTTGCTTTAATCGAATATAGTTATCAATCTCTGCTGTTACATCGCTTGATTCAGAAACAGGTTTTGGCGAGCCTAATAATGTGGGGTTTTGCTCTTTAACGGTGATCAACTTTGCATCTTTGCCGCAAGGTTGTTGGCTAAACTCAACAATGCCATTTTTTTCACATTGATAAATTGCCGCGTTGGCCGCCTTGCTCAAAGTGACCCCTAAACAAACCAGTGTAAATAAAGTAAAGAAGCGTGGTTTCATAATATCGTCCCTGTTGTTTATCCTGTGTTTCTGTAAGCATGTTGTGGGCCAACACGATCTAAATTCAGCGGTATTACGTAGTAATTTAAATCAATTATCATGGGTTTACTATTGTGCATTACTCTACTTTGCGATTTATTTTTGGCGATCAACTCAATGCTAGCCACAGCTGGTATAAAGACGAAGACCAGCACACCACTCTTTATGTCATCGCTGAGCTAAAACAAGAAACCGATTACGTAAAACATCATACACAAAAAATTGCCGCCTTTTTCTTAGCAATGGAACACTTTGCAAAGGCGCTAAAAAGCGCGGGGTTTAATGTGCTACATCTTACCTTAGATGACACAGAAGATGACGAATCATTACCCGCCCTTCTTACCCGTTTAGCGAAACACTACCAATGTAAACGCATTGAATACCAGTATCCCGATGAATACCGACTCAAACAGCAATTACAGGCATTCTCAGAAAACAGTGAGTGTGCGATTACCGCATACGACACAGAGCATTTTTTACTTCCCTTTAATGATATATGCCAACACTTTAAAAAAGACAAGCATGTAAAAATGGAATTCTTTTATCGCGCAATGCGTAAACGATTCAATATATTAATGGACGAAAACAATGAACCGGTCGGAGGCAAGTGGAACTTTGATCAACAAAATAGAAACAAGTTAAAACAACATGATCTCAACGCAATTCCTGAACCACTGTGCTTTGGGCACGATGTTAAGGATATTCTTTCACGCATAAAAAAACATAACATAACGACATTTGGAGAGTGCGATCATTCGATACTTTGGCCAACAACACGTTATGAAGCAAAGCAGCTTCTTGATTTTTTTTGCGATCATTTGTTAGTTCACTTTGGGCAATTTCAAGATGCGATGACCTGTCAATCTGAGCACCAATGGTCGTTATATCACAGCCGCTTGTCGTTTGCTCTCAACACTAAAATGCTGCACCCAATGCAGGTTATTAAGCGCGTGATTGAGGCTTTTGAAAAACAGCAGCAAAAAATTGATATTGCCCAAGTTGAAGGGTTCATTAGACAAATTCTGGGCTGGCGCGAATATGTGCGTGGTATTTACTGGCAAAATATGCCTGACTACGCCAACAAAAATGCCCTTGACGCAAAGCGTGCCCTGCCCGACTATTTTTGGCACGCAAACACTAAAATGAAATGTATGCACCATGCAATTAAGCAAAGTTTAGACACCGCCTATGCTCATCATATTCAACGTTTGATGATAACGGGTAACTTTTGTTTGCTTACAGCCATAAACCCAAATGAAGTCGATGCTTGGTATTTAGGTATTTATATTGATGCTATCGAATGGGTTGAAATGCCCAACACTCGCGGCATGAGTCAATTTGCAGACGGCGGCTTAATTGCCACTAAACCGTATGCCGCAAGCGGTAATTACATTAATAAAATGAGTGACTATTGTAAGGATTGCCATTACAACGTGAAAGAAAAAGCCACCGATGATGCGTGCCCTTTCAATAGTTTATATTGGAACTTCATGCTAGAGCACGAACAATTGCTTAGCAAAAATCCGCGTATAGGCATGATTTATAACACCTGGTATAAACAAGACGAATCGCAGCAACAAGCCACTCTCAAACGCGCAAAGTGGTGCGTCGATAATTTAGAGAAATTATAAAAAAGGCCGCCTCAAATGAGGCGGCCTACTTCTAACAAATAACAAGGGGAAACAATGCTGATTACAGCTTAATTACTTATTCTCAAGCAATTTACCACTGCCAATTTCAATTTTACGTGGTTTGAGTGCTTCAGGAATTTCACGCTGTAAATCAATGCTTAAAAGTCCATTTTCAAGGTCTGCACCGAGTACTTTAACGTGGTCACCTAGTTGGAACTTACGTTCAAAGTTGCGCTCAGCAATTCCTTGATGGATAAACTTACGCTCTGCATTGTCTTCTTTGTCAGCTTTTGTGCCGCTGACTTTTAATGTATTGTTTTCTGACTCAATGGTCAGTTCACTTTCACTAAAACCGGCAACGGCCATAGTGATACGGTATTTGTCTTTATCTAATGCTTCGATGTTGTATGGAGGAAAACTTGGCTGCTTGTCTGTGCGTGCTGCCGCATCCATTAATGATGCTAAATGATCGAAGCCAATGAATGAACGATAAAGTGGTGATAAGTCTACTGTACGCATAATAATATCCTCATATTTAAGCGATATTTTGTTAGTACTCTTCTTTTGAACAAGTGCTAACAAAGTTAAATTAATTATATAAATTTCAATTACTTTGGTTTGTTTGGGACCCATCAGGCGTCCTCACTAAACGATTTATGGGCAAGCAAAATCTTTTCAAGATTTTTTACAAAAAAAATTGCAATTTTTTTCTATTTTTGAAATTTATTGAGGCTTATTCTGGTCTGAATAAGTTGATTTTAAAGGGCTAAGCACGTACAAAATAAAAATGAAAAAAATACCCTCAGTTTTAAAAAAAATAGTCGCTTTGACTAAAAACTTGCTGTTGATGGCTATCATCTTGTATGTCGTTACGCTATTTCAGCAACGAAATTTATTACCAACAGACCACACTCCCGCCCCCTATTTCAATTTAGCGACACTCGACAATCCACAGCAACGCGTCACCATTGCCGATTTAAAAGGCACAAACACAGTGCTGTATTTTTTTGCCCCTTGGTGCAGTATTTGTCGCTACAGTATGCCTAATCTCGAAAAAGCCTATCAACAAGGCGAACTGAATGCGATTGCCATTGCCCTTGATTATGAAAATATTGACGAGATAACGCAGTTTACAGATTCACTAGACTTAACGATGCCCGTTTTATTAGGGACACGGTATACAGGACAAGATTACAAAGTCAGTGCCTACCCAACGTATTATGTTATTAATGAGCAACTCGCGATTACAGCTCATTCTATGGGGTATTCCACAGAACTTGGGCTGCGCATACGAACACGAAAGTGACTTAAGAGGCACTCAGAGAAAAAACAGAATAGAGTAATCGATTTTATGCACTGTTTTTATGAATCTAATTCGTTAATATGATAACCAGACCAACACACTTACATCGAGGAGAGCGATATGTTGACTGTAATTTTTGGCCGTGAGGGCTGCCCATACTGTGTACGCGCAAAAGACGTAGCAGAAAAACTAGCGAACGAGCGTGAGGATTTTAAATTTCGCTACATCGATATCATTAAAGAAGGTATCAGCAAAGCAGATTTAGAAAAGTCTGCTGGCAAACCTTGCCCAACCGTTCCACAAATTTTTATTGACCAAACTCACATTGGTGGCTTCACAGAATTCGAAGCATACGCTAAAGAAAATTTAGGGTTATATCAATAAATTGTAAACATGGTTGATTTTGGCAAATTACAACTGATTAAATTATGACCAACATCAACCACATACAAATTAGTTGTAATTTATACAAGCAATTGCATTGTATTTCCTATACAATGCGCGCCTCTTTAAATTCGTTGAGGCGTATTAATGTCAGAACCAGTCACGTTTGAATCTTTAAATCTTTCTCCTGCAATTTTAAAAGCAGTTGAAGAGCTAGGTTACAAGACTCCATCTGAAATCCAAGCTCAATGTATACCGTTATTGCTAGAAAGAAAGGACGTACTGGGACTAGCGCAAACGGGTACAGGTAAAACAGCAGCATTTGCACTGCCATTACTAAATAATATTGACCCGTCTGTGAAACAGCCACAGATCCTTGTTCTAACGCCTACGCGTGAACTTGCGATCCAAGTAGCTGAGGCATTCGAACAATATGCTAAGCATACTCGTGGTGTAGAAGTTTTAGCCCTTTATGGTGGCCAAAGCTACAGCATCCAATTAAGTGCACTTCGTCGTGGCGCGCAAATCATTGTTGCAACGCCAGGCCGCTTAATCGACCACATTAACCGTGGCACAATCAAATTCGAGAGCTTACAAGCCCTTGTTCTTGATGAAGCGGACGAAATGTTACGCATGGGTTTCATTGATGATGTAGAAAGCATCATGGAAAAAACACCGCGTGAAAAGCAAACATGTCTTTTCTCTGCAACCATGCCTAAGCAAATCCAAAATATCAGCAGCAAATACATGAACGAGCCTGAGCAAGTTCATATTTCAGCGCGTAACTCAACAGTATCGACTGTTGAACAAGTATTTTGGAATGCACACGTACACAAAAACAAAGCGATCGTGCGCTTCTTAGAAGCTGAAGAATACGATGGTGCGATTGTTTTCGTACGTACACGTAATGACACAGTACAATTAGCTGAATTACTTGAGCGCGAAGGTTTCTCTGCCGCACCACTTAATGGTGACATGAACCAACAAGCACGTGAACGCACTGTAGAGCGTTTGAAAAGTGGTTTACTTGATATCGTAATTGCAACCGACGTTGCAGCACGTGGTCTAGATGTTGACCGTTTAAGCTTGGTAATTAACTACGATATTCCACAAGACTCTGAAGCCTACGTTCACCGTATTGGCCGTACAGGTCGTGCGGGTCGTTCAGGTAAAGCGATTCTTTTCGTAAAACACAACGAGCGTTATTTACTTAAAAATATCATTCGTCATACGAAGTCTGAAATTGCACAAGTAGATTTACCAACAGCGAAAGTTGTTGAAGAAAAACGCATCAAAGCATTGCAAGACAAGTTGACTATTGCACTTGAAAATAAAGACATCACGTTCTTTAACCAAGTAGCGGCCAACATGGCTGAAAAGCTTGAACTAAGCTTCGAAGACTTAGCAGGTGCCTTACTGTGTTTAGCGCAGCAACAATCACCAATCAAGGTTGAAGAAGTTAAAGTTCAACCGCGTGGCGAACGTACAGAACGCGGTGGTGATCGCCGTCGTAACGAACGTGCTGACCGTGGTGATCGCCCTGCTCGCGAACGTAAACCGCGTGAGCCGCGTGAACGTAACAGCCGCAGCATGGGTCCTATGGATACATACCGTATCGAAGTAGGTCGTGAGCACGGTGTACAAGTTAAAAATATCGTTGGTGCGATTGCTAACGAAGCCGATATCTCAAGCAAGTTTATTGGTGACATTCGTCTGCACGACAGTCACAGTACGGTACAATTACCGCAAAACATGCCTAAAGATGTGCTTGATCACTTCCAAAAAGTGTTTATTTGTAAACGCCCAATGGGAATGACACTCACCAAAGCTGAAGCCGCTTCTGAGCGCCCAGAGCGCAGCGAACGCCCAGCAGGTGAGCGCAGTGATAAAAAGCGTAGCTTCAAAGACAAAGACCGTGGTGAAAAACGTAGCGGCCCTCGTAAAGAGCGTCGTCCAGTAAGCTTCACAGCAAACTAAGCGTTTAAAGCTAACGACTAAAAAAACCTTGTCATGAGAGTGACAAGGTTTTTTTGTGTCTGAAGTAAAGCTGTCAGCTATCACCATTCAGTTTTTAAAATCACGGCTTAACTACCTGCCATCAATTCACTGTTATCTTCAAGGTATTTAATCAATTCATCTAATTTTCGGTATGGGTAGAAATATAAACTTTGCCATACTGCCCTGCATCTGCCACGACGGCTTCAATACCGTTGTCTCGAAATAAGTAAAGCTTCGATATAAACTTGATTGGAATACGTTTTTTAATAAACCAATAATTCCTTCCCTTGAGGTAACCATCACCGATTTCAACCGCTGTATATTTAATTAAGGTTGATACTAAAAATGCCAAGAAAAGCGAACCTAAAAAAATGCAAAAGAAGAAAAAGGGTAATTGATAAACAGTAATGTGTTCAAATGTGATCTCAATACTCATCCCACTTTGGAAGTAGCGGATGATAAACATAAAAATAACAGGTATTAAAATTAAAAAGTCTTAGTAAGTTTTTTCCAAAGCTATTGCCACTCAACATTAAATTTCACACGATTTCCTCTACTAATAGGTTACATCAAAAAAGCCTCAGTTGGATGGCTGAGGCTTTGTTATTTTTATGGTTATGATCCCGCTGGGTACACGTAGCTTGACTGTAGGCCGAGTGGGATGCCTAAGCCCCAATATGCTAGTAAGAAGATACTCCAGCCGATTAGGAACGCGATAGAGTACGGCAGCATCATGGCAATTAAGGTGCCGATACCTGTGCCTTTAACATACTTCTGGCAGTACACGACAACCAATGGGAAGTAAGGCATTAACGGGGTGATAATGTTTGAGCTTGAATCACCCACACGGTACGCTGCTTGGGTTAAGTCTGGCGATATGCCTAATTGCATTAACATAGGCACAAAAATAGGCCCAAGTAATGCCCATTTTGCCGAGCTTGAACCCACAAACAAGTTTACGAACGCAGTTAAGAAAATAATACCAATCACGGTTACAGAACTGGGTAATTGCATGGCTTTTAACAGCTGTGCACCTTCAATTGCCAGTAATGCCCCTAGGTTTGATTTACTAAAGGCCGCGATAAATAGCGCACAGAAAAACGCCATTACTATGTAATACGCCATGCCGCCCATTGCTTTACTCATCGCATCAATCATGTCTTTAGAGCTTTTGAACGTGCCAACCACAAAGCCATAAACTGCACCAGGTATCCAGAACAGTAGGAAAATTAGTGGCACGATAGACTGCATCAAAGGTGAACGGAAGTTAGTCAGCGAGCCATCGGGGCTGCGCATAGCTGAGTCTGCGGGAGCGGATACAAACCAAAGTAAAGCAAGGCCTGCTACCATCACTGTGCTTGCAATATAAAACGCACGCTTTTCATCGCTACGCGCTTCATCAAAAGCGGGTAAGTCTTCGGTGTCACCATCAAGTGGGGTATTTTGTAAACGTGGTTCAATAATTTTATCGGTAATGTACCAGCCTAATAAAATAATGAATAAGCTTGAAGCCGAGGTGAAAAACCAGTTATTTAACGGGTTAATCGCCATATCAGGGTTAATAATTTGGGCAGCACTTTGGGTAAAGCTTTGCAGTAATGGATCGATACCTGATGGAATGAAATTGGCACTAAAGCCCCCACTCACGCCCGCAAAAGCCGCAGCAATACCCGCAAGAGGATGACGACCCATCGCATAAAAAATAACCCCCGCAAGCGGGATAACTAACACGTAGCCAGCATCAGTTGCGGTGTGGCTAACAATCGCCACTAAAATAATAGACGGGGTCAATAGCTGCTTAGGAGTGACTTTTAGCATTAGCTTTAAGCCCGTATTGATAAAGCCTGAATGCTCAGCAACCCCAACACCTAACATTGCAACAAGCACAACACCTAAAGGAGCAAAGCCTGTAAA
This sequence comes from Pseudoalteromonas sp. MBR-15, assembly GCF_053628915.1. Lineage (NCBI taxonomy): Bacteria > Pseudomonadati > Pseudomonadota > Gammaproteobacteria > Alteromonadales > Pseudoalteromonadaceae > Pseudoalteromonas > Pseudoalteromonas sp. MBR-15. The sequence goes on from NZ_JBRJHH010000004.1 coordinate 186,968, forward strand.
GGTTTTTACCATCGACGATAAAAAGGTGGCTAAGGAATCACCCGCCAACAAATTATGGACAACAATGGCCTCGCCTGTTCGTGGGTCTATGGCGTCAAATGTCATGCCCGAAAAAAGCCACGACAGCAGCCAAATAAGTAACATGGCCACTAAAAAGATAATGGCCGGATCAGGAAGCTTATTGCCTACCCTTTCAATGGTATTTAAAAAACGTGCGATTGCTCCGCTTGGTGCCTGCACATCATTGTTATTATTCATTTTCGAATTCCCTAGAAAAATTTCTTGCTTACCTTATCGCATCCGCGTTAAGAGGTAAATTTTAAGTTAACTAAGCTATCTGATTTGGGTACTTCAACTATATAAAAAAAGCGGCCAAAGCCGCTTATTTAAATAACATCAACACCGATTAGGCTAATGCTTTTACTTCATCCCATAAACGAACCACTAATGCTTTATCATCTTCGTTAAGCTCACCATTACGGTATGCTTTAACCAGGCTCGACTCGACTTGATTATTAAGCTCGTCGGTTGATAAGTTTAATTCTTCAACTTGCGCATACCCTACCGCCAAATCAAAATGGCCTCGTAAATAGCCACCAGCAAATAACTCATCATCGGTTGCTTTATCAACTAAATCATCAAAATATTGCTGCGCTGCATCAATATAATTTACTAAACTCATGGTTATCTCTCCTCTGGGTGCAGCCCATCTTGATGACCTACTGCATACATTATATGGTCATTAAAACCTGTGGTTACTCGAATATAACCACTTAATTCATCGTCTAACTCACTGTCGCCAGTATCGGCAATCAATGGGCGGCCATTCAAGGCCTGTAATTTTGTTTTGGTTGCGACCACAATAATATTATCGCGACCGATAGCACGAATAAGTGCTGGACTGAGCTGTTGATTTCCACGACCAAAAATATGGCCCTGACCACCGATCAGGGTGATCACTAATTTAGTCGGTTTACCGTGTGTTAGCTCCAGTAATTGCTGTGCAGTTAAATCCTGAGCAATCAGCGCTTGGTCTGCCACTAAATCAACACCGAGTAAGGTATTCTCTAGGCCCATTTCTTCCATAATGGCAGCAACTGTTGAGCCGCTGCCCATGACGTATAAAGTCTCTTCATCCATGTCAGACACCACATAAGCCGCAATATCAGCAAGCACTAACTCGTCGGTTTCTTTACCCCCATTTTTAACCGCTTGCACGTAACGTACTTCGCTTGGCACTTGCATTTCACCATACCGTTTTGCTTTTACGGTGCCTTCGCGAAATGCGGCTTCGTCGATATCCATCACGTCTGCATCGCCTAAGCTCACCAACTCACCTTTTACAAGCATTTCAACCACTCGGCCCGCAGCTTTTGGGGTAATAGCATACACACCTGAATGAATTTTACAGCCTGCGGGAATGCCCAACACGGGTGTAGTGTCACCAACAGCATGACAAATATTTCGGGCTGTTCCGTCACCGCCTGCAAATAAAATAAGGTCTACGCCTTGTTCTACGAGACGCTTTGCAGCTTGCTCGGTGTCATCCGGCGTCGTAACGTCGCCACTGTGATAAATAACCTGGGTATTAAAGCCTAATTGGGTGGCTGTTCGCTCCCCCATTTCACCATTAACGGTGTATATAATGAGCGAGTCTTGATACGCAAGTAATGCTTCAAGTGCTGCACGGGTGCGTAAATTTGCTTTGGGTTCTGCGCCGAGTGCCATGGCTTTCGCTGCTGTATCAGCACCATCACTGCCTTTAAGAGCTACACTGCCACCAAGCCCTGCAACAGGGTTTACAATTAAACCTAACTTAAACTGCATCAGATAACTCTCCTGGATGTTGCCATACAAATTGTGCACTTGTCAGTGGCCACGGGGTCTTATAAAAATCACTGAGTGCTTTTAGTAGTGCGTAAGTTCGTTGATTAAAACCAGACGCTAGTAAACTTAATAGGTGCTGGTGAACACGCTGCTGAAAAGCAAAACGACACGTTTGTTCGCCATTTAAATTATCGACCGAAACATTAAAGTCAAACCCTGCCGCAGCGCTAAGCGCCCATTCTATTGCTTGGGGTTTAACTTCTACCGCTTCAAACTCAGCTTGCTGATGTTTATCACGACCATCAGGACAATACCAATAGCCATAATCTTCAAGTAAGCGGCGTTTTTCACCTGCCACCAGCCAATGGGCAATTTCGTGGAGTGCACTGGCGTAAAAACCATGCGCAAAGACAATTTGATGATAAGTCGTTTGCTCATCTGCAGGCAGGTAAATAGGCTCGTCAGCACCTTTAATTAAGCGCGTGTTATGGCTTTGATAAAAAGTGCTGTCAAAAATAGCGATTAAATCGGCAATCTGATGCATACTGGCTTACATTCATCTCGTTAAAAGCGTTACAACAACGCACCAAAAACGAGGCGAATTGTACGGACTTTTCAGCCTAAAGTAAAAACAACCCCTCTCGGTTAGAGGTATTTTGCGATATCGACGTTATCTATTTGTTCAGGGCTCAAATAGCGTTTTGCGTATTCAAGGTAAATACCTGAACTTAAAAACAGTTTAAATACGTCACGATCAATATGATCGTCATCGACCATTTTAGCTAAAATATCAATAGCAACACTCAATGGTTTGGCCTTTTTATATGGCCTATCTGCTGCAGTGAGTGCTTCAAAAATATCAGCAAGTACTAACACTCGTTCAGGTATCGATAAGTCATCCGCTGATAATTTACGCGGATACCCCGTGCCTTTTAAGGTTTCGTGGTGGGTCGATGCATAGCGCGGCACACGGGCTAGCTCTTCGGGGAATGGCACATTATTAAGCATACGAATCGTGCTGATAACGTGTTCATTAATTTTAAATCGGTCTTCTGCGGTAAGTGTTCCACTTCTAATTTGTAAGTTATATAACTCACCTAAATTATACTTGTATTCAGGAACCGACATTTTTATACCTAAATTAGCATCGTATTCCACAGCCTTGTGGTGCGTAATTAGGTCACTGGGTTTATCACTTAACAGCGTTTCTTCAACAGGTAAAGATTGTCCCTTTAAATCTGCAAAGCGCATTTCTTCTAGAGGCGATAAACCGAGCGTTGCATCGAAATGCCGATGCCACTTAATACACGCAACGTCTTTTAAGCGTTCAAGTTGCTCATCATCCATAAACTCACTTCCCACATTGCAAGTAGCAATGAAAGCAAAGTCAGCATGTAATTTGTCTGTTTCAGCGTCTAACTGCTGTTGCAGTGTCTCCCTGTGTGTTGGGTTTTCAAGCAGCTTTTCGTAGTAGTTTATTTTAGCGTCGCGCAGTAACACTTCAAAACGTGTACGGATTTCATGAATACGATTATAAATGGTTTCTAGTTTGGTGCCTTTGTCTACAATGTGTTCTGGCGTAGTAATTTTACCACAGTCATGTAACCACGCTGCCAGTCTAAACTCACGTTTTTCATCTTCGTTTTCAAATGCAAACTCTGCAAAGGCGGGATCTGTTGAATCAGATGCAGCATTCGCAAGCCAAATGCCAAGCTCAGGAACACGCTCACAATGCCCTGCTGTATAAGGTGATTTATCATCAATCGCTTGGGCTATAAGTTCAACAAACGATTCCATGAGTGCTTTTTGTGAGTTTTCGTGTTTCTCTATAGAGCGGCTCATATCAACCATTGAATTGGCTAAATAATGAATTTCGAGAATGCTACTTGACAGAGTCGACACATTTTTATACTCGCGCTGCTGAATTTTTTTGTTCTCACCAACAAGCTTTAAAATTGGATTCACAATTGATGATGCAAAAAACCACGATATTGGCAGTAGCAGTAATAAACATAAACTCGTTATTAAAATAGAAATCCGAATTTTCTCGCGAATGACCGCAAGTACATCTTCTTTTGCTACCAATACAGTGAAGAAATCTTCATTGTCAGCTTGCATGTCACCGCTTAATGGTAAGGGCACGACAAACATGTATTTTTCTATCCCATTTTCGTGTACATCCAGCATTTTGCCAAACTGATGACGCTTATTTGCAAGGCCTGTTTTTTGGTCATCAAGCTTAATAAGCGCTGATAAATCGTCAAAGGTATGCTGATGGCTTTGCGTTCTACTGCTGGCAATAATGTCACCACTACCCTGATAGACATACATTTCGGCGGAAACCAAAAACTGCATTTTAGTCTGTTGCTCAGTTAAATACGCACTTAAACTCGAACTTGCTATATCCACCGCAAGCACATCGCCGGTATCATCTGACTTAATCGAATAGGTATAACCCGGTACGTGGTAAACATTAAACATGTACGGTTCAGATTTGGTAACAACCCCACTTTCTGCGTCTTGAAACCATATTCGCGTTCGTGGATCAAAATCGGTTTGTTGTTCTTCTGCTTTACGGACTGTCAGTTGTGAGTCTAAAAATAACATCGACTTACGACGCTCTTCACCTTCCCCCGATACTTTAATGACCAGCCATTTATACTCATCTTTTATATTCAAGCTGGCGGGTAAATTTGCATACCCTTTTAGATTAATAACTTGGAGAAAATCACCATTCGCACGCCCTAAAATAAGTGAATAAAAATCTGTGTGGCGGCTCAGCACCTCTATGAGTACATTTCGAAAAATCTCATAGTTACCTTGGCTTTGTGAAAATAGGCGTGTGTCATGAACCATCACGCTGAGGGTGTTATCTGCACGCTGATTTATACGTGTGATATGATCAGCAATCTGCTGGCTTGTTTGCTTAAATTGCTGAGCTTTGGTGTGCAATACTAACTTTTCACTGAAGTAATAATGCAAGCTAATCGCCACAATTCCCGTTAAAAGACTGGCAAGCGCAAAGACTAAGAGAACACTCGCTCTAATTGATATTTTATAGCCTTTTTTATGGCGTGATAGCATTATGCATCTCCTTGCATGCTCTCTTTATTGAATGAATATAAGAAAAAAGAAGTACAGATAATATATACAAGTATCTTTGGATAATTACAATTTATTGACTAAATTAAACGCACCTTGGTATCGATTAAATTTTAATAACCAATTGATTTCTTCCGCCTTCCTTAGCTTGATACAAAGCCAAATCAGCTCGTGATATCACTGATTTTTGCTGCTCCTCACGCATGATGGTCAGACCAAAACTTGCTTGTATCGATAAAGAGCAACTACCTAATTTAAACTCCTCGGCATTTAACCTTGCTATCATGCCGTTTATAAGCGCAGTGGCATCTTTTAATGAACAAAGCGGCAGTACAATGACAAACTCTTCACCACCAAATCGATAGACATCATCAGCACTGCGCAGAGAGTTCGTTAAAAAAGTCGAAAAGTGCTTAAGCACGGTATCCCCCATTTCATGTCCATGGGTATCGTTTACGCGTTTAAAGTAATCAATATCAGCTAAAACGACACACACATGTTTCGTTTTATTTTGCTGCTTAATTAATTTTTGATATCCCTCATAATTGTTATCAAACGCACGCCGGTTAGGCAGCTGTGTGAGCGCATCTTTAAATGCCTGTCTTTTCATTTCATCTGCAAGTTGACTTAGCTGAGTGTTACGAACAAAAAGCTGCCGACGCATTAAATGCTCATGAGCCGACATAACGACCCCTGCAAAATTAGCGGATACATGTGCCAACCCAACCATATAAAAAGTATGGCTACTTACATCTTTATTAAAATAAATAACGGTAATTGCAAATGCACTGTAAGACACACCGATTAAGGTGGCATTCTTTAATGACAATAAAGTAGAGAAATACATAGTGATCAAAATAATCACATCAAAAAACATATGCAGGACATAATGGCGCTCAAAGGTGAACACCATAAATTGCATACTAAAAAATAAGAATGTCATAAACGCAGCCACCGCTTGCGATAATTGCTGTGGCGTCCGGATATAGCACACCCCAAGTGCAGTGATCACACAAACTGCAACAGAAATAGTCCGGCTAAATAATGCAATACCGGGCCAAAAGCTGGGTTGAATTATCATTTTATCGGAATAGGTCACCAGCATAATCATAATGGCGGTGATACAGGCAAGAAACTGTGCAGTTTTTTTATCTTGCTCAAGCTTACTTTGAGTAAATGCTTGCTCAACTTGCATAGAGTTGAACCGACAAAAGTAGCGTGCAATTGACATATCTTGATTTAATAACTTTGCACCGAATGTGCTCATAATTATATACCTACGCAGGAACGGAAAAAGGCGAGTAATGAGGTGTTTAAATAAAGAGCAACCGTTCCATTATAGAGTGAAGAGCTTACAATTAAACTCGTTCTTTTGTATATAAATTACACACATGCACCAACACAAAGTTGCGAAAAAGGCACAAAGCATAAAATTATCGCTTTGTGCGCGGTGATTAAATAATATCCTCTCCTGCCTCATCACTTGTAACAATATCTGTTTCTTGCAGTGCGTGTGCAATCCAATTATTCAAAACAGGACACGATAGTACCTGGTCACAATAAGCTTGTGCAGGGCTTGATAATGTTACTTGGTAAGTTTTAAAGCGCAGTACCACGGGCGCAAACATCGCATCAACAATTGAAAACTCACCATACAGCCATGTATTGGACGACGATTGTGGTCGCATCGAAAATATCTCATCAATGCGCGCAATGTCTTTCTTTGCGTGTTCTGACAGCTCAACATGTCTTTTAGCTCGAATATTCATGGGCATTTCATTTCTGAGTGCGAGAAAGCCACTATGCATTTCTGCAGCCACACTTCTTGCGTGAGCTCTTTTATTTAAGTTTTCAGGCCATGCTCTGCCATTTAGATAAGCATCGTTGATGTATTCACAAATCGCGAGTGAATCCCACACAGCTATATCACCGTCGATTAATGCAGGGACTTTTTGTACAGGAAATTTCGTTTTTAATCTGTCATAAAAGTCTGGAGTATCTAAAACAAGTTGCTGCTCGGTAAATGATATATTGAATTTACTTAATAAATACCACGCTCTTAATGACCAACTCGAATAATTTTTATTACCAATAAATAATTGCATTTTTCATCCCTTAACGATTAGATTAATACCATTCTGCTTAATTAAGTAGTCTATTTTGAGGCAATAAAACCGCGTTGATAACAAGGCAAAAATTTAGTTATTTAGTTGTTCTAAATCAGAAATTTTTAACGCAGGTAGCGACTGGTTTAATCACTCTAAATGATTAAGTATTTTTGCAAAATGGTATAACCCCACTATAGAGCAGCAAAAGGCGAATTACTCGCCAATTGTTTTTATACAACCCATAAGAGAAACTGATACATCATGGATATTGATGCCTTACGAACTTTTTGTGCTTTTGTAGACACGGGCAGTTTTACCCGCGCAGCCGCACAGATTTGCCGAACCCAATCTGCGGTAAGTATGCAGATGAAAAAACTAGAACAAGACACAGGGAGTTCTTTATTTGAGAAGCAAGGACGCCAGTTAGTGCTTACCCAACAAGGTCATCAATTAGCAAGTTATGCAAAGCAGTTAATCAATCTTCACGATGAGGCCTTTAAGCAACTTCAAGCAGGCACTGGAAACCGTCGAATTCGTATTGGCTGCCCTGATGATTACGCCCATTCAATTTTACCGCGACTCGTGAATTCACTGCGCACGTTAAATACTGCGCTGGATATACAAATTAGCTGCGCACCTAGCAGTGAGTTAAGGGCTAAGCTTGACCAAGGTCAACTTGATTTAGTGATTGCGACCCGTTCACCGAACTCAGAGGAAGGTTACCTAATACAATCAAGCCAAGGAGTGTGGGTGAAAAGTCCGTCTTTTAAATTAAACCCTGCAACCCCCTTACCACTGGCCTTATTTCAACGCGACTGTAAATTTCACCAAGCCAGCATCGAAGGTCTACTGAAAGCAGAGCGACACTTTAATATTATCGCCTGCTGCGGCTCTGTGGGGGCTTTACATGGTTTAATTGAGCAAAATCTCGCAATAGGGAGCATGGCACGCATTAGTATGCAAAAGAGCGTAGAAGAAATCACCGATGAAACACTCCCCCTCTTACCAGTGATTGATATAGTGCTTTTGCATGGTAATCATGCTCATAACCCCGTCAGCCTTGAGCAACTTAAGTCTCTGATAGAACATATTAAAGTAGTTTGACTAATTTGCGCGTACGTTTAGGGTCGGTTAAGTATAAAAACTCATTCAAATCGTGTGACGCATTAATCAGCATATGCTGTTTTGGGGCTGTTAATTGCCAACTTTCAATATCAGATGAAACTAAATCAATCGTTTGATATTTGATACTATGCGGCTGTTCTAAGGTGATAGCTAATTGCTGCTTTTCAACTGCAATTCCAATAATTTCATCTTGTTGAGACTGCCATATTAACTCAATATCACCGTCAGAATTTACGCGAAAAACTTCATTACTATTTGAAAAATAAATCTGGTCTTTATCATCTAAGTCCATACCGTAGCAACTCAAGCGTTTACCAGAACCAGAAAATGGCGTCAGCGATAGATCATTTAAATCAAACTTAGCTGGGTGAAATGTAACCCCATCTTTTGCGCGGTAAGAGACTAAAATGGATTCTTCATTATGATACATTTCGCGTAAATAAAATGAGTGATGAGGATGTGGAATAGCTTCATAGGTCCCACTGACAATATCAATTTTATATAAGGTATCTTTGCTTGCAGTGAATACTTGCTGACCATTTTTATGCCATACAGTACCAAACAGCTCTTCGTTATCTGGATTTGCGAAGACTAATTTCTGTTTTTCATTTTCATACAAAAATAATTGTTTTAGTCCAAAGCGATGTGACTCAAATACAAATTTTGTTGAATCAGGTGAAAACACTGGCAGAAAGTCAACCGAGGAAGTATCCACCCGCTTTGTAAGTGTATTTGGATCTGTTCGTGTTTGACTGACAATATCAACATCCACATTCACTAATTCCATTAAAATTGACTCAGCAGATGAAGTGTACTGGGCATCGCGAATTATTTGATAATTATTAAACGGAATAAGCTGCAGCTCACCTTCAAGACCTAAACTTATAAGTTGGTTACGTTGGCTTATTAATAACGCTTGATTGTTTGGATGCCAACTCAAACCTTGAATACCGTTTTCTATTACTGCAATGGTTTTCACTGTATTACTAGCAAGCTCAAGCACATCGATACGGTATTTATTTTGTCCTGCCTCAAAACCTAACGCGACTTTACTACCATCATTTGATAACGCATGAACAAGTAACCAATCTTGCTCAGAAGCCGCTAGTAAGCGCTTTTTTTGTTTACTGTTTATATCCAGTGAAACCAGTTGGGTGTCATTACTTTGTTTATTTTTCTCGATAAAATAGAGTACTTCTCCAGCTCCCCAATAAATATGATGGCTCGTCAGTGTCGTCTCGGTAAAGCGATTGACAGTCGTTTTCTCACGTGCCACAAATGACGATAAATCAAGCGATAAAGTTTGGAGTGACTGATTATGCTCACTCGCTTCGACAAACGCCAACGCATTGTCTTGTGAAGACCACCCTAAGGCAAAATAACTTGCAGCAAACTTCGTGAGCCTTGCTTCTCGACCTGTAGCTAATTCCTTTAACCAGATATGTTGGTTGCCTTTATCACCTCGAACAAAGGCTAAGTGGTTACCATTATGCGATAAAGATAAATTAGATTCATTCAGTTCGCTTGACGTCAGTGGCATTAATTGACTAAAACTTGGATGCGCTTGCTTATCAGCAATCATTTGCCAAACTACAACGCCTGTAAAAACGAGTACCACGAGTAGCAACGGCAACCATTGCGTTTTTGCTTTAGTTGCTTTAGTTGATTGGCTCAATTCAACCTGCTCCAAGCTATAACCCCGTTTTGGATGAGTAATTATAAATTGAGGGTTCTTGGCATCTTCTTTTAAGGCTTTTCGTAATAACGCAATACAACGCTGTACTGAGCTTGGATTAAATATTGAATTAGGCCAAACCGCAGCGAAGATCATTTCTTGGCTTACGACCTTCCCCTGATGAATATAAAGGGTATGTAATACATCCATGACTTTGGGCTCGACAACTTGCTCATATTCTTGCGATGAAATTAAACATCTGCTTTCATCAATCACAAATTTACCGACTCGATAACTCGCCACTTACTGCTCCAATAAATATTGACGAATCAAAGGTTAAGGTTTTCTTAAGAGAAACTCAAGCATTACTCCATTGTGGCTTTACTCAAACTCATAGATTGTTTTTTCATCTTTCAATAGGTAACAAAAACAATGTATAAACTTTTATCAATCGCCACTATTTTCATCAGTGCTTTTTTACTTTTTCAAATTCAGCCTCTGCTCTCAAAGCAACTTTTACCTCACTTTGGTGGAGGTGCCTCTGTCTGGTCAGCCAGCTTAGTGTTTTATCAAACAATGCTATTGCTTGGTTATTTTTATGCACACTATATCAGTCGGTACACGATTACATTACAAGTAGTTACTCACCTGTTATTGGTTATCATTGCAACACTGGTTATTTACTTACAAAACGAAATTTTTCACTTCACTGATTGGCCTCCAACTCTCGCTGTATTTGTGCATTTATTGCGAGAAATAGGCCCTATTTTTATGCTACTTAGCGCAACCAGTGTGCTTTTACAGCGTTGGTATATCCAAGCCTTTGCAAGACATGTTCCGTACCATTGGTATTCTATTTCAAACCTAGGCTCTTTAATGGCGTTAATGAGTTACCCATTTATATTTGAATTACTGTTTTCGCTAGAGCAGCAAAAGTCATATTGGCTTTTTGGGCTACTCTGCTACTGTGCCTTATTACTATTAATAATGGCGTTTTTGCTAAAAAAAGACCTTAAAGTAGCCCGAAAAGCTCAGTTAGCGAATCGTGCAAAGCTATCACAAGGAAAATCAATCTGGATTATTTTGAGTGCCTTAAGTACCGCGATGTTAGTGTCAACAACACATATGATCAGTACTAATATTCCACCAATGCCATTACTTTGGTCCTTGCCACTGGTGATTTACTTACTCACTTTTAGTTATACGTTTGCCAATAAAGTAAATTATCAGCGTTATGTGTGGGCGTATACGTTTGTATTTGCAGTGTTTGCTGGACTGTTAATGTTTTATTTTGGCAGCCAATTTAGCGCACTAGCTCAACTCATTATGTATTGCGCTATCTTATTAACCGCCTGCATGGTGTGTCATGGTGAACTAAGAAGTACAGCCCCTGATAACGCTCAATTAACCACTTTTTACTTTTATATTGCCCTAGGAGGTGTGCTAGGTTCACTTAGCAGTACCATGATTGCTCCTTTACTTTTCGTGCAACTTGATGAGTATCTACTGGGGTTAGCTGTTATTTTTAGCTTTATTTGCTATTGCCAATTTAAAACCCAAACAGGTAATAAACACATTAAGTACACCCTCGTTGCAACCGCTGTTGTATGGCTCTCATGCTATTGTTTCTTAGCCGTAAACTTTAATCAGTATAATGTTGCTACGAGCCGCAATTTTTACGGTTACCTCACAGTAAAAGATATTCATACCAATACAATAAAAGAAAGGCGCTTAATAGATGGCACAACCATCCATGGCGCAGAGCCACTTGATAATAATCAATTCCTTGGTCAAAGTTATTATCATCAACATACGGGTGTTGCTAAATCTCTCACGATTTTAAAACAACAGGGCGCATTAAACATAGGTGTCATTGGTTTAGGAGCTGGTGTACTCGCAAAGTTTGTGGGTCAAGGTGACCGCCTCCATTTTTTTGAACTCAATCCTGCAGTGCATGACATGGCAAAGAATTATTTTTCTTATTTAAATAGCAGTAAAGCCAATGTGAGAGTAACCATAGGTGATGGTCGAATTGCGCTTCAAAAAAATCATCAAGAAACATTTGATGTGTTAATCATTGATGCTTTTTCAAGTGATGTTATTCCCGCGCACTTACTCACTCGAGAAGCTATGTCGCTCTATTGGCAAAGACTCAATGAGAATGGCGTGCTGATCGTGCATATTTCCAATAACCACATCGATTTATTGCCCGTATTACAAGCCCACAGCCAGCATTTTGATAAAACGTTAATAAAGTACAGCTATCAAGGGCGTGGCTTAAAACCTCTGGGCTCTGACTGGGTGGTATTAACCAGTAATCACACTTTTTTAAATGATGTTTCTATTAGTGACTTATCGCCTATAAAGCACTACGGGAATTATCAACTTGCAGAATGGACTGATCAAAAAAACAGCTTATTGCCTCTGTTAAAATTTTAAATTAAAACACAAAAAAGCGCGATGGCTTGAAAGCTATCGCGCTCATTACTTTTTCTAAATAGATACTTTTAGATTGAGCCTTTGATTGGCCCGTGCTCGTGGCTAACATGGGGGTTTTGGCCACGCTGGCGTAATAAATGGTCCATTAAGGTAATCGCCATCATCGCCTCGGCGATGGGGATTGCACGAATACCCACACACGGGTCGTGACGACCTTTGGTGATCATTTCAACGGCTTCGTTGCTAGTATTTATACTGTTACCCGGAATCGTAATACTTGACGTTGGTTTAAGCGCGATAGACGCAATAATATCTTGTCCTGTCGAGATACCCGCAAGCACTCCCCCCGCGTGATTTGATGTAAAACCATCTGGGGTCAGCTCATCACGGTGCTCTGAGCCTTTTTGCTCAACGACATCAAAGCCATCACCAATCTCAACACCTTTTACCGCGTTGATGCTCATTAGTGAGTGCGCAAGCTCAGCATCAAGACGATCAAATACTGGCTCACCTAAGCCAACAGGCACATTCTTAGCGACTACTTTCACTTTAGCGCCTACCGAATCACCCTGCTTTTTAAGCTCACGCATGTACTCATCAAGCGCGTCTAATTTACTGGTATCGGGGAAGAAAAACGCATTGTTTTCTACTTCATCCCAGTTATAGTTTTCGGCTTTAATAGGCCCAAGCTGACTTAAACATGCACGTACTTCAATACCATGAAATTGCTTTAAATATTTTTTAGCAATCGCTCCTGCCGCCACTCGAATCGCGGTTTCTCGAGCTGATGAGCGACCACCGCCACGATAATCGCGGATACCGTATTTATGCCAGTAGGTGTAATCACCATGACCTGGGCGAAATACGTCAGCGATTTTACCGTAGTCTTTTGAACGTTGATCGGTGTTTTCAATCAGTAAACCAATACTTGTGCCTGTGGTTTTACCTTCAAATACACCTGAAAGAATTTTGACTTCGTCACTTTCACGGCGCTGTGTTGTATAACGACTTTGCCCTGGTTTACGACGATCTAAGTCAATTTGTAAATCGGCCTCACTAATTTCGAGGCCTGCTGGTGTGCCATCAACAACGCCGCCTAATGCAACGCCGTGGCTCTCACCAAAGGTGGACACCTTAAATAACTGTCCTATGCTATTACCTGCCATTAACTTTCCTCATTCCTGGCTACTGAGACCGAGCCCTAAGGCTCGGCTTTTAAATTCGCTATTAATCGGCGAAATAATTAACAAGCTGTTGTTTGCTTATCACAAATACGCCTAAGCCACCTTGTTCGAATTCAATCCATTCAAACGGCGCGCCTGGGTACAGTGCATCCATATGTACCATAGAGTTACCAACTTCGACAAATAACAAACCGTTATCAGTTAGATGCTCTGCTGCTTCAGCTAAAATGGTACGAGTGACGTCAAGGCCATCATGGCCCGATGCTAAACCAAGCTCTGGCTCATGGTGGAATTCGCGCGGTAAGTCGGCCATGTCTTCAGCATCAACATAAGGCGGGTTGGCAACGATCAGGTCATATTTTTGTCCTGGCACACCGCTAAATACGTCTGACTGAATAGGTAATACACGCTCATTAAGCATGTAATCACTAATATTAATATCAGCAACTTCTAAGGCTTCATACGAAATATCGACGGCATCAACTTGCGCGTCTTCAAAAGCTTGTGCAAGCGCAATGGCGATACATGCAGAGCCTGTGCATAAATCAAGAATGCGGGTTACCGACTCAGGCTCTTCAAGCCAAGGAGCAAACCGGTTGTTAATTAGCTCAGCAAAAGGTGAACGCGGAATCAATACACGCTCATCAACATAAAATGGCATGCCGGCAAACCAGGCAATATTTGTTAAATAAGGCACTGGCGTGCAATCGTTAATACGTTCAGCGATTAATGCAGCTAAACGATTTTTTTCAGTGCTCGTTAAACGCGCATGCATTAGCTCTTTAGGTGCATCAACAGGTAAACTTAGTGCTGGTAGCAATAAGCTGACAGCTTCATCCCATGCGTTATCTGTGCCGTGGCCAAAGAAAATACCACTGCTCGCGAATTGACTGGTTGTCCAACGTAACCAATCGTGCAACGTTGAAAGTTCAGCAATTGCCTCGTCTAAAATTGCGTCTTCTATTTGGAAATGGTTCATGTATGTTCCTTAACTTTCAAAGTCTGTTCTGACGCGTATTGTACCGTCTTTTCAATTGCTTTTTACTCGATTTTTAGCGTTTTTTTGTTTAGACTGCCGCCATGAAAAAAGATCCCCACGACAACAATCACATCAGCACTGACGATATAGACTTATTTCGTCAGAGTATCAGTGGTGCCAAAGCATTTAAACAAGACACTATCCGATTTACTAACAAGCCTAAAGTGTCACAAGCGAAGCAATTTTCCCAGCAAAAAAAGCAACATCAGTCAGAATTTTTCTTTTCAGACGAATATGTGCCAGATATTGATACGCACGGCACTGTAAGCTATGTCAAACCAGGACATGATTCCTACTTGGCAAAACAACTGCGTCGTGGTGACTACGTACCTGAGCTAACCCTTGATTTACATGGGTTAAATAAAGAACTTGCCAAAGATGAGCTTGCAGGACTGATTCACGAATGTAAAAAACAACATTACTACTGCGCGTGTATCGTGCATGGGATTGGTGAGCGTATTTTAAAACACAAAGTACCGCAGTATTTAGTGCAACATCCCGATGTTATTGCTATGCACCAAGCCCCGCTTGAATTTGGCGGTAAAGGCGCAGTACTTATTTTAATTAACCTTCCACAAAGTGACGAATTCCGACGTTAACGTCACTTTTAATAAGGCCACAAGTGCATATTTTTTCGATCATCTTTCCACTGATTTTTATCGTGCTAAGTGGCTACATTAGTAGTCGTAGCCGATTTTTATCGAAAGAACACATCGCAGGCCTCAGTAAATTTACTTTTTATATTAGCGTTCCTGCATTTTTATTTGTCAATATGGCGCAAGCAGATTTACATAGTAGCGTTAGTATTGCTGGATTTTTAAGCTTTTATATTCCTGTATTAGCAATCTACGCACTCGGGTATTTGCTTGATCGCTATGTAATTTATAAGCAATCAGCCGCATCTCGCCATGCCGTGTTTGCGCTTGGTAGTAGCTACTCTAATACCGTACTAGTCGGGCTACCAATTATTATCGCCGCACTTGGGCAGCAAATGGTTGGGATTGTGTTTATGATCATTACCTTTCACAGCGCTTTACTGTTTACACTGACTTTTCTATTGAGTGCAAAATCGCAGCAAACCTTTTCATGGCGAGCCTTCGCGAAAAATATGTTACTGAATCCTGTGGTTCTAAGTATAAGCAGCGGCCTTGCGATTAACTTATTGGGTGTAACGCTTTATCACGATTTGGTGAATGGTTTGAGCTTACTTGCCAAGCCAGCTATTGCCTGCGCACTGTTTGTGTTAGGCGCAAATTTAGCGTTTTATAAGGTGGCAGATAACTGGCAAGCATCCCTTATCGCAACCATCATTAAGCTCGTAGTCTTACCGTGTAGTGTGTACTTTTTTGCAACTCAGGTTTTCAACCTTGAACACTCTTTGATGACTGTACTGGTATTGCTCAGTGCGTCGCCATTAGGAGTGAATGCGTATTTAATAGCTAACCAAATAAAACAACATCAAGCAACGCTCGCAAGTGCTGTCGTCATATCAACCACACTGAGCGTTATAAGTTTTACTGTTTGGTTAAGCATCCTTCTAAACTAGTCCATGTCTAACTCTCGTTATTATTACACTACTAGAATCAACTGGGGAAAGCCCTTTACTCCTCGCTAATTGCATTTTCAGCATCGTTTAATACTGCATCTACTACACTAAAAGTAAACAAAAAGAGTAAATAATATTAATTAAATGTTAAAATTCCATATGAATTGTTCTTATGTGCTTCTGACTGATTGATAACTACAAATAGAAAAACCAATAAATTCAAAGCTTACTTCTCTCAAGTACGCCTAATTAGCTGGAGTTGCAAAGGATGCATTACGAAATTTTTGGTGTGATATATACAAATAAACTTAATCATATGAGCGAGTTATACACTTTTTATGAAGAGTATAAAATTGAAATACTGGCTAGATTACCGTTTTTCCTTTCCGAACTAGTTGAGTCATTTACTGCCAAGGAATTCTATGAATTTATTGGAGAATACGGTGGTAGAAAGATTTATTTAGGTAAACATAAATCTAAATTAGAGGAAAACCTAGCGATACAGCTAACTGATGCGCGCTATGAAAAGCTATGTTCTTTAGCTGATTCATCAGGTTATATTGAAATTCCAAATCGCTGGGGAATATTTAGTCTCCTACGGAAAATCGCATACGAAGATTCAATAAAAAATGGTATGGACAATGACGAACTGATCAGATTGTTTGGTATAAGCCAACGGACAATTTCGACGGTCCGAAAACGAATCGCCATTTCAAAACAGTCATAAGATCAGCTCCTATTAATTTATTTTCCTTTAGTGCCTATAACTGTTGTAACACAGTCAGTCACTAACGGAATATAAAAAATGATTAAATTTAGATCGCTAATCCACGAGCTACATTCAAGCATTAAACAAGCCACAAATGAAGTTGAAGCTCAGGGCATAAAGCACATCAATAAGTTTTTTGAAATAATTGAAATTCCTACCAGTAACACGACTGATCTTGATGATGAGTCTATTCAAAAAATTAAAAGCTTTATTGATTCTGATGATACTGAATCAGCTATCAATATTTTAAAAAATCACAATGAGAATCTAACTTCGAATAGTGAAGTTAAACGGGTATTAAAGCCAAAAACAATGCAAATGGCATTTCCTGATAAAGACCAAAATGGTCCTAAAATTAGTTATGTCGATGTCCCACTAATCACACTTACACCTATCAGCTCCACCCGAGTCCAAGAAGTCAATATTAAAGCCAGCCTCGAAGTTACTGCTAACGATCAGAATGAATTATTTGTCGCATTTCCAGCACAGTCGAGTGGCAATATTTTCTCAAAATCAAAAGAGAAACATAACGCCAATGTGGAAATCGAAATCAAGCTTCAAGGAGATGAAACTCCTGAAGGCCTTCAAAAACTCATTGAAGGTTACGAGCGTTCACTAAGAGCGCAAATCCCCGGATAAATGAATACTTATAAAAGGATAGTATTATGGAAAATGCATTAGTAAGTATGGCACAACAGTTTTCTGGACTACCAATGAAGTCGCTGATTGGGGCTCCTTTAAACGCAGCAGCAGATGCCAACGCAAATATGGCAATATCACAGACCCGCTTTTTGCTTGAAACCTGTTTTCAACCTGTAAGTGAGGCCGATAAAGACACAGGTATCCGAAAGCCTATTATGGTTAAACTTGAAGTAACGCGACCTGTTATTGACGAAAATACAGGGGAAGCAAAAGACCCAGCAACTTCAGTATTGAACCTGCCGTTATTAACTATTTTACCGTTAAATTCGTTAGCCGTTAAAAATGTTGATGTGAACTTTGAGATGGAAGTTAAAAGCTCCTACTCACACGATACTGAGGCAACGAGTAGCTCCAGCAATGAAGCTGGTGCCAAAGTGACAGCTGGGTTTAATTACATGGGCTTCACAGCATCCGTTGAAGGATCAATAAAATCAACAAGTGAATCTGCATCATCCGATAAAGAACACTATGAGAAATCTAATTCAGCAAAGTACACAGTAGCAGTCAATGCTGGACAACTGCCTCTTCCAGAAGGCGTGACGACAATTATTCAAGCTTATACCGCTGCAATTCAGCCAATTATGGTTACGGATAGTAGCGATAAGGAAAAGAAATAATCACTGCTAGCGCCTTAACATTAAGGCGCTACTTACAAAGGAAATATTATGCTGCTCATTAATACCATCAACTGTCCGCATTGTCATAGCGCAAAGATCACGATTCAACTAGATGCACTATGCCAAGGCCAGCGGTTTAGTTGTCACCTTTGTAACACTGTTATCAGTTTAGCTGCCGAAGATAGAGCGCAATTGCAAAGTGTGAATAAAAGCTTGCGAGAAAACTCTGCCTTAGGCCAGTGCAAAAGTGACTATGCAACATTTAGCTAATGGAGTTCAAACATGAAATATCTGACAATCAATCGACTAAAAAACATATTCGCTATGGCTGTATTATTGTTTTCTATAAATGGCTTTGGGGCATGTATACTTGAAGAAGGTGTGCAGTTTCCTGCTAAACATGGCAACGTTCAATTTTGGCAAAATTTAATCCGTAATTCGAGTGACACCTCATTAGCCATGTTTTGGGATAATAGTAACTGTGCTATTTCAAAAGGGCCCCACTACGGTGGTAATCCACCTCCAGGTGGCGATGGTTCAACTTTGCACATTACGGTTAAGGATAGTTTTCGAACTTGCCACGTCTTTAATCAAAAAGACAGCAACCTAAAAACATTGACTACCTGCACACCTTAGCGGTTTAACAACCGTCCTGTCCAAAAACCACATAACGTGTTACTGAATACAGTCCCTTATTAAACAATAAGGGACTCACTACAGCCCACCAGATACATCCACAAAACTGCCTGTGGTAAACGATGCATGCTCTGAGGCCAAAAAATAAATGGCTTTGGCGACCTCATCAGCCTCACCGCCTCGCCCGAGTGGTAATTTACTTTTTAAGCGGTCTACGCGATTAGCTTCACCACCATCACGGTGCATGTCAGTGTAAATTAAGCCGGGCCTTACAGCATTAACACGAATTCCCATACTGGCGACTTCTTTTGCAAGGCCTATGGTAAAGGTATCAAGTGCGCCTTTTGAGGCAGCATAATCTAAATACTCATTCGCTGAACCTGTCCGTGAAGCCCCCGATGACACATTAACAATACTGCCTTTGTGCATTCGCTTTATAGCTTCTCGCGCACATAAAAATGCCCCTGTCACATTACAGCTCAAAATAGCATTAATACGCGCCGCGTCCATTTCTAAAAGTGACATTTGTGGCTTCATCATCGCAGCATTGTTAACCAGTATATCTAAGCGTGACACCGTGCTATCAAGTGCAGCAAACATAGCCATTACTTGTTGCTCATCAGCCACATCTGCCTGAAAGGTGTGCGCTTTAACCCCTTGCTTTTCGATTTCTTTGGCAACTTGTTCGGCGCTTTGTTGGTCTGATTTATAGTTAATGCACACATCATAGCCATGCTTGGCAAATAGTTTAGCTGTTGCTGCGCCAATACCACGCCCACCACCAGTAATAAGCACAACGGGATTTGAACTCATGATGACTCCTTAAAAACTAACTGAAATTGCTCGCACACTAAGGGCATCTCAGGATGACGTGAATAAGCTGTGCCGTGTAATTCTCGCTGGTAGTATGGCCAATGCACTTGTTGCCAATAACGAAGGCTTTTATCGCCCTCGCCTTCTAACGCGGCATACGCTTCGGTAATTTGATTATAAGGGGTGATAACAACAGAGGTGGTTTCAATAATGCCAAGCGGCCGCCCTTGCCAGTTCGTAAAAATAGCCAAGTCACCAACCCGAGGGAGCGCCTCGTTATTAGCTTCAAACCAATACAGTGATGAGGTGGTCGCTCGCTTGACTCCTTGCAGAACAAGGTCAGCGCATTCATTGGCATCCACCTCATTATCACAAAAATGCCAAGCAGGCAAAGTACTAATTTGACGAGATGACTGCTGGTTAAAATCAGCAATCATCTTGTTGATTCGTTGCTCGTTACTTAACGGCTGCAACAACTGAAATCTCAACAAGTAGCGCGTCACGCGCCATTTTAGCTTCAACACAGGCACGCGCGGGGGCATGGCCTTCAGGTACCCATGCATCCCACACAGCATTCATATCGGCAAAGTATTCCATGCTTTTAAGATAGAGGGTGGCGCTTAACATATGCTCTTTGCTGCTACCGGCTTCAATTAGCAGAGTTTCAACTTTATCGAGCATAGTTTGCGTTTGTTCAGCAATGCCTTTTTCTGCATCAGCGCACACCTGCCCACATAAGTACACCGTGCCGTTATGCTTAACGATGCGGCTCATTCGCGCACCTGTTTGTAATCGTTCAATTGTCATAGTATGTATTAAATAGTTAACAGTGACAGTAATTTAACAGACATACTGCTATATTACGACGTTATTTGGCGAGTGAATACTTAAGTAGTGGCTTCGCTGTTTCGTTTCATCATATTCAATGACCGCTACAGCACCCGTATTAAAAATAGGCATATTACCAGGGCTCAATTGATCAACTAAATAACTCACGATCGGCATGTGAGCGACGACTAGCCAAGTATTACACTGTGGATGCATCGCGATTAACGTTTCTAAATAATCAGTAGCCACTTGTGGTACACCGTCGGGAGTAATGTCGCGACACGTTTCTTTGTAGAGTAACGGAATATTGTGTGTTGCATTCTCAGCCGTTTGCTGGGCACGTAAGTACGGACTTACCAACAAAGCGTCTGGTTTATAATGACATGCTAACCACTTCCCCATCCTACTGGCTTCTTGTTGACCCGTTGGCGTCAATTGTCTTGCTGCATCATCTGCTTGCATAGGCGTTGCTTCGCCATGGCGCATGATTAAGATTGTTTTCATAAAAAATCAACCAATTAAAGAATATAAAACAGTAGCCAGTTTGCTTGATTGTTAGCTATATTAGAATATCATCACAAGATAGATTAAACATCCGCTTATGATATTCAGGTAGATTTTCGTTGCTGTGCCTTTAGCGTTCCTGAGATTATCATCTGTTGTTAGGACATTAACGCATTCTTTCAGGAGAATCTTTTGAATATCAGCCGCAATGATAACAGAACATACCAGCCCCTAACACTGGACAATGGTCTAAAAGTGCTTTTAGTGCAAGACTTAGAGTCAACAAAATCAGCGGCTTCTATGGCTGTTAATGCGGGTCACTTCGACGATCCCCTTGATAGGCAAGGTCTGGCTCATTTTTTAGAGCATATGCTTTTTTTAGGGACTGATTTATATCCCGAGTCTGGTGCCTTTTCGAACTTTGTTTCACAATCAGGTGGCAGCACGAACGCCTGGACTGGCACCGAGCATTCTTGCTACTTTTTTGACATCAATAATCAACAGTTTTCAGATGCACTCGCGCAATTTAGTCGTTTTTTTATTGCCCCCTTACTCAGTCCAAAAGAAACCACCAAAGAGCGCAATGCAATTGACGCTGAATTTAAATTAAAAATTAAAGACGACGGACGCCGTATTTATCAAGCGCATAAAGAAACGGTAAACCCAGCACACCCTTTTGCTAAGTTTTCGGTGGGTAATCAACACACATTAGCAGACCGTGAGGGCTGTATTAGCGAAGAACTGCGCGCATTTTTCAACCGTCATTACCAAGCACAATGGATGACTTTAGTTATTTGCAGTAACGCCGATATTGCCACGATGACTGACTGGGTTAAGCAGTATTTTAGCGATATTAAAGGGCAAGCAAAGAGTAAAGAGATCATCGAGCCTCCCCTTTATCGCAAACAAGATTTGGGCAAAGTTTTACACATTGAACCGCACAAACATATGCAAAAGCTCATCATCAGTTTTGCTATGCCCAACATTGATGATTTTTATCGCCATAAAACGGTTAGTTTTATTGCTCACTTGCTTGGCTATGAGGGCAAGGGCTCGTTGTATTCAATTTTAAAAGAACAAGGTTGGATCAATGCTCTTTCTGCTGGTGGCGGTATTAATGGCAGTAACTTTAAAGATTTTAATATCAGCGTAGCTCTTACAGATGAAGGTATTGAATACTATGAAGATATTGTCGAAATGGTATTTGAGTATATCTGTTTAATTAATCAAAACTGCGCCAAACTTCCCAGGCTTTATCAAGATAAAAAGAACCTGTTACAAATTGCCTTTGATAACCAAGAAAAAGCACGCCTCATCGACTGGGTTAGTAATTTAAGCATTAACATGCAGCATTACGATGAAGAAAATTACGTACAAGGCGATTATTTAATGGAAGGCTTTAATCGTTGCGCCCATGAAATTGCGATGCAATGGTTAACCCCAGATAATATGCGATTGGTGCTCATTCACCCCGATGTTGAGCCAGAACATACTACCGCTTGGTACAATACACCTTATAAAATCGAAGATATATCGCCATGCTGGTTAGAAGCATTAAGTGAAATAAACACGCCCTTACCTGAAATGTGTCTGCCTTGCGCTAACCCTTATTTAACCAAAGAGGTTGAACTGTTACCGCTAGACACTCCCAAAAAAGCGCCTGAACTACTTGTGAAACAAGAAGGGTTTGATTTTTGGTTTAAGCAAGACGCGACTTTCCGCGTTGCTAAAGGGCATTTTTATTTAGCGATGGATTCTCACTACGCAATTAAAGACGTAAAACACATGGCGCTAACGCGCCTGTTTGCAGACCTTTTTATGGACAGTGTGGCAGAGCAGTTTTATCCAGCCGAACTGGCTGGGCTGAGCTATCATTTAACCTCGCATCAGGGTGGGCTTACACTGCACACCGCCGGTTTATCTTCAAGTCAGCTCACCTTAGTTAACGAATTACTCGAAGCACTGTTTAATGTCGATATTTGCGCAAAACGCTTTGCCGAGTATAAAAAACAGCTTGTTAGGCATTGGCGTAACAGTAATCAAAACAAACCCGTCAGTGAGCTATTCAGTATTTTAGGTGCGCAAATTATGCCGTGGAACCCTGAGCCCAATGCACTTGCTCAGGCGCTAAAAGATACCAGTTTCCACCAATTCAACTGCTTTAGAACTGAGTTTTTTAAAGCCTTGCATGTTGAGTCATTTTTACATGGCAATTGGCAGCGAAGCGATGCACTTAAATTTCAAAAGCAAATCGTTGATCACCTCGCTGGCAGTACCACTATTATCGATTTAACACGGCCACTAAACGATGTTACCGAAGTAGAACACCAACGTATCACACTCAATTGCAACGACCACGCGATGGTGCTTTATTACCAAGCATTAACCGATGACACCACAGAAAAAGTTAAAATGATGGTGCTTAATCATCTTATCAATCAAGACTACTTTAACGAGCTAAGAACAAAACAGCAGCTTGGCTATTTAGTGGGTGCTGGTTATGCCCCATTCAACACACGCGCTGGCATTGCGTTTTATGTGCAATCGCCTAAACACAACGCTGATGAGATACTCAAACGCCACCAGCAATTTATTAGTAATTTTGTCGCACAGATCCCCACTGTTGATGAGCAGCAATGGCTTCAAACAAAAGCGGGACTCGTCACACATATTGCAGAAAAAGACAAAAACTTACGACTTCGCTCACAACGTTTATGGCTGGCAATTGGTAACCGCGATACTGAGTTTAATATGCAGCAACAACTGATCGCTGAGCTTGATGCGCTGAGTCTTGAGGATATGCAGCAATATATTATTGAGATCTTTTCTGAAAATCGGCCTAGAATCGAACTTTTAAGTGAGCCAAAGCTCAAAAAACCAGCAAAAGCCAACCTTTTTTCTCATTCTCTTTGACTCGTTCGTGAGCTTAGATTAAATTATCTGGTGCGAATTAAGGTATTTCATTAATGATAAAAATAATAAAAATGATTTCTACTTTTTTAATAATGAGTATGGCGGATGTTTTTTCTGCTTCTGCAAGCCCGATAGAGCTTGAGCAAAGTACACTGTTGCTGATCCCAAGCACAATTATGATGCTCTTGCTGCCATATTTGCTATTTGTCATTTACAAACTAAAGCGTTCTCGACATCAGCTGCGAATCTCTGAACATCGACTAAAAAGTACCGTAGAAGGCAGTGGTGATACCCTATGGGACTGGAACATAAAAACGGGCGAAGTAATACGTATCAACGATAAATACACCACAGATACGAATAACGCCAACGGCTTCCCTCCTAATCGAGACCTTATTCACCCACATGATTTACCACACGTTGAAAATGCACTCAAAAGACATTTTGCAGAACACACTGCATTTTTCGAGGCTAGTTACCGAATTAAAGATAGTTTTGATCGCTGGCACTGGGTATTAGACCGTGGAAAAATTATCGAAAAAGATACCAATCTAAACCCCTTACGAATGACAGGCACTGTCAGAGATATTTCACAGCTAAAATCAACAGAAGCCCGTTTAAACCTATTTGCTAAATGTGTTGAATCGCTGACTGATGCAATTGCTATCTACGACAAAAACTTTAAGCTTGTTGATTTAAACCCGAGCTTTTTAACTCTGTTTGGCGGCAGCCGTGAACAGTATTTAAAGAAAGATTTTGCACTGCTTGGCTACGACCAAAGTTATGTCGACGAAATTAAAGCCACCGTAAAAGCCACCGAACATTGGCAACAAGAAGTCAAACTTAAAAATGCTCAACGTCAATTATTACCCATTGAAATTTCAATTGATGAAATTAAAAATGAGCATAATCAAATTTGTAATTACGTGGTTGTTTATTCTGATCAAACCGAGCGTAAAAAAGCGGAGTCTCAATTACATAACCTATCAAACAGAGACCGGACGACCGGCTTGCCTAACCGAAACTTATTTTTCACCAATTTAAAAAAACTCGCAAAGCAAGACAATCACCATGCTCTTTTAGTGTTTGACCTAGACAACTTTAAAAAAATTAATGACTCATTAGGTCATCAACTAGGTGACAGTCTCCTAGCAAAACTGGCAATGCGTTTAAATAAACTCACTCGCGAGAAAGATGTGTTTTATCGATTGGGTGGTGATGAATTTGCACTGGTTATGTCGGGCACTAACGACATTCATACCATCACACGGATGGCTAAACTATTTTTAGCCGCAATTGCCACCCCTTTTAATATGGCAGGCCATGAGCTGGTAATTACCTCAAGTGTCGGAATCGTGCTGTTTCCAGAAGACGGTAATACCCCCGAGCTATTGCTAAAAAATGCCGATACTGCGATGTATCACGCAAAGAAAAAAGGCAACAGCTACTTATTCTTTAATGACACAATGAACCGTGAGGCGGTAAAGCGCTTACAAATTGAAAACTTAATGCGCTACGGATTAAAAGAGGATCATTTCGAAGTCTATTACCAACCGAAAATGAATATTCACACCGGTAAACTCGATGGCATGGAAGCACTCGTCCGCTTTATCACTCCTAAAAAGGGGATTATAAGCCCGGGCGTCTTTATTCCGATTGCCGAAGAAACAGGGCAAATTATTGAAATTGGTGAAGTGGTCTTAAATAAAGCCTGTCGCGATGTGAAAAACTGGATAGATCAAGGCCTCTTTAATGGCCGTGTGGCGGTGAACTTATCCGCAAAGCAGTTTAGTTTACCCGACTTAACCACTCGCATTGATTTAATATTACAAAAGAACGAGTTGCCCTCTTATTTTCTCGAACTCGAAATTACCGAAGGCACCGTAATGGATGATCCGCAAGAAGCCATTGCAGTCATGCGCTCATTAAGTGCCAGAGGCATTCACTTAGCGATGGATGACTTTGGCACCGGTTATTCATCCCTCGCCTATCTAAAACAGTTTCCACTAAACACGCTTAAAGTTGATAAAGCATTTATTGATGATATGCAAACTGAGCGGGGTCGGAACATGGTTGACTCAATCGTTACGATCGCACACAACCTAGAGTTACATGTTGTTGCCGAAGGGGTTGAACAAGCTAAACAAGTAGATATGTTAAAAGAATTAAAGTGTCAAACGGTGCAAGGTTATTATTACTCAAAACCATTGTCACACCCTGAATTTACGGCATTTTTGAAAAGCCAACTCACTAAGTCAGCTCCAAGTTTAATCAGGAGTGTAAACGTTAATTAAGGGCGCCAACCACATGCCTGACGGCCAACATGGCGAACAAAAGCACGGTGGTAGTGCACATTAAACAAACACCAAGCAATGGGCCCAAGTACGCCCCCTAAAAACATCCAACGTTTTACAGGCATTCCCTTCGAAAGCGACTCTAAATACATCACCAATACAAATAAACAACTCAGTAGAATTAGCAGCACACAGCACCTCATTAAAAACAGCGCGCAGTGTATATAATTTAAGCACAGGTTTAAACCATGAAGCTGTAATAGCCACTATAAAGACGGGTTATATTCTATTACTATCAATTGCAAAGCGCTAAAAAATGCGTGAAATGATATACAGAATAAAGTCGAGGATATAATATAGGAACGTGCCTGTGGCACCTAAGGAAAAAACAATAAAATATGAGGATATATTATGTCTAATGAAACCAGCAATCTATACCAAGCGCCCGAAGCTACCCTAACAGATGCAAACAGCAGTGGTAATAAACCAATCTTAAACTTTGACCGTTTCTCTGCCTGGGGCGTGTTCTTTTTAAGTGTTTTTACACTGGGCATTTACAGTGTTTATTGGCTAGTAAATCGCACAAATCTTGCAAATTCACTCGCTAAACATCAAGTTAGCCAAGGTTTAATTTACGGCTATGTTGGTTTATACGCGGTGAATATTATTTTATCGATTGCGGGAGTTAGCCCCGAACTTGGGGGGGTTGTGTCGCTTATTTCTTTTGTTGTCGCGATCATTCTTATCTTTTCACTGCGTACTTCTTTAACTGAGTTAATTAACGAAAGCAGTGATGAGCCTGTCAAACTAAATGGTATTTTAACCTTTTTCTTCAACGTGATTTACTTTCAATATAAAATCAACGAAGCAATAGACAAGCAAAAATAATCGTTACAAACGTAAAAAAGGCATTGAATTCAATGCCTTTTTTATTACCTGCTAGAGAGCACCTGAGTGCTTCACATTTAAATACGTATTCAACACATGTGGCAGTAGTTGCGTAGGCTTACAATCAATAGCGATGACACCTTGCTTTTTAAGCTTTGCCATATTGGCTTTGTGTGCATTAAGTAAAGCAAGTGCCGCACAATAACTAGTTGCATCTTCATACTTCTCGATTGGCTCATCGAGTACCTCAGCCACTGCACGGTTATTTATATTGATAAGCGCTACAAGGTGGTGCTTTTGCAGCATTTTTATGGCTGGGAGCAATTCATCAATACTCTGCTCATCTAACGTTGTCACCAAGAGCACTAAAGAGCGTTTAGTTCGCTTAGCAATAAGTTGATTAACCGCGACTAAATAGTCACTGCTGCTATTATCGGGGTATAAATCATAAAAATGATTCATCACCCGCGAGACATTCTGCGCCCCTTTAACATCTGGTAACCAACGCAAGGCTTGATTGAAACTTTGCATACTGAACCAGTCACCTTGTTTTAAAACGGTGTGAGCGAGCAATAAAAGTGCATTTAATGCATGATCAAAGTGAGTGCCTTCGTTTGCTTCAATCGCCATCTTTTTAGATGCATCAAGCATCACAATCACATGCTGATTCTGCTCTTCTTGGTATTCACGAGAAATTAATTTACGACGTTTACTGGTCGCTTGCCAGTCAATTTGCCTAACACTATCACCTTGCCGGTATTCCCTTAATTGATGAAACTCAATACCTTCACCCCGCTTTTTGGTTAACTTTAAGCCATTAATTGGCTTATTGGTTACGCCATTAAGGTGTTGCTTTGAGGTTACACGACTAAAATCAGGGTACACTTTTAACCGAGTCTCTTGCTTGACTAACCAGCTAGATTGCCACAGCCCAAAAGACGAGCCAACTCTGAGCTCAATAGCGGTTATGTCAGCGTCACCGCGTTTATGAGCACGAATATTAAAGCTCAGCTGTGCTTGCTGCATCGCTTTTAAAAATACCGTCTGTTGCGGCTCAGCAAGCTCTATGGCCTGACTTAAATGCAGACTAGCATCGAGAAGCTGGGGCTGCTTAGCGGTG
The DNA here is from genome assembly GCF_053628915.1 of Pseudoalteromonas sp. MBR-15. Lineage (NCBI taxonomy): Bacteria > Pseudomonadati > Pseudomonadota > Gammaproteobacteria > Alteromonadales > Pseudoalteromonadaceae > Pseudoalteromonas > Pseudoalteromonas sp. MBR-15. The sequence continues at coordinate 215,097 of NZ_JBRJHH010000004.1, forward strand.
TTATTGATAGTAAGCTGAACTGGCTGCCAACGATACAATGCCATATTTTGGCTCGTCGACAATTCTGTTGATAACAGCGGCTGCGACTTTGACACCATTAAGTCAATCCATATAATCACGACAGGCACCAATAATAACGCCGTCATTATTACGCTTCCAAGCTCAGCTATAGCACAGACAAGCACCATCAGCACGACTGCACATAGCAGTAAAACAAGGCGTTTGGCAGGTCTAAGCTTAATTCGAATCATGATCGAGGTGCTTCAACACTGGCTAATATGGCATTGATCACTTCGTCGTACGACACCCCTTCTAACTCTAAATCAGCCGATAAGATCAAACGGTGTCTTAAAATATTAGGGGCGACTGATTTTACATCATCTGGGATCACAAAATCGCGCCCATTCATCAATGCCATTACTTTTGCAGCCTTAATCAGGTTTATTGATGCTCGTAAACCTGCGCCGTGCAATACACCTTGCCAAGTTCGTGAATTACGAACAATATCGACAGCATAGTTAAGAATTTTTTCGTCAACTAGCCTATCTGCACATAGCTGCTTAATATCACTAATACGCGCGGCATCAAGTACTGCTGGCAGTTGCTCAACCGTTGATTCATTCGACACCACTTTGGTGTTAAGTTTTAACAACTCCACTTCCGCTTCATGCGAAGGAAAACCCAATTCAACTTTCATCATAAATCGGTCTAATTCCGCTTCAGGCAACGGGTAAGTCCCTTCTTGATCGAGCGGGTTTTGTGTTGCTAAAACCATAAAAGGAGAATCGATAGAAAGCGATTCACCATCAATCGTTATTTGTTGCTCCTGCATTACTTCAAGTAATGAAGACTGGGTTTTTGCGGGTGCACGGTTAATTTCGTCTGCCAATAAAATATTGGTAAAGGCGGGTCCTTTTTTAATATTGAATTCACCCGATTTCATATCATATAAGCTATGACCAACAACATCTGATGGCATTAAATCAGGCGTAAACTGTACGCGCGAAAAATCCACGTTTAAGCTTTTTGCCAATGCCCTAACCAGTAACGTTTTGCCAAGCCCAGGCACACCTTCAAGCAGTACGTGACCACCTGCAAATAAAACGGTTAGCACATCTTCAACAATGGCATCTTGACCAACGAGGACACGTGAAATGTTTTGCTTTACTTGTTTTACAGCCTCCGCGGCATCTATCAAGCTCATGCGTTTATTTTCCAGTTCCGTGCTCATAATGCATTCCTTAATTGTTTAAATCGTTTGATATATTCTAATCGTTGCTCGCGTGACGTGGGTAATTCACTTACAAGCAGCTGAGTCACTTGTTGTTTGTCGAAGTGCGTTAAATTAGCAATAATTTGTGCCTGTTTATCATCACTTAACATTTTAAAATTAGGGACTCGCATCTCTACTTTGGCATTAAAGTCTTTACGAAGCGCTGTCCATAAATACGCTTCGTGTCCGTGTTGCATGTAGAAATTAGCCACTGCACGAATATGCGCATTAAAACTGGTTTTAATATCGAAGTCAGGGGCATAGGCTCGACCAATTCGACTACTGATATGCCACACTGTAAACACAACCAATAATAAAAGGCTCACAACAAACTGCCAGCTCCAGTGCCATATTTTTGCCAGCCAATTAGGGTATGTTAAATAAGGAACATACGTCATTTTATCAGCCCCTTTGCTAAGCCAAAGTAGGAGGCTGCCATGGTCAAGGTGGCGTAATCGATAGTTTGTAAATGGTGCCAATGACGGCATTACAATAACGCGGCCTTGCCCAAAAGCGAGGTCACACATAACAGTATCGCCCTGTTCTGTGTTTGTGCTGACACCTGGGCAATGTTCAATCGTAAATGCACGGCTTAGTTCAAGCGCTAACACGGTGTCTTCATTTATAGCCAAGGTGCTGTTTTTAGACCCTTCTTTAAGCATTGCAAAGTCATAGTCAAAGGCACTGTCTTTCGCTGAAACGGTGATCCCTAGTTGATTAAAAAACAATGTATTATCAAGTGCCAACTCATCGCGCTGTCGATTTAATACATACACCAATCGCCCACCTTCAGCCACCCATTCAGCGAGCTGCTGATCTAATTGATACGAATCGGCAAGCACCGCTTCATCGACAATTAAAATAGTGTGTGGGTCAATGCGTATTTGTTCGCTATCGGCATGTGCAGCGAGGTGTTTATCTTTAAGCCATTTAATGCCATTTGCGTTTAACAATCGCTGCGCCATGGTGAAATTATCTTTAGCCACATCAGAGTGAAAACCTATTTCGAATTCTTTTTTCTCCCACTCCAGCGACGCAACCCCCGCAACAATAATAAAACCAAGCAATACCAAACCAGCAATCAGTACATATTTAAGCTTCATGAGTACTTTCCTCCTTGCTGGCTGTCATTGCTTTTATTTCCTCTGTAAGAGCAATAAAATCAAGATCGGGTGTTTGGTGCCCCCAAGCAACACTCACCCATGCTGTAAACAAGCGCGTAAAAATATCGTGTATATGCGTCGGTACTTTGGCATCTATCGCACGCTTACATTCACGCTCAGTCATTGAGCGATGTAATCTCACTTGATGTTGCTGCTGCGCCCAACTAAGCGAGTAATGTAACAAATAAGCCAGCGCTAAACGGTGTTGCCCTGCATTAAAACAACGCAATGCCGAGGCAATTAAATCTGTAGGTAAATCCTGTGCTTTAATTTCAGCAAACAAACTGGGGATCACGGGCTCTTCTTTATGTCTGGCACGTTCAGGCAGGCTTAAATTGGCAAAAAAACCGCGTTTTTTCATTAAGTAATAGACTAACCAAATGACTAATAACGCCACTAACACCCATCCCAACACACCAAAAACCTGCCCTATGGCTTTAAAAATATTAAATAACCATGATAAGTCACTCGATGAGGCTTTTTTGGGTTCAAAAATAGGCGTCCACGTTGTTTCTGTCTCTATCACATTAGGTTCATTATAAAGCGCTGTGACTTGCTCTTTTACCAGTTGTTTATCAATTTCATCGGCGTAACTGGCGGACGGTGCAATAGTAACACTGGATAAGAAAAGCAGTGCCAGTGAACACAATACACCGCTTAGACGTGCGCGAATATTTTTAAAAGCAAGCTCAATATCCCACCCTTCAAGCTCAACTCGACGATGTAAATAAGCTAAAAAGCCCCCCGTGACAAATAAAGGCGCAACGAGTGCAATACTTACTATATATAAAGCATTAAAGGCAATTTCTAACCACTCAGGGGCCTCAAAAATCTGATACATCGCTTCTTCAGCAGTAAATGAATACGGCACTAATGCAATCGTTAATGCAGAAAACCCCATCAACAAAATAAATTCAAAGTGGACACAAAATAGCATCCAAAGTGTTTGTTTGGGTTTTGTTGAAGCGAACAACAGCTGTTTACGCTTCGCTTTTCGTTCTTTAGACAGTTGCTCTAGTTGTTCAACTGGCGCTAAGAAAGCACGATTAGGACTGAACCTTAAGACACTTAAATGCACTAGCATCTCTGCCAACTTTAATTGCTTTAACGACTTTAAACTGTGGCTAATCGAGACCGGTTGATTAAAAACCGCCTTTGACATGTAATCGAGTATCGGGCGCTCGAATAAAGGTTTAAGCCACCATATTAAAAAAGCACTCCAGCTCCAATTAAGTAACACGCCCACAATTATAAATAGTGGTAAGGCCATGCATAAATACATAAAAAACAAAGAAAAAAAGTGCGATTTAACTAATAACACTGTTAAATCAAAGGTTTCGTAAGCATCACGTTTACGAGGGTTAAAACTCAGGCGATTAAGCTCCATAACGCATTCCCTTATAGAGACGATACAGCACATAAGCCCAACACCCACTGCCCACTGTATATTTTATTTCATTCGCAATATCGCGCGGAGACCAAAACGCTTCTATGAAAGCAGCTATCACCAGCATTAAAAAGGCCCCTACAATTAAGGGCAAAGCTTTTTGTGCGGCTTGTTTTATGGCATAAGCACGCGTGAATTGGCCAGGGTTAAGGAGTGCGTAGCCAATTCGGCACCCTGCTGCAGAGGCAATGATAATCGCTGTCAGTTCAAAAGAGCCATGGGTGATAACAAACGAGAAAAACGGTCCTTCAAACCCAACATTTACAATATGTGCGGCAATGGCCCCGAAATAAAAACTGTTGAATAACAAGAAAAATGCAGCTCCTACACAAAACAACACTCCCCCTGCAAACATTTGAAATGCGATCCCTATATTGTTGTAGATATACACCCCAAACATTAATAAATCTTGTGATGCCCCCCGCTCAGCAGATTGCACACTTCCACTTGGGTCATACATTTTTTCTATGTTTAGCAACGTACCTTGCCCTAGAAAAGTATACGCTGCATCTGGGTCCAGTCTTACCCAAATAAAGGCAATTAAAGCTAAGCCCCAAAAAGCCAGCAAATTAACAGCTAACATCACACGGTTTTCATACAGAGCCCGAGGAAACGCTGTTCGTGCGACATGCCATAGCTCAGAAAACTGATTGCTACGAGACAAATACAAACGTTTTTGGCCTAACTGCACTAAACGATTTATTTGTTCAACGAGTATGGGGCTGTATTGACGGCTTTGAGCGATGGCTAAATCATTACAGATCTTGCGATACAGATTTGGAAAATGAATGGGCAACGACTCTGAACGTTCCATTTCACATAACGCTTTGAATTCATCCCAGCTTTGTGTGTTCGATTTTACAAATTGGGTTTGTTTCATTGCTGACTCTCCACGTGTGAGTGGTCATGATTATCGTGTAGTTGCCCAGCAAAATAACGGGCATAACTGGCTAATTGCTCCTCAATATCGGTTTCATTACTGGCTAAAGGCTCAGCAAGTATAGTGGCAATCTCCAGGTGTCTGGCAGCGGATAACTCATTGTGTCGTTCAGCAAAAGCAAGCACCGCTAATTGCTCTTCGGTCGTCAAGCTGACAGCAGGAATGCTCACATCACCTTTGGGCAGTAATGGGCGCTCTTGCAGCTCATCATCATAAATAACTAAGGTGCCTGCTGCCCAATCGCCGATCCGTTTGAATCGCGTATTAAACATCATCACGATGAGTCCTAAAAAATAACCAATAGGCAGCATATCTGCAGGACGTAATAAGTTGCGTACCACTATTTGCGAAAAGCTCGCTGGCAAACCGTTGTCTTGTACTACACGTATTTTGAGGCGTTTTTTACCGGGGGTCTGACCATTTTCCATTTCAAAAAGGATGTTGTATCCCCAAGATATAAGAAAGTAGGCAATAAGAACAAGGCCTTCGCCTGCGTCTCCAAAAAAAGAAAAGAGCGTTGCTATGGCAAGCAGGATCAAGCCACGAATAATAAGATCGATAATATAAGCGTAACTACGCGCCACAACACCTGCTGGTGTTATAGCAATATCAACACCTTCTGGGAGTTTAACGTACTCTCTGTTTTCCAATCCGTGGTTTAACATGCAATCTACTACTAGTCGTTATTATCGTCTTTGCTTATTAGGGCAGAACCTTAAAAAGCAATAAGTTAAGTAAACCATGATGCGCGTTTTCCTGTCTTTTTTCAATGCCTTTTAGCCTAAAAAAAGGAACATAGGCTGATGTTTAAAGTGAACTTAGCCCTAATTTTAACTTAACAAAAAAGCCGACATAACGTCGGCTTTTACAGATGATCTGATAATTATTTTTCTGCTCGACCCATAAACTTATGTTCAGCAGTATTAATACGAATACGATCGCCCGTTGAAATGTGCTCTGGTACTTGAATCGTTAACCCAGTAGTTAAACGCGCAGGCTTCGAGCGTGCACTCGCAGAGGCACCTTTAATCGAAGGGTCAGTTTCTTCAACAACAAGTTCTACACTTGAAGGTAAATCGATACCAACAGGCGCGCCATCAATCACAATGACATGCACACCTTGTGTTTCTTCGTTAACGAATAAAATTTCTTCGCTAATTGCGTCTTTATTAAGGTTATAAGGCGTGTAATCTTCATTGTCCATGAACACATATTCTTCGCCATCAATATAAGAAAACATTGCTTCACGACGCGTCAAATCAGCAAGCTTTAACATGTCACTGTCTTTAAACGTCTCATCGACTTTACCGCCAGTAACAACATCGTATAAACGCATACGGTATAAGCTACCACCAGCTCGACCTTGCGGCACAGAACGCTGGATATCTTTTACTACTAAAACACGGCCATTGTATTCAATCGCTGCGCCTTTTTTTACTTCACTTGCCTTAGGCATGGGTGTATTCCTATCGTTTTTTGATGACAGAAATTTACCACGTAATGGCTTTTGTTCAATAAAAATTTGCAGTTTTCCATCACCCGCATTATTTATCCTAGTTTTCAGCAAATTATAAAAATAGATATCTCCAAACTTAAAAATTCTGCTATGTTTATAACTACGAAAAATGACTTCAAGGATTGGATCATGAATCAACACACAGTACACGAATATTTAATGAAAAAGCCATTGGTGATGATCACCCAACCATTTGGCCAAGATGTCGATGTTTATAAGGTTAACCATAAAATGTTTGCCACTCTCGTAGAGGGAAAAGAAGGCCAAATTGACGATGAAGGTAACCTTGTTTGGTGGTTAAATTTAAAATGCGATCCTGATGAAGCCCAAGCATTGCGAGATATTTTCCCATCCGTGGTCCCGGGTTATCACATGAATAAACGTTTATGGAATACCGTTATTTTAGATGGCACAGTACCACAAGGGGAGATTGAACGTATGATTGATAATTCGTTTAATCTAGTGGTCGCAAACATGCCTGAAAAAGACAGAAAAGCGATTGAGTTGCACCTTTAACCTCTTCGCTAGTTACATCAGCACTGATCACAGGGTGTGATCAGTGCGATTCAAATAAAAATGATGATCGGTATACAAAATACCCCCTATCATATAAGCATCAGGCTGTTTTTCAATTAACTGAAAACCACATTTCTCCAGCACTTTTTCTGAACCGACATTGCCCTCAGTGACCACGGCTTTAAATTCACAAACGCGGTGTTCGCGAATAGCATAATCAAGCACCGCTTTTAATGACTCAGTAGCATAACCACGGCCATGAAAGTTTGGCAGTAGCAAATAGCCTACTTCTTGGCGATTTGGCACAGTGGATGACGTAAACCCTGTCACCCCGACTTCTTTGCCCGTGCAGGTTTCGACTATCACCAAACACAACGGCGTATTGCCACCTGGTGACCAAGGCTTTAAGCGTTCATTAAACTTAGCGCGTACGTGTGCTTCAGAGGGTTTATCAAAGCACTTTTCAATCACATCAATATCGTTGTGTAATGCATAAAATAATGGCCAGTCATCGGCATTTAAAGGTCTTAAAGTTAATCGCGCAGTGGTGAGAGTCATGGTGATTAGTCGTTTGCTAAATAAAGTCTGTTATAGCAAATCACTCCCCTACTTTAAATACAACTTATAGCCAATACAGCAACAAAAAAGCCCTGTTCAATAGGAACAGGACTTTTAGTATAAAGTCACTCGTTAACTACGCAGCTTAACTTTTAGTTGTTTCAGCATTTGGCTCTTCTGAGGCTTGCTCATCTTCAACCACTTCTTTCGTTACTTCGACAGGGTCTAGGTGTGATTCCTGTTGTTCAACAACAGACTCTTCAGCACTTTGATAAAAACGCCCCTTATTCTCAGCCATTGCCTTTAATGTATCGCATGGCGTAAAAATAGGGTTATAGTTTGCAAATGTTGCCATTTCAGAGCTCACTTGCGCCGCCCCTAGCTTATCCATATAGCTAAATGGGCCGCCTAAGAACGGTGGGAAGCCGATACCAAAAATAGCCCCAATATCCCCGTCACGTGGGCTGGCAATAATGCCATCATCTAAACAACGCACCGCTTCATTTAGCATTTGTGCCACACAGCGTTTGGCTATTTCGCTTTTATTTAGACGTGGCGAAGGAGTCACACCCAATAACTCGTAAACTGACTCATCCACTTTTTTATCTTTCTTGTCGTAAAGATAAAAACCACGTCCCGTTTTACGACCTAAACGTTTAGAATCGATTAAACGATTAAAGGCATCAGGGGCTTTAAAACGCTCACCCAATTCTTTTTCTAAAATTGGCGCAATTTTAGAGCCAATATCAATGCCAACTTCATCAAGTAAAGCTAATGGACCCACAGGGAAACCAAACTCAACAAGCGCTTGGTCAATCTTCTCAATAGGTTCACCCGCAAGCAGTAAATTAGCCGCTTCGTTTACATACGGCGCTAAAATACGGTTTACGTAAAAACCCGCCATGTCTTTCACCACAATCGGCGTTTTACCTTGCTTACGAGCAAAATTAACAACGCGCGCAATGGTGTCTTCAGACGTGCCAGCGTGAGGAATTATTTCAACCAATGGCATTTTTTCTACAGGTGAGAAGTAGTGCAATCCTATTACATTCTCTGGGCGTGCAGCATTAGCGGCAATATGTGCAATCGGTAATGACGATGTATTACTTGCAAAAATCGTGGTGTCTTGGCACTCACGCTCAACATCGGCCACCATACCTTGCTTAAGTGCCAAATCTTCAAACACAGCTTCAATAACAATATCAATGTGTTTAAAGCCGCTGTAATCTGTCGTGCCTGTAATACGGCTCATGGTTTGTTGCAGCTCGGCTTTTGATAAAATACGGCGCTTTTGCTTTTTGTCTAAAATCTTGTAGCTGTAGTTCATTGCATTACTAATGCCCTTTTCAGCCACATCTTTAATACGCACAGGCACACCCGCTTTAACAGCACTTACGTGGGCAATACCCGCGCCCATCAATCCGCCGCCAAGAACTGCGGCTTTACTAATGGCTGGTGCGTCATCATTACGCCACTCTTTTTTCATTTCAGTGGTTGCAAAGAAAATACCACGCAACGCTTTAGACTCGTCGCTCATAACAAGCGTTGCAAAGCCTTCTGCTTCTGTTTTGTATGCTTTTAATTGATCAAGTTCAACACTCGCACGCACGGCTTTAATAATTGCTAAAGGCGCAGGGTAATGACCGCCTGTTTTCTTAAGCACATTTTCTTGGGCTTTTTTGAAAATAATATTGCGGCCAAACGGGTTTGACTCTAACAATTGGCTCAAACGGTCTAATTTAGGCTTGCTTACTTTCGCTTTCCCTTTAAGGGCAAACTCTTTTGCAACTTCAAGTAATACACTGTGCGGTACACAATCATTTACCAAGCCTGTTTTTTTCGCTTGTTTTGCACGTACTTGTTTACCTGTTAGCATCCATTCGAGCGCTTTTTGCAGGCCAACTAATTTAGGTAAGCGCTGAGTACCCCCACCCCCAGGTAATAAGCCTAGTTGTACTTCGGGTAAACCCAGCTTCGTGATGTCGCTGTCTGAACAGACACGATAATCACACGCTAATGCAAACTCTAATCCCCCACCAAGCGCCGCACCATGAATGGCACTGACTGTTGGGAATGGTAGTTTTTTCATATCGAAAAACGCTTGCTGACACATCTCGCTCAGCGCTAATGCATCTTCACGACTGTTTGCACTATCAAGCATTTTAATGTCGGCACCGGCAATAAAGTTATCGCTTTTACCACTAATAAATACCATGCCTTTAACAGCTTGTTGTTGTGCGTCTTTTAATAGTGTTTTTAAATCTTCTGCGAAACTACTGCGCAGGGTGTTCATTTTTTCACCCGGCACATCAATTGTCACAACGCCAACACCGTCATCACCTACCGATAAACTAAATACTGAATCTGTCATTACGCACTCTCCAATACAAAGGCTGCACCTAAGCCACCCGCTGCACAGGCAGTCGTTAAAGCAAGGCCGCCACCGCGACGATTAAGTTCATGTAAGCTTTGCGTGATCAGGCGCGCACCTGTTGCCGCAAATGGGTGACCGTAAGCAAGTGAGCCACCTAACACATTGAACTTGTCCATGTTAATTTCGCCGATCGCTTTGCTGCGACCCAGCTTTTCTTGGGCAAACTTATCTGATGCAAACATTTTCATATTTGCCAGTGTTTGCGCTGCAAATGCTTCGTGCATTTCAATTAAATCTAAATCAGCTAATGTGATGCCCGCACGGTCAAGCGCGATGGGTGTTGAATGGGCTGGGCCCATAAGCATGTCTTCGTGCACACCGATTGCCGAAAACGCAAAGCTACGGACATAGCCTAAAATATTGTAACCCAGTGCTTTTGCTTTGCTTTCGCTCATCATAAGCACCGCAGCGGCCCCATCAGTTAATGGCGTTGAGTTTGCCGCCGTCACTGAACCGTGTTGGCGATCGAAGGCTGGTTTTAATTTAGCGTAACCTTCAATACTTGAGTTATGACGAATATTGTTATCTTGCTCGATGAAACTCTTATACGGTGCAACGTGTGCCGTCATCACTTCGTCTTTTAATTTACCGTCGGCCCATGCTTGGCTCGCAAGCGTGTGTGAACGGTGTGCAAGTGCATCTTGGTCAGCACGGCTAATGTTATGCGTTTTAGCCATTTGCTCAGCTGTTTGACCCATAGATAAACCTGTAGAGTATTCCGCAACGGCTGGCGGTACCGGCATTAAGTCTTTTAAACGCAATTTAGAGAATATTTTTAAACGCTGCCCGAACGTACGCGCCTTGTTTAAATCAACTAAGCTGCCCGCTAATTTTTTGCTCACACCGATTGGTAATACAGACGATGAATCAGCACCGCCAGCAATACCAACCTGCACAGACCCCGCCATAATTGACTCGGCTACGTTGGCAATTGCTTGGAAACTTGTTGCACACGCACGTGATACCGAATACGCATCAACAGAGACAGGCATACCGGTACCAAGCACTATTTCGCGGGCAATATTAGGGGCTTCTGGCATTTGCACTACTTGCCCAAATACCAATTGATCAATTTCAGATTTATCGAAGTTAAGGCGCTCAAGCATTTCGTTGACAACTAACTTGCCCATATCAAGGGCTGGTACATGATGGAATGCTGTGGCTTGTTTTGCGAATGGCGTTCGTAAGCCGCTAACGATAGCGATACGATCGCCCTTTGCTGTTTTAAGTATGTTTTGCTCAGACATTTATGCTCTCCCGCTGACAGGTCTGACCTGTTTGTTTTTCCTGATTCTAAAACAACCCGTGTATGAATGCCAATAGTAAGTTACCAACCATAGGCTTTTTTCGACCTATTTACAAAAAATAGCACCATTTATATGCTAGGCTAAAAATCCTTAAAAAATAACGAACTATTTTAGGATTTTCTGTCTAACACTTGTGTTATGACTTTTGAATCCTTATAACTTGTTGATAGCGCCCCAATCACAGTATCGCTTGGATAATTTATCGGCACTGAATAGTGTTTATTGGCGCTTCACAAAAATGAACTTTGACTCACGCTTTTAGGACAGTCTTTTTATTATGGCAGTTAACGCATTTTCACAATTAAAATCATACTTAGACACGCAAATTATCGGCCAACCTCAATTAACTCAAGCACTGTTAATCGCTATTTTAGCGGATGGTCATTTATTGGTTGAAGGCCCGCCAGGACTTGCTAAAACGCGTGCTGTTAACGCGCTAGCTAAAGGCGTTGAAGGCAGTTTCCAACGGGTTCAATTTACCCCTGACTTGTTACCAGCAGATGTCACAGGCACCGATATCTATCGTCAGCAAACAAGCGAATTCGTCTTTGAAAAAGGGCCGTTATTCCATAACCTGATTTTGGCTGATGAAATTAACCGTGCTCCTGCAAAAGTGCAGTCTGCATTGCTCGAAGCGATGGCAGAACGCCAAGTAACCGTTGGCAAAAACACTTACCCGTTGTCAGACTTGTTTATGGTGATGGCAACGCAAAACCCATTAGAGCAAGAAGGGACTTACCCTCTGCCAGAAGCACAACTAGACCGCTTTTTATTACACTTAAGCATTGATTACCCGGGCGCTGAGCATGAGCTTGATATTTTGCGTCTGACGCGTGGCGAAGCAATTTCTGAACAACAAGCGGGTACAGAGCAAATTAGCCAAAGCGAATTATTTGCCGCCCGAAAAGCAATTTTAGGCTTATACCTTGCTGAACCGCTTGAAAAGTACTTAGTGCAATTAATTGTTGCAACCCGTGAAGCATCAGAACTTGATGAACAACTTGGCCGCTGGATTGAATACGGTGCCAGTCCGCGTGCCACAATCGCGCTTGATAAATGTGCCCGTGCACATGCATGGCTTGAAGGTCGCGACTTTGTTGCCCCCGATGATATCCAAGCGGTTCTTCACAATGTGTTACGTCATCGCATCATTTTGAGCTACGAAGCCCAAGCCGATGGTATTAGTAAGGATGACGTTATCAGTCGCATCCTAGAATTGGTTGCAGTGCCATAAACTATGTCGAGCCAATTTGATACAGCGGCGTGGTTAGCTGCAAGTCATAGTCAAGGCGTTAATTTATCACTCAAAGAGTTGATGTATTACAAAGCTAAGGCTCGCTTGCTTGAACTTGCGCCCAAAGTAAAAATCAAAAACAGCTTAGCTGGGCAATATCTTGCGCCTCATAAGGGGCGTGGGATGGAATTTGCCGAAGTGCGCCATTACCAAGCTGGTGATGATATACGCTCTATCGACTGGCGTGTAACAGCACGTACTGGCGAAACCCACACAAAGCTGTTTCAAGAAGAAAAAGAGCGTCCTGTTTTTGTCTTTACTGACTTTTCAAACTCGATGCTATTTGGCTCTCGGTTATTATTAAAGTCGGTGCAAGCTGCGCATATCAGTGCGCTGGTAGCATGGTCGGCCTGCCAACGAGGTGACCGCATAGGTGGTTTGGTGTTCAACCAACACAGTCATCATGAGCTAAAACCTACATCACGTGAAAAAGCAGTATTAAAGCTTTGCCATAATTTATGCGATATTCACAGCAACGCACTTAACAATATCGACAAAACAGCTTCCAGCTTATTCAGCGATAATCTCAAACGATTAAATCACTTAGCAAAGCCAGGAAGCCTTGTGTATATTGTCTCAGACTTTAATGCTCTTGATGAAGCAAGCTTTAAACAGCTTGAAATGCTCAGTAGACACTGCGAACTAATTGGTTGTCATATCAGTGACCCGTTTGAGCATCAGCTGCCAGCATTTAAGCAAACCGTCACCGTGTCTGCTAATGGCCAAGATTTAGCCCTACCATTAATGGACAAACAATTCCGTGAACGCTTCGCAAAATCAGCCGAGCACTCTTTTACTCAAAGACTAAAACGCTTACAGAAATCGGGGCTGAGTTTAATTTCATTCAGTGCAGCCACACCGCTTGAGCTGCAATTAGTGAGAAAGTAACAATGCAAACAAATCCGCTCGATGGCTTACATGATGTCATTGCACCCGCAGAGGTTGCGTGGTGGCCACTTGCGCCTATTTGGTGGCTAATAATCTCAATAGTCTGTGTGCTTTTGATTATTGGCTTGGTGCAGTTATATAAAAATAACCAATTTAAAAAAGCCAAAAAACAGGCTATTGAACTAAGTCGCACACTCGAAGATGACGACGTTCAAGCGCTGCATATCATTTTAAAACGCTTAACACGTCACTACTACACAGAACAATTAGCTGCTCAGCCTGTGGCACAATGGTCACAGAGTTTGTCACAGCTTAGCGGCGACACCTTTAGCTATGATGAATTAATGCAACTTTATCAACCAAACAATAACCATGCCAAGCTGGGTGTAAAATTACGCCATGCCATCAATAACTTTAAACTCAAGGAGCCTATTAATGTTTGAGTTTAGCTGGCCATGGTGCTTTATTTTATTACCTTTACCTTGGTTATTAAGCCGCTTAAAGCCGCTAAAGCAACAAGGTAACTTGCGTTTGCGTATCCCTGGATTTGCTAAGTTAGGCCTTAATAATCAAGCCGTACAAGACCACGGCCGCAAGGTATCGATTGTCGAGTGGATAATTTGGGCGCTATTGGTTATCGCTATTGCCAATCCAACATGGCTTGATGAACCAATTACCTTACCAAATGAAGGCCGCGATATCATGCTGGCAGTTGATTTATCAGGTTCGATGACAGAGCAAGATATGGCGTATCAAGGACAATATGTTGATCGACTGACCATGGTAAAAGCGGTACTCAGTGACTTTATAGAGCAACGCCAAGGCGACCGCTTAGGACTGATCTTATTTGGTGATACCGCCTTTTTACAAACCCCACTAACCCGCGATGTAAAAACAGTAAGCCAAATGCTCAGCGAAGCCCAAATTGGGTTAGTTGGCCGTGCCACAGCGATTGGTGATGCTTTAGGGCTGTCGGTAAAACGGTTTGCCAATAAAGACGAAAGTAACCGTATTGTGGTGTTGTTAACAGATGGCCAAAACACTGCTGGCAACCTTGACCCTGATGACGCGCTGTTACTTGCCCGTGAAGAGGGAATAAAAGTCTACACCATAGGCGTAGGTTCCGATAACCCTCGCGGTTTTAGCTTATTTAACATGGGCGGAATGAGTGGTGGTAATCTAGATGAAGGCTTACTAAAACGCATTGCAGAACAAACCGGTGGTCTCTACTTTAGAGCGAAGGATGTCGCAGGGCTTCAGCAAATCTATAAAGAGCTCGATAAACTGGAGCCTATCAGCAGTGATGAACAAACATTCCGCCCGCAAGTCTCCTTGTTTTATTTACCCTTACTTGCAGCGTTGGGCATTATTGCACTTGCCTTGCTTGTTAATTTTATTCGCCAATTTAAACGGGAGGTCTAAGCATGGATTTTGAGTTTATTCGCCCTACCCTACTTTGGTTATTGCTGCCTGCATTGATTATTTTTAGCGTGCTATTTGTACGAAATAAAAAGCATGCTCCAGCTGATTTAATTGCACCGCACCTTGCACAATTTGTTATGAGCGAAAGTCACAACAAACAAAAACAACCACTCTGGTTGGTGGCGCTATTTACCCTGCTTGCGATTGTTTTTTCGGCCGGTCCAAGCTTTGAGAAAAAACAGGTGCCCGTGTTTCAAGCAAAAAATGCACGCGTTATCGTCATGGATATGTCGTACTCAATGTTCAGTACCGACATAGCCCCCAGCCGATTAGTACAAGCGCGTTTTAAAGCACTTGATATGATTGAGCTATTTAAAGAGGGTGATACTGCACTTGTGGCCTATGCAGGGTCAGCATTTACTATTTCGCCTTTAACTAATGATGCCAGCACGTTAGCGAATCTAATTCCAAGTTTGAGTCCAGATATTATGCCAAGCAAAGGGTCAAACGTGATTGATGGCCTTGAAAAAGCCGATGATTTACTAAAGCAAGCTGGGTATTTAGACGGTGACATTATTTTGGTAACCGATGGCATTGATCAACTCGATCACGATGACATTAGTCGCTTTACTGCTCAATCGAGCTACCGCTTAAATGTCTACGGCGTTGGCACTGAACAAGGCGCCCCCATTAAGTTACCTGAAGGCGGCTTTTTGAAAGACTCACAGGGGCAAATCGTCATTCCCACTCTTAATATCAGCCGCTTAACAGCAATTGCTCGTAACAGTGGCGGCAAATTTGCGTTATATCAAACCAGTAACCAAGACATAAAAGCCTTCGCCCCCAGCGCCAACGCAGAGCGTCTCAAAGACGAAAAACAAAGCCAAACGTTATGGCGTATCGATGCAGGTATTTATGGCTTACTGATTTTAATGCCACTGGCACTCTTTTTAATCCGGGGCAGCAGCCTAGTGCTTGGTTTTATGTTTATTATGCTACTACCACAACAGCAAATACACGCCGCAGAGTTACCAGCAGTGTTTAAAAACCAAGATCAACGCGCTTTGGATGCTTATCAGCAAAAGCAGTTTGATCAGGCCGTTAATACAGATAACACCCAGCTAAAAGGAGCCGCACTTTATCAGCAAGGTAATTACCAAGCTGCGGTTGATGCTTTTAGCCAAGACAAGTCTGCAACAGGCCTTTATAACTACGGTAATGCTCTGGCTAAAGCTGGGCAGCTAGAACAAGCCATTGATGCCTATAAGCAAGCCCAACAGTTACAAGATGATTTTACTGAGGCACAAGAAAATCAAGCACTTGTTGAGCAGTTATTAAATCAACAACAGCAACAACAAGATCAACAGCAAAATTCTGACCAACAAAACAAGGATGGTCAGCAAGACGACCAGCAAAAGCAACAAGGCGATAATTCGCAGCAAGGTGAAAACAGCGAACAGAGCGAGCAACAAGAAGGTGAACAACCCTCTGAGCAAGATAAACAATCGGATCAGAAAGGTGAGCAAAGCGAGTCAAATAGCGAGCAAAAAAATAAACCTGAAATGCAATCTGAATCAGCGCAACCATCCGACTCTGGTGAACAAAAGCCTGAGCAAACACCCGAGCAAAAAGACGCGCAGCCAGAGCCGATGCAAAGTGATGAACAAGCTAAAAAAGAAGCTGAACAACAAGCTATGCAGGCACAAGCGGCTGAACTAACAAATGAAGAAAAAGAGAAAGCCCAGCAACTGAATCAGTTGCTGCGTAAAGTTCCCGATGATCCCGCTATCTTATTAAGAAATAAAATGCAGTTAGAAGCACAAAAACGAAACTATCAACGTCGTCCACGAGGAGCCGAAAAATCATGGTAATGCGATTATTATGTTGTTTATTGCTAATCGCGGCAGCGCCGCTTTGGGCCGCCACCCAACTACAGGCCAGTGTTGATAAAAACCCCGTCCTTGCGGGCGAATTTTTTATCCTCACTATTTCTGCAGACGACACGATTAACAGTGAACAACCCGACACGTCTGTATTATTAAAAGACTTTGTCGTTGGGCCAACCAGTGTGAGCTCACGCACAAACATTATTAACGGCGAAATTAGTAAACAAACTAATTGGTCTGTAAAACTCATGACGCGTAAGGAAGGCACCTACACTATTCCTGCTTTTACGGTCGCAGGTGTAAGTTCAAAACCAATTCAACTTAGCGTTTCTAAACGCAGCCAATCGTCAGAGCAAAATAAAGATGCGTTTATAAAAACCAGCCTCAAGCCAAACAACTTATATGTTCAAGAAGCAGGTGTTTACACAGTTAAACTGTACTTAGACAATAACAAAGAACTGCTCGATGGTAACCTAACGACACCAGTCATGGCAGATGCTGAACTAACCCCTATTAACAAACAATCAGAAAGCTATGAACTGATTGACGGTAAACGGTATTTAGTGATCACCCGAGAATACTTAGTGCAACCACAAAAAAGTGGCATTCACACCATAACAGCCCCTGTGTTTAATGGCCGTATTCGTCAAAACTATCGCCAAATGGAAATCTCTGCGATGGGCGAAGATATTGACGCAGAAATCAAACCGATTCCTGATAACTATTCTGGTGCTTGGTTGCCAAGTGAGCTGGTTAACCTTGATGAGCAATGGCAACCAAAAGATGACACTGTAGAAGTTGGCACCCCGATTACGCGCACCATTACTTTAACGGCACTGGGCGTGACTAAAGAGCAGCTTCCTGATATCGATATGCCGCAAGTGCAAGGTTTTAGAAGCTACCCTGACGAAAAAGAGAACAATCACCTTGTTCGCGATGGCCGCGTCATTTCTCAGCAAACAGCCTCTTATGCTTTATTACCGCAAACCCCGGGAACGTATACACTGCCCGAAATCAAGCTGCCTTGGTTCAACACTAAAATTAATCGTATAAGCTATGCAACAATCCCTGCACGCTCGATTACCGTCGTACCAAGCACTAACCCGCTCACGCCACCTCAAGCAGCTGTTACAGCGCCTACAGAGCAAGCAGCCACGCCTAGCTTAAATAACAGCACACCAGCTGTCGTTACTCAGTTAAGTACGCCAACTTGGCTGATAATTATTGCCGTTGCCGGTTACATACTGTGGTTAGTGACACTGGTGCTGTATTTTAAAAAACGCCCTCAATCAACAGGAGAGTCAACGCACACTTCAGCGACGACTTCATCCTTATTACCCGAGCTTAAAAAGTTAGCTAAGCAAGGTAAATACACTGCGTTTTATAGTGCATTAAGTCGCTATGCAAAACACCACACAGGAAAAACAACGGGGGCTTTAGACTCACTGTTAGCCACACTAAACGATGAATCATTAAACACTGAAATTGCCAAATTACGAGCAAAACTCTATAGTTCATCGCATGAAAAACCTGATTTAGTGCTGATTGTTAATCAGCTTAACCAGGCTGAAAAACACCCTAAATCGGCGGCGCAAAATCAGACATTGAAAAATCTTTACGATTAAAATCAATTAATAGTAATAAAATAATGAAAAATAACAGCTAATCTTGAGGTTAGCTGTTATTAAAAATAATAAATAATATCAGAAATTTTTTTTCTGATAGGCAGGTCTTAATTACTATGACAGAAAAACAGAAGCGATATGAAGCGCTGGTTCATATCTACCACAGTGAGCTTTTTCGCTTTGCATATTGGTTGTGTCGTGATCAAAGTGTTGCCGAAGACTTAGTGCAGGAAACCTTCCTGAGAGCTTGGCGTGCCTTGGATTCGCTTCAAGATCAGCACGCGGTTAAACCCTGGCTTTTAACCATACTAAGGCGCGAAAACGCCCGTCGTTTTGAGCGTAAACAATTTGACTACGCCGACGTTGAAAACGAGACGCTAGTAGATGAAAGAAGCACAACCTTAGACGCTGAAATGGAACAAACAGTGATCCAACGACAGATTGGAAAGTTAGCAGATGAATATCGAGAACCATTACTCTTACAAGTTGTAATGGGGTGTTCTGGCGATGAGATTGCCGAGATCCTCGATTTAAATAAAAATACCGTTATGACACGTCTTTTTCGTGCCAGAAACCAGCTTAAAGAGGCTTTAAGCAGTGATGATGACCAACTTAGAGGAGCATCAAAGTAATGGATGAACTCGAGTTTCGCCGCCGCATCCTAGCCGAACCAAGCACGATTGATAAGGACCTTGAAACGTTTGCCGAGCAGGACACAGAAAAACACGCATTTATTAATGATGTGCGAGCACTTGATGATGAAATTCACAGCGCATTAAATGTACCCGTGCCCGAAAACCTTGCCGCACGCATTATTGAAAACACCTATGCCGCTGAGGAGCAGCGTGCTGAAGAGCAAACGGCTGAGGAGCAAACGGCTGAGCAACCACTTGACACAATTATTGAGGCAAAATCTCGATTCGCCTTTAAGCGCCTTTATTTAGCCGCAGCAGCGTCGTTTTTGATTGCCGTAAGTATTTTCTTTGTCACCAACAAACAACATACTCTCTACAGTGTCGGTGAACATGCTTTTGCACATTTATACCATGAGATTGGATCGCTTGATAAACACGAGGCAATTGATCTTGCCTATGTGAACAAAAAGTTTGCCACGATCGGCGGGCACTTAGATGAGCTACCAGGTAAAGTAACGTACCTTACGTTTTGTGATTTCCAAGGTAAAAAAGGCCTGCATTTAGTATTTGAATCTGATTTTGGCCCAATGACAGTCTTTATTGTCCCATCTGATGAACAGCCCTTTGGCACTGGCGCTGAAGATTTCAGCGACGAACGCTTTGCTGGACATATAAACCGAGGTGAGCGAGCAGATACAATACTCATTGCCAGTATCGGCGCACCGCTTGATAGCTATAACAGTATGCTCAACAGTGCCATTCGCTGGCTACATTAGCGAAACAGCAGATAGAAAAAAACCGCACGTCGTGCGGTTTTTTTTTGACATACATTAATGTCTTATTTGCATACATCAGCAACTGCGTTAGCAAAGTAGTCAATGTTTGTATCACTGATACCAGCAACATTTACTCGGCTAGAGCCAACGATGTAGATTGAATAGTCTTTTTGTAAACGATCAATTTGCTCTTTATTGATGCCTAAGAA
Source organism: Pseudoalteromonas sp. MBR-15 (assembly GCF_053628915.1). Classification (NCBI taxonomy): domain Bacteria; kingdom Pseudomonadati; phylum Pseudomonadota; class Gammaproteobacteria; order Alteromonadales; family Pseudoalteromonadaceae; genus Pseudoalteromonas; species Pseudoalteromonas sp. MBR-15. Next base: position 234,986 of record NZ_JBRJHH010000004.1, read on the forward strand.
AGAGAACATCCCGTTTTGACGGTCAATAAATGAGAAATCTTGCGCAATGCCTTTCGCTGCGAGGCTTTCTTTAATTAGAGTACGTAAACCATTAATACGGTTACGCATTTCATCAAGCTCATCATGCCACATTTGTGTCAGTTCAGTGCTGCTTAAAATAGTGCTTACAATATCAGCACCGTGAGCAGGAGGCATTGAGTAAATACTACGCACAACGCTTAATAGCACAGAATTTGACACATCGGCCGTTGCCGCATCTTTGGCGATGATAGAACATGCACCAATACGCTCACGGTATAAGCCAAAGTTTTTCGAGCAAGAAGAACAAATGATCATCTCATCGACGGCTGCTGCTAACTTACGTAAGCCTGCAGCATCTTCTTCTAAGCTTGAACCAAACCCTTGGTAAGCGATATCGATAAGAGGTGTAAAACCAACTTCGACAGCAAGGTTTGCAACCGTGCTCCATTGTTCTGCATTTAAATCCATACCACTTGGGTTATGACAACATGCATGGAATAACACAACATCACCCTTTGGCACTTGCTTTAAGGTATTGATCATCTCATCGAATAACAGGTCTTTATTCTCGTAATCGTAATAAGGGTATTCTTTAACTGTTAAACCAGCCGCTTCAAATAGGCTAATGTGGTTTGCCCATGTTGGCGTTGTTACCCACACTGTCGCGTCTTTGTTACAACGCTTGATAAATTCAGCCGCAACGCGAAGCGCACCTGTACCACCGGGTGCTTGTGCTGTGCGTACACGGTTTGCTAATAGTGCTGGATGCTCGCCCAGTAATAAGTTTTCCATTTTTTGGCAGTAATCTAAGTTACCCGCCAAGCCAATGTACGATTTACTGGTTTCGTTTTCTAAACGAAACGCTTCCGCTTTTTTAACCGCTTTAAGTACAGGCGTATTGCCTTGCTCATCCTTATAAACACCGACACCCAAATCAATTTTATTTGGATTTGTGTCTTGTTTAAAGGCCGCCATTAGGCCAAGAATAGGGTCTGTTGGTAATGGTTTTAATTCTGAGAACATTGACTATCTCTTTTTATAGGGGTTAGCGTTGCCACTAGCTTAACATAAAAACCCAGCCTAATTACTAGTTAAATTAGACCAAGAGTTGAGGAATTTTGATACAACAAGCCACCAGTAAAGCAAGGGTTTGCTTATCAAAGAAATCATTATTAAATGCTTCAGCATCAATAATACCTAAGCACTCATTTTGTTGTGAAAGTAGCGGCAAACATGTCTCTGCTTTCACGTTGGGATCACACGTATAATATTCACCCCCCTTGGCAAGGTAATCAGCAACATTGTTAATAACTCGGCCACGCTTAGATAACGCGACTTGCACATTGTTACTGCCTTTAGCAAAGGCCTCTGTTATAGGAAACAAAGGACGACTTGGGGCACCATGGTAAACTAATTTTAATAACTGCTTACCTTCATCCGTTGCTGTCGCTTGATAAATACCAAACCAGTCCACCTGAGTTTTTTCAACAACAAAATCAATAATTTGTTGTAGTTTTGCCAGCTTAGCAGTGTTCTCTGCGTTATTAGCGACAAAATCACTCAGCTTGAATGGCTCATCCTGTAAATAACCAAACAGACTACAGGCACCACCTTCACCTAATTCAGGAATTTGATACTGCCAGCGTACTTCAGGTAACTCTGCATCTGCTAGGTATTGTTCTAGATACGATAATTGCTCAGCAACAAGGTTTTCTGGTAAATCAAGCTGCGCAATTGATAAGTAAGTTGAAATCATTTAGCCATCCAAACATCTATAATGGCAGAATCATAACATGCGTTGTTAGTGTGAGCTAGTGCTTGATGAGGATAATTGATAACAAATTTCGACTTGGTTCCCAGCGGCATTAAATGAAATATGAGAGGCTATTTCACCTAGTAAACTTAACCCCCTACCATGCTCTCGCGTTAAGCTTTGATCTGAGGCATGCGCCTTAGCAAAGCCATTTCCAGAATCACACACCGTAAAATACAACGCTAAGTTATCTGGGCAATAACGAATATCAATAATAATTAAAGCGTCGCTTAGAGTGGCAAGTGCGGTGTCTCTTTCTTGGTAATAAACTAAAAAACCATCTTCTTGATTTTTAATCTCAGAATCTAAGCCTAACACCCCATGATCTAAAGCATTATTGTATGCCTCAGACAATATTAAAAATATATTTGCGCGATGCGCATTCAAGCCCGCTACTTGGGTGAGCACATCCACAACCTCTAACACCGGATCTGTGCTTTTTATTTGTTTTGAATTCAGGCTCAAAGAAAAATTAAACGGTAAAGGAGAAAAAGGCTCTGCCGCTTGTTCTGGTTCAGGAACAGGTAAACAATTTAATAGCACTAAACTCAAATCGTCTTGTTGTTCGTTACCTTGCGCAAATTTATTTACCCGCTCTAACACCTGCGCTGTTGTAATGTTTTCTTTTGAACACAAGGCTTCTTTAAAACGCGTCTCGCTAAAAAAATCACCTTGAGGATTGGCCGTTTCAATAATGCCATCGGTAGCCATCACAACGCGTGAGGTTGGCTCGACTTCGATATGTATTAGACCGCGTTCAAATTCATCTCCCTCAAGTATTCCCAGTGCCATATGCTGGGACTCTAAGGTACGTGTAATTTCGCCTTTATCGTTAATGATATAGGTGTCAGGTAAGCCGCCAAGCCACGCAGATAAACTGCGTCCAGAATGGCTAAGCTCTAATATTGTCGCAGCACAGAACATGTGCCCAGGTAATAAATTAGCCAAAACAGCATTAATTTCAGCAGCAATATCACTCACTGACATGCCTTTACTCACCATGGTATAAAACACCCGTGATACTGGCAGGGCCCCAACTGCAGCCGCTAAGCCATGGCCGGTAAAATCCCCAAGCATGCAATATAAACTGCCTATGGGACTTTGCGCGACGAGGAACATATCACCATTAAACATGGCAGCGGGTGAAAGATGAAAATCGAGGTGTTGCGTAAATAGCTTTTGATTTTCTAACGCATTATTAAAGATATGCTCAACGATTTCGTGTTCGCGTTCAACTTGATTTTGGTGATACTCAAGTTGTAAATTTTGTTCTCGCGCCTTTTGGCTTAAGTTTCTTATTCGGCTGTGCGCCTTAATTTTTGCGTTTAAAATCACTTCTTGAAACGGCTTATGAAGAAAATCATCTCCGCCTACCGCTAAACAACGTTCAAAACTGGCTTCGTCTTCAAGCGACGTAATAAAAATAATGGGGAGATAAACTTGGCTAAAACGCTCTTTTATTATTGCAGCTGTTTCAAAGCCATCCATAACCGGCATAATGACATCAAGTAGCACAATATCAATACTGTGCTCTGCCAGTAATTTTAGCGCCATCAAGCCATTTTCAGCGTTATAAACTCGATAGCCTTGTTGCTCTAACATCACGGTTAACATGCGACGATTTAGAGCAAGATCGTCAACAACCAGGATATTAAGCATTAATCAATGTCGAACTTTTTATCGAAACGAGAAATTTGCAGAATCTTTTTTAGCTGCGGCTGACAATTACTAATTTGAATATTATCAACTTTTCCCGTAAGGTTTTTTTTCATATTTAGTAACATACCCAGCGCAGAGCTATCCATGTAATCAGTTTCTCTTAAATCGATTACAATCTTATTTATGTTATCGCTTAAGTCAGCGTATGCCTGACGAAAAGATTGCACCAGATTAAAATCAAACTTTCCTTTGATTTGTACAGTTAAAATAGCGCCATCAGCAGAAGTGCTGCGCGTCAAACTCATAATAAACTCCTAATAAACAAATCTTTTCTAAGACATATCTAAATATAACTGCTTAGAAGAAATAAGCCAAAAATTAAAACACTTAAGAGGAAATTTGTTATCATTTAGGCAAGCTTTTATAACGAGATCCACTATGAGCGATAATAATCTAGTTTATTCAACAGCCACTGGACGCATTGAGCAACCTAAAGAAACAAAGCCTTTGCAAAGTAAGGTGTTTAAAGATGGCTTCCTTCGCATTGAACGTCAAACCAAAGGACGTAAAGGCAAAGGTGTCATGCTTGTTGTTGGCATTGACGCTGAACAACATGATCTTAAAAAGCTCGCCAAAACCATTAAAAGTAAAATGGGCCAAGGCGGTGCAGTAAAAGACGGTATTATTGAGGTTCAAGGCGACGACCGAGAAAAGCTTAAAGCGATTCTCGAAGCGCTCAAATTTAAAGTTAAAATCGCAGGGGGCTAAAAAGCCCCCTTTTAATTAACGTCTTCTATATGGCTTAAGCGCTCAAAAAGTGCTGGCAGCTGCGCTTCAGACACCGGCTTACTGTAATAGTAACCCTGTACAATATAGCAGTTGTTGTTTTGTAAAAACTCAACTTGCTCTATCGTTTCGACACCTTCAGCAACAACATTAAGCTTTAACTTTTGCGCCATAGCAATAATCGCCGCGGTGATTTCCATGTCATTGGTATCCTCAGGGATATCTTTTACAAATGAGCGGTCGACTTTGAGAATATCAACAGGAAAACGTTTCAAGTAACTCAGCGATGAATAACCTGTGCCAAAATCGTCAATAGAGATTGATACGCCCAATGCTTTAAGCTGATGCAACTGCAAAATTGCCGCTTCAACATGCCCCATCAACATACTTTCAGTTAATTCTAAATGAAGTCGCTTAGGCTCAACCCCTGTTTGTTTAATGATCTTATCGAGTGTCGAAACCAAATTAGCGTCTTTAAACTGGCGTGCCGATAAGTTGATTGAAATATTATTTTTTAGGTTTTTACTCGCTAAGCGCGCAGCAAACTCACACGCTTCTTGAAGAACCCACGCCCCTAATTCAACAATTAAACCGGTTGCCTCTGCAATCGGAATAAACTTAGTCGGTGGGATCATGCCTTCTTTAGGGTGGAACCAACGAATAAGCGCTTCATAGCCAACCACTTGCTGGTTTCGGCTATCAACTTGAGGTTGATAATAAACCTCAAACTGACGCTCACGAATGCCATTACGTAGCTCATTTTCAATGAACAACCGTTCATTCGCAGCGGCATTTAATTCTTGGCTGTAGAAGTGGAAAGTATTTCGTCCTTTTGCTTTCGCCTCATACATAGCCAAATCGGCATGTTTAAGTAATTGATCTTCTTCTTGGCTATCAAATGGTGCCATTGTAATGCCTATACTCGCACTGATAATCACTTCATTATTACCAAGTTTGATTGGCTCATTGAGCGTTCTTTGAATCGTATTTGCCACTTCCATTGCATGTGTTTGATGCTCAATACCACTTAACAGTACGGCAAATTCATCGCCCCCGAGTCGGGCAATCGTATCTTCTGTGCGTAAACGTTTTTTCAAACGGTTAGCCACTTCGACCAATAACTGATCGCCAGCATCGTGACCTAAAGTGTCGTTAATTCGCTTAAATTCATCTAGGTCAAAATAAAATAACGCAAACGCATAATGCCCACGCTCTGCAAGCGCCATCGATTTACGTAGTTGCATTCTAAAGAACGTTCGGTTGGCAAGTCCGGTTAGTGTATCGAAATAAGCTAACTGCTCCATCTTACGTTGGCTTTCTTTTACAAACGAAATATCCTGCGCTGATGCAACATAACTGGTAATTTTTCCGCCATCTTCACGAATCGGCGAAATACTTAATGACACCCATACAGATTGGCGCTCATTGGCTTGTAACAGTGTATCGCCACGCCAATAATTTCGGCTTCTTAAATCAACATCTATGTCGTCAACCAAAATGGCCATTTCTTGCGATATGATGCTCATTAAAGGCGAGCCAATAAAGTAGCGCTCTTCAAACCCAGTCATCTCAACCATTTTCGGATTGACGTACTCAATTTCAAAATCTTGGTTGGTGATGACAACACCGGTTCCAGAGAATGCCACCGCTTTTGATAATCGGTTAGCCGCTTTTTCGGCAATTTCTTTTTCACTGATACGCTGATTTAAACCATCAATTAGCTTTCTGATTTCTATCGCCATATCTTTAAATGAGCCATTGAGGGTGCCAATCTCATCTTTATTTGCGTACGGAAACTCTGTTTGCAATTGCCCTTTGCCAAAGCTGACAACGGCATTAACTAACGAGTGGATACGGCGCAGAACAAGCTGGTAAAGCGCTTGATGTAACAACAGTGCGACTAAGATGGCATATAAAATAAACAGTCCAAAAAACTTAACTTTTAACTCTTCTAAGGCAGACAACGCCGAAGAACGCTTTTTATAAATACCAATGTACCAGTTAAGGCCTTCTACTTTACGAATATTGATAATGTGTGTTTCGCCGCCTTGCACAAATGAATTTGCAGATTCAGGTAATTTAGAACGAATAGTCTCTGAGACGAGCGTTTGTAAATCCGCATTAACAAAGTCTTTTGTCAGTAGTTTTTTACCTTCGCGACCATATTCTTCTAATGTCGATTTATCTAAGTCGGGATGCGCAAGTAACTGTCCTTTTGCATCAAACACAAATAAATGTTGCTCGCGATCACCTATTGGTAATTGAGCAAGTAAGGTTTCTAGCGCAATATCACTGCCTGTGACACCAAAAAATTCATTATTGTGGTAAACCGGAACCAATACACTCACCACCCATTTATGCCAAATGGTGTCGTAGTAAACTTTTGACCAGACTGCTTCTCGGCTTGGGTTTAATGCTTCTTGTGCGTAGTTAAATGTTTCGCCTTTTGTAAAATCAAACTCAGCAGGTACATTGAGTGCCCAGTTTGGTGGCGCGATACGTATAAAATTATCTTTACTGACTAAATAAAAATTAAAGAAATCTTGAATAAGTGTCGGTGACACTATTTTCCATAATGACTCGGAATCGTTAATCAGCCTTTTATAAAAAGCGGAATAGTTATCTTGAGGAATAAAAGCGGCGGAGAGTCCATCTGCAGACGTACTGCGTATGCTGCCATCAACAGCAAATTTAATATCGGCATTGTGATTACTTTGCAAGTGAGACTCGTTAAGTAATAACTGGCTAGTAACGACATTATTCGCTTGTTCAGCAATATTTGTTTTTGTTTTTATCAAGCCGTTAAATTGACGACTTAAGCGTTCACTCGAATGCTTTAAAAGTTCGTGTTCTTCAAAAACGAGCTGTTTTTCTTCTGATTTAAGCATTAATGCCGCTGCACAAATACCCGCAATTAAACAAATTGCAGAAATCAGCAGCGATAGCTTCATACTTAACGAATTCACACCAAAACGAGATGGCGGGCGTCGATACACCACAGGACTACCTTATTAATAATTGTTATTATTTATTATCCAAAAACAAATATACCAGATTCATTTTTAGATTTATAAATTTTTTATGAAGATTGATGAATTTTCATAACTAATCCATGTGTTTTGCAAATTCCTTCGATATGCTGTTGACTTTATAAACGACACTTCTTACATTAACTGGATGAAACACATTATTTCTCGCACTTATTTTTCGTTTTTTAGCTTCTTTAGATAGAGGAGGCTTAACTGTTTGCGAGATAAATTCACCGAATAGCTAAAGCCTCCCTCTTGGGAGGCTTTTTTGTTTGTGCACTGTTTTGGAATGAGGAAACCAACATGAGCAACGATGCATTAAATGCGTTACGACACGATATCAATGAAATAGATTCCGATTTATTAGTATTACTCGCAAAACGACGACGTATTAGTCACAGTGTTGTTGAATATAAAATTGCCAACAATAAACCCATTCGCGATGAAGCCCGCGAACAAGCATTGCTTGAAAAGCTAATAAGCTATGGAAAGTCGCTGGGGTTAGACGCCTACTACATTAATAATGTGTTCCAGACTATTTTGGAAGACTCCGTATTAAATCAACAGGCCATGTTACAAAAAAGCCTGAACCCAGATGCAATGAGCGAAACGCATCGTGTGGCATATTTAGGTGGTCAGGGCTCATACAGCCAATTAGCGTGTCATAAATACTTTAGCCGCCGCCCGGGTAAGGTCATAGAAATAGGCTGCTCGAGCTTTGAGCAAATCACGGGGAAAGTTGAAAATGGCCAAGCCGACTTTGGCTTGTTACCAATTGAAAACACAAGTTCGGGCAGTATCAATGAAGTCTTTGATTTATTACAACACGCCCAAGTTTCTATTGTAGGTGAAGTCACTCACAGTGTTGAGCATTGTTTACTTGCAATACCGGGCACTGAGCTTTCACACATCAATAAAATATATGCGCATCCACAACCTTTCGCACAGTGCAGTCGTTTTGTGCAAGGGCTCGGTGATATCCAACATGAAACCTGTGATTCGACATTTCACGCGCTACAATCCGCAGTTGAGAACCCGAATAGTGCGGCCATTGGCTCTGCTCAAGCGGGTAAAAATGTTGGCCTCGAGGTTGTTAAGTCTGGACTTGCAAACCAAAGTGAAAACCACAGCCGCTTTATTGTTGTTGCACGTAAACCATTGCAAGTCTCTAAACAAATCCCCACTAAAACAAGTTTGATTATGGCAACTAAACAGCAAGCAGGTTCGCTTGCAGATGCCTTAATGATATTTAAACACCATCAAATTAACCTTGTAAAACTAGAGTCTCGACCAGTGCCAGGAAATCCATGGGAAGAAGTGTTTTACGTTGATTTAGAAGCAAACCTAGATGATGCACATGTAAAACAAGCGCTAGAAGAGCTAAAAGAGCATACCCAATACACACGCGTACTGGGTTGTTATCAAAGTGAATCTCTACAAGCTGTGAGTGTTTAACCTTCATTCATACACATTAAGTAAAGGAGCCGTTGGCTCCTTTACTATTTATCTGCGTTGTTTTTACGAATATTCATCGCAGGCACTTGCACCCTGCGCAGTCCCTAAGCATAATCTTGAAAACAATTAGAAATGAGATTTTTCATGAGTTGGTTAGCTGAGTTAGCAAACAAAAGAACCCCTTGGGTATTATTAGCCTTAACGGCACTCGCATTTGAAATAACAGCCCTGTTTTTTCAATATAATATGGGTCTAGAACCCTGTATTATGTGCATATACCAACGCACAGCGATGCTTGGTCTCTTAGCCGCGGGTATCATTGGAGCAATAAACCCACACGCTGTAACCTACCGATTAATCGCCTTTGCAACGTGGGGAGTCTCTGCCATTTGGGGCTACTTTATCGCAAAAGAGCACATTGCTATGCAAAACAACACAGATCCATTTGCATTTAGCTGTGCGTTTGAGCCAAATTTTCCTAGTTTCATGCCCCTACATGAATGGATCCCGCACTTTTTCGCAGCAACAGGAGACTGTGGCAACATTGATTGGCAATTTGCGTCAATGAGTATGCCCGCATGGATGGAAGTCATCTTTGCCGCATATTCAATTGTTTTTGTCGGGGTTTTAGCAAGCCGCTTACTAGTCAAAAAGTCACTGTAATGATTTACTTTTTTAGCAGTCAAATTCCTGAATTAAAGACCTTTAAAGTAAGGCAGCGTCAGCAGATAATAGCAATTGCACTGAGCCACTTAAGCCCAATGCATAAAATCGTTTTATCTGTGTGCAAACTGGCATTTTTAGCGCCCTTGTTTCTAGGCCTTGCCTACTTTGAAGGTTGGATGCTTTTACCTTGGTTATTATTAGCGGGATTAAGCTACCCATTAATCACAACGCCGGTTGAAAATATGTTCGCTCAACCTCACCTGCGAAAAGCGATACAAGAGTTTAAACAGGGCGAATAGACGCCCTGTTTAAATTACTATTTAGTTAAAGCGAAATTTTTCCTTCTATTTTAGCGAATAATTTATCACCAATCCCCTTAACCTCTTTCAGTTGCTTAACTGATTTAAATGGGCCTTGATTCTTACGATGCTCAACAATGGCTTGAGCCTTCGATTTACCAATGCCAGGTAACTGAGAAAGTTGCTCTACAGTGGCTTTATTGATACTCACTTTTTGAATTTTTGTTTGCACTGACTCAGCTGGTTTTTCAGCGAGTGCCTGAGTCGCCGGCAGTAATGCAAGACTTGCTGCAAATAGTAAACTTGATAATAACTTCATTGTTTCCTCCATGATGTCCTTACGTGGACTGTTAAATAGTCTCGTCACCGAACACTAATTCCATTACATTCGTCACTAATTTGGTGACAAACTAAATAAAGTCAATTTATGCCTTTTTGTCAAATTAATGTCATAAAAAATACACACACGCAGCTTGCAAATTCGGCCCCAAACGATTACTGTATATAAAAACAGTAATCAAAGTAGCGATTACACGCTGCAAATGCCACGCTTGAATGCAGGAGAAATCATGGCTGTTGTTGTTAAATATGTTGTAGAAAGAAACGGAGTCGAGCGCATGACGTTTACTACCAAAAAAGAAGCTGATGCGTACGATAAAATGCTCGACATCGCTGAGTCGTTAGAGCTCATGCTTGAGAAGGTAGATGTACCATTAAGTGAGCAACAAATTGAATCTCTAGCCCTTGAAATAGCAAAAGAAAAAGACCAATTTATGGCTGTACTAAAAGGCGCTAAAGAACTGCCTAGCAAACCGAAAAAAGTCAAATCAGCTGACACAGATAAAGTCGCTGATATAAAAGAAAAAGCAGCCAGTTAATATCCCTTACTTTAGCAGCGGATATTATTCATCAAAGTAACCGGTCACTCTTAAAGTAGAGTTAAAAAAATTAACACAAAAAAGGGCAACTTATGTTGCCCTTTTTAATTACATTCTAAAGAATGACACTTAGCGTCCTAAAGTGACGATTCAACTTCATCAAATAATTGTGTAATTTCTTGTTTTGGCTCTGATGTATTCAAGCTAACGACCACAATGGCAATACTTGATAAGATAAAGCCCGGTACAATTTCATAAATAATGGCACTTAACTTTTCACCATCAATCGTAATCGGTGCATAAATCCAAAACAGCACTGTCGCAGCGCCCACAACCATTCCCGCTATTGCCCCTTGTAGGTTCATTCGTCTCCAATAAAGGCTAAGCAACACTAACGGTCCAAATGCAGCACCAAACCCTGCCCATGCATTGCTCACTAAATCTAATATAGAGTTATCACGGTCATAAGCTAAGTAGATAGCAAAAACGGCAACCAACATCACACTAACACGACCAATTAATACCAACTCTTTTTGAGACGCGTCGCGATTCAGGTAAATTTTATAAAAATCCTCAGTCAAAGAGCTCGAACACACTAATAACTGCGAAGAAATAGTACTCATAATCGCTGCTAAAATTGCAGCTAGGAGAAAACCTGCGATCAGTGGGTGGAAAATGAGTTCAGATAAAACTAAGAAAATTGTTTCTTTATCGTCGATTGGCATTTGGTTTTCAAGCATATAAGCCGCACCGAATAAACCAGTAAATACAGCACCAATTGCAGACAATGTCATCCAAGACATACCAATACGACGCATGGTAGGCATATCTTTAACAGAGCGCACTGACATAAAGCGAACAATAATATGTGGCTGACCAAAATAACCTAAGCCCCAAGCCATTGCCGAAATAATCGCAATTGTCGAGCCACCTGCAAACCAATCCATCATGTTAAGTGCATGAATTTCTGTTTCTTTGGGTGAGCTTAATAAGAGGTCGTAGCGAGCATTAGCCAAGGTATCCATGAAAGGCTGATCAAGCATTGTAAAAGTCGCAATAGGCACAGCTAATAACGAAATAAACATAATACAGCCTTGCACAAAATCCGTTAAACTTACTGCAAGAAATCCACCAAACAAGGTATACACAACCACAACACCCGTGGTGATATAGAGCCCCATTTCGTAGCTCATATTAAATGAGTTTTCGAATAATTTACCACCGGCAACAACACCTGATGAGGTATAAAGAGTAAAGAAAACAATGATCACAATGGCAGAAATAACGCGAAGAATATTCTTATTATCATCGAATCGATTAGCGAAGTAGTCTGGGATAGTAATCGAGTCATTCGCCTTTTCGGTATACACACGTAATCGCGGCGCTACGAGGAAATAGTTTGCCCAAGCACCTAATACGAGCCCTATTGCAATCCAAACTTTACTTAAACCAAATAAATACATTGCACCTGGCAGGCCCATTAACAGCCAACCACTCATGTCAGACGCACCTGCCGATAACGCAGCTACACTGGGTGATAAATTACGCCCACCTAGCATATAACCCGATACATCGTCAGTTGATTGCTTATAGGCATAAAGCCCTATTCCCAACATAACAATGAAGTACAATGCTAACGAAATTATCATTCCTGTTTCCAAATCAGCCTCCAAAAATTAATCAATGTAGGCTTCTAATCCAAATAATGACTCGCAAGTTACTTAGTTTTAAGACATTATTGGGATAAAAGCCGGTATCACACACGACTATATCATGCTTGTGCCCCACAACTCCAATTAAGCCGATGAGCTGTATAATTTACAATAACAACGGTTTGCTAACAATTTTTCTGATATTTAATTCAAGTTATAGAATTTAAGCACAATTTATCTTAGTCTTAAGGTCTTGAACAAGAGAATAAAATTACGTTTCCCGCATAAAATTTATTTAACTAATGCTATTTTAAGCTCAATGCAATATATTGCGGGAAGGAAATGAATTAACAGATGTGGACTTGCTTCAATTATGTATTTTTACGCTGCGCGCCAACCGATTTTAGATAAGGAAAAGAAACTCATAGGCTACGAGCTCCTCTTTCGGGATGGTGTAGATAATGTGTTTCCAGACATCGATGGCGATGAAGCAACTTCACGGCTTATTGAAGGGAGCCAGTTTAATTTCGGCTTAGAAGATTTAACCGACAATAAACCCGCTTTTATTAACTTTACTTTAGACACCTTACAAAAAGGCTATCCGCTGTTATTAGGTAAAGACCACGTTGTTGTCGAAATCCTTGAAACAATTCAACCTGGAAAACGCCTGCTTGCTTTAGTCAAAGATTTAAAAGAAAAAGGCTATACACTTGCCCTTGATGACTATATTCATCAACCTGTTTGGCGTCATTTTTATCCGTTTATCGATATTATTAAAATCGACTTTTTAAGCTCCGAGGCCGAGTCAATTAAAGAGGTAATTGAGGCAATAAAGCCTTTCCCTCATATAAAATTACTTGCTGAAAAAGTAGAAACCCACGAAAAGTATCAACTTGCTCTCGACCTAGGGTTTAGTTATTTCCAAGGTTTCTTTTTTTCAAAACCTGAAATGGTACAAAGTAAAACGCTGCCTCCTTCAGAGATGGCACTTGCTGAGCTTTTATACGAAACATCGAGTGTTGATCTAAACCTTAAGAAAATCACTGAAGTCTTTGAGCGTGATGTTAATTTATCTTATAAATTATTACGTTACTCAAACTCAGCCGCGTTTAAACGCCGTGCAGAAATAAGCACTATTAAACAAGCACTTATTGTATTGGGCAGTGAAGAAATTAAACGCTTCTTATCGCTACTTTTTGCTGCACAAGTGGCTGCTGATAAGCCTGCAGAGCTTATTCGATTATCACTCACTCGTGCTCGATTTGCAGAGTTATTGGCAATCAGTCACGGAAAATTCCGTGATACAGGAATGGCATTTTTAACCGGTATGATGTCCTTAATGGACGCTATTTTAGATGAAGAGATGTCTAGCGTAATGAATAAGTTGCCGTTGGCAAACGACATTAAAGTTGCGCTTCTTAAAGACGAAGGCCTTTTAGCCAGTTATTTACGCCTGGTAAAACAATATGAGCAAGCTAATTGGCAAAACGCCAATGAAATACAGCAAGCACTTGGTCTGAAGCCTGAAGAAGTTCCCGATGCATACCATGACGCTGTTAACTGGGCGAATGAACAAATGGCTGTGTTTGGCGACTAATACCACCCCGCTTCATCTCCATAAAAAATGCCAGCATTCATGCTGGCATTTTTTATGGGATACTTTTTAAAGATTTTCTAAGAAATCTTCATCAAAGTCATCAGGCTCTTTTTCGATGGGGGGATTGCCATCGTGAAGCTCATAGAGCTGGCGCTGAAAATAGACATCTTTTACGAAGATATACGGATCGAGCGACTCATTTAATAAACTTTCTTGGTTTATCAATGAGGCACGGGCCTCCACTGCTTTTAAAACAAAAACCAAGACGGTTTGCGGTGTAGTCAGGGCTATTTCTGGTAATACGACGTTATCGACAACATCACCAGTTAAATTACGGGCTGTACTTGGTCCCATGCCTGGGATCATTAAGTAGGCACCATCACCAACTCCCCAAACACCCAGTGTTTGGCCAAAATCTTCATCCACTATCTCTAACCCCAGTGATGAAGCAACATCGAAGAGACCCAACAAACCGACCGTTGAATTGACTAAAAAGCGTGCCAGACTAATTCCCATATTACCAGGCTTGCCTTGAAGACCCGCATTTACCATGTCTGTTGGTGCAGTGATATTATCGGTAAAATTCACAATACTGCGTCTAACAGGCATAGGCGTAACGGCCACATAACCAACCGCTGCAGGGCGAAGAATGTACGCGTCGAGTACGTCCATATTAAAATCGTACATTGGACGGTTAAATGACTGTAACGGGTCACGCTCATCAACTTTTTCTTCAGGAATTTGTGCGCATCCTGCTAGCACTACAAAAAAGATAAAAAATATACTGTGCCTAAACATCGGCTATCCTTACGGTATTAACTCATTAATTAGCAACGCGTATTCTTTAACGTTTTTACGCTCTAAGACATCCGAATTGCCTTCCAACTCGCCGCTAGAAGTTACCACAGTCTCATCTTTTGATAAACGCGCGGTTAAAATAATTTTATCGACACTCGATAAATTTAAACCATCAACCATGGCATTACTATCACTGAGGGTCACCTCAAGTGGAAAGCTATACTCGGTCATTTTCACAACAGCTAATGGCATTTGTGGACCACTGGCTGCTTTTGCGAAAATAAACAAAGTGCCATTTTCAGGTTGTTTATTGCTAAGTGATTCATCTAAATTGACCGTGATTTTAATCTCGCTGTTACTATCATTGACTGCACCAGCGCTTGCGACTTGTTGCTCATTATTTAAATGTGCATCAATTTCAGCAATACGCTCCGCAATCATTGGATAACGGGGATCATTTTGCTCCATACTAGCAAGTAACACTTCGAATGCAGTTTTAGCTTGCAACCAATCCTTACGCTCATACGCAATAAGTGCTAACAATGAAATAGCATCGATATTGGTGGGTTCAGCCTTGAGCACGCGAGATAACATTTTTGCAGCACGTGACATGTTTGCGTCACTGCCTTCCATTAAAAGTACCTGAGAGTAACTGATCAGCACTTGTTTGTTATCAGGATTCATTTTCAACACTTTATCAAATGACTGCATCGCCATGTCGAACTCATTCAACGACATAGCAACACGTCCAAGCAGCATCCAAGCCACTTCATCGTCACCGCTTTGATCAAGCTTAGTACGCAGTGCTAACGCAAACGCTTGTAGCTCATTTGCTGTCAAAGGCTCACCACTTTGCATTACTGCACGCTCACCATATGACTTTAAGTTTGCCATGGCATCGTGCCAGCCTTTAATCTGTTGCTGGCTGCCGGTGTAGCTGTAGAAAATAACCGTTAATGTAATTAAAAACACGGCTCCGGTTAGTGCAAAAATACGATTATTACCTTTACTATTCAGTGCTTTTTCTGGCGAAAGCTCGTTTAATAAACGACGCTTTAACTCAATAACCGATTCACCGTGCATATTTTTATCAATACGCTGGTTGTCTAAATCAGCTTTCAATTCTTCTAAACGTTGGTAATAAATTCGGATCAATTCCGAGTTTGCATTGTGATCAAGGCGTTGAATACGTTCGCGTTTAAAAAACGGCACCACAACAAACAGCAATGCAATCAGTGTGAGTAAAACAAAAGAAGCCCACATTAATGCCATTTAGTTTTGCTCCTGACGTTGATTTTGTTCAATTAACTTAGCGAGTAACGCTTCGTCTTCTGTTGTCCAAGTTTGTTTAACTGACGCTTTACGTTGACGCAAAACAATAAAGCCAAAACCCAGCACCACAATCAATACAGGTAACACCCACAACACTAAAGTTGCTGGTGTAACAGGTGGATCGTAGTGAACAAAATAGCCATAGCGATCAATCATGTAATCAATCACTTCCTCTTTGGTTTTGCCATCTTTAACGAGCGCCAACACTTTATCACGGAGATCCTTTGCCACAACGGCATCTGAATCGGCAATATTTTGATTTTGGCACTTAGGACAACGCAGCTCTTTCGTTAACTCACTAAAACGCGCTGCTTGTTCGTTATTATCAAATTGATATTTATCTTGCTCTGCAAAAGCACTCACCGTGATCAGCAAGCTTACTAAAAAAATCACCCACCTCATTGCTGTAGCTCCTGCATTAACGGTGCAAACTTAGCTCGCCATACACGCGGGTTAATATCGCCAGTATGGTGAAGTAAAATAGTACCTTGTTTATTAACTAAAAAGGTTTCGGGGGCACCCGATACACCTAAGTCGAGAGCCAAGGTGCGTTTTAAGTCTAAAATATTAAACTGGTATGGGTCGCCAGCACGATTGAGCATACTCGTGACATCGTCACGTAACGCATTAATATCAAATTGACCGTCAAAGTCAGGGTCATAACCTTGCTCATAGTACAAGCCGATAATTTTAACGCCTTGTTCTCTCAGCTCAGTTAAGTAGCCTAATTCAGCCAAACAGGTTGGGCACCATGTGCCCCATACGTTAAGAAGATACACCTCACCTTTTAAATCAGTGTCTGTCCAACGTTTAGACTCATCCATTAAATCAGGCAAATTAAAAGTAGGCATCGCTTGACCAATGCGCCCTGTTTGCAACTCACGTGGATTAGCAAATAAGCCTTGGTACAAAAATACGCACAGTAAAACAAAAACCAGCAAAGGCGCTAATGCTAACAACTTTCGGTTCATGCTGCGGCCTCCTCATTCAATGATTTTTGACGGTAACGCTTATCGCCTAAGACTAAGAAACCCGCGAGTGAAATTAAAACACCACCGAGCCACATCCAACGAACAAACGGTTTGTGGTAAATACGCAACGACCACGCGCCTTGGCTAAGTTGCTCACCAAGCGCTAAATACAAGTCACGAGTAAACCCTGCATCAACCGCAGCTTCTGTCATAAATTGCATGCCAATGTCGTAACGACGTTTTTCTGCATGTAAGACGGTTACTTGCTTGTCGTTTTTAAACACGGTCACCACACCTGCATGACCACTGTAATTCGCACCACGGATTGCTTTAACACCGTCAAAACGATACTGGTATTCATTAAGCGCGACTTTATCACCCGGCTTCATCGATACATCGCGCTCAACTGAGTACGCTGAGGTTAAGGTAACGCCTGCAATTACAAATGCTAAACCAACATGACCCAATACCATTGCCCAATAACTCAAGCCTAGACGTTTAAAGCCCTCAGACAAGGTCGTGTGAATAGTCACTTTTGACACTAAATCAACAAGCGTTGTGACAAAAATCCATATCGCCAGCGTTGTGGCTATAAACGTGATTGGCGCCACAACATCATAGCTTGAGTACAGCCATGTAGCAGTTGCAACAACACTGACCACTGCTGATAACGCAAGCTTATTTTGTAGCATTGACCACTTATTTTGTTTCCATCGTAGTAGCGGCCCAATTCCCATTAAAATAGCGAATGGAACAAGTAAAATAGCAAACATTTTGTTAAAGAATGGTTCACCAATAGAGATACTGCCTAAACCAAGCTCTTTATGGATCATAGGTAACAACGTACCTAACAGAACGATTAAAGTCGCTACAACGAGAAAGATATTATTAAGCCACAGTGCCACTTCGCGTGATGCAAACTTATAACGCCCTTCACTTTTCACTTGAGAAACGCGCAGTGCATACAGGCTCAACCCGCCACCAACAACAATCGCTAAAAAGGCCAATATGAACATACCGCGATTAGGGTCTGAGGCAAACGCATGCACAGAAACAATAATGCCTGAACGCACAATAAAGGTGCCTAATAGGCTCAATGAAAACGCAGCTATTGCCAGTAGTACTGTCCACGACTTAAATACACCACGCTTTTCTGTGGTCGATAATGAGTGCAATAACGCGGTGGCAACAAGCCACGGCATTAACGAGGCATTTTCCACTGGATCCCAGAACCACCAGCCACCCCAGCCTAGTTCTGAGTATGCCCACCAACTGCCGATAGTAATACCAAACGTTAAAAAGCCCCACGCTGTCATTGTCCAAGGTCGAGACCATTTTGCCCACGTATTATCAAGCTTGCCGGTAAGGAGTGCAGCAATCGCAAACGCGAATGACACTGATAAACCCACATAGCCCATGTAAAGTAATGGCGGGTGGATAATCATGCCAGGGTCTTGAAGAAGTGGATTCAAATCTCGCCCTTCAACTGGGAAATAAGGCAGTAATCGTTCAAATGGACTCGACATTAACAAGGTGTAAAGCATAAAGCCCACGCCTAAAAAGCCTAAAACACCCAGTACACGCGCACGTAATACCCAAGGCAATGATTTAGAACGCATTGCAACAACCGCAGTCCACCCTGCTTGCATCACTAACCACAACAAAATAGCGCCTTCATGGCCCCCCCACGTCGAGGTAATTTTGTAATACCAAGGTAAGGTGCTACTTGAGTGGTAGGCTACGTACGAAACGGTAAAATCATCAGTTAAACTGGCATAAATAAGCGCAGCAAAAGAGAGCAGTACAAACACAAACTGGCCCACTGCCAGTGAGGGCGCAGCACGCATCAGGCGTAAATTACCAGTATGAGCACCCCACAATGGAAAAATACACAATAAGACACTGAGCACCATGGCCAGTGTGAGTGAAAAATAACCGAGTTCTGGGATCATATTAATTACCGCTTTCTAAGTTATAGGTCGGTTTTTCGTGCTTGATACCTTTCACTGCTTCAGCAACTTCCGCAGGCATGTATTCTTCATCATGCTTAGCGAGTACTTCAAACGCATCAATTTCGTTGGCATTCACAAGCACCCCTTGGGCTACAATCCCTTGGCCTTCACGAAATAAGTCTGGCAAGATGCCTTGGTAATTAATTGTCACCATTGGGCCTGTATCAATCAGTTTAAAACTGACTTTAAGGCTTGATTCATCACGCACAACAGAGCCTGGCACAACCATACCGCCAATACGCAATTTTTGACCTATGTGCGGCTTTTCTTTGTTAGGGCCTTTACCATCAACAAGCTCACTCGGCGTATAAAATAAATTAATGTTTTCTTGTAGTGCATATAGCACCAAACCAATCGTTGCGCCCACACCGAAAATGATGGCGACAACAGCTAATAAGCGTTTTTTACGTCTTGGATTCATTGCCCTGCCTCTTGCTTCGCTTTTTTAATGCGCTCTTCTCGTTGTGCTTGCTGCTTAACTGAAGAGAAAATACGTTTCGTATCGTTTAACGAACTCACTAAAATACCAAGTAAAATTAATGCACAGCTGCCAAATGACAACCACACATAAAAGCCATAGCCTCCCATGGCAATAAAATCTGCAAAAGAATCAAACTGCATGATTAACCTCGCTCAAGCATTTGACGCACCCACGGACGGTGCTTTTCACGCTGTAATATTTCATTTTTAAGACGGATCAACGTCACAGTCCCGACAAAGGCAGCAAACGCAACAATATTCACCATTAATGGCCAAAACATGCTTGGATCAATCGCTTTTGTATCAAACTTTGTGATTGTGGCACCTTGATGAAGGGTGTTCCACCACTCAACTGAGAAGTGAATGATAGGGAGGTTTATTACCCCAACAATGGCCAAAATACACGCGGCTCGCCCTGCGGCTTTCTTATCTTCAAAAGCATGGTATAGCGACAACACACCTAAGTATAAAAATAACAGAATAAGCTCTGACGTTAAGCGTGCATCCCACACCCACCAAGCGCCCCACATAGGTTTACCCCAGGCTGCTCCGGTGATTAATGCGATTGCTGTTACACACGCTCCAACAGGCGCAATTGCAATCACTGCAAGTTCAGCATTACGTAGTTGCCATACTAATGCGATCACTGCGGCAATCGCCATAGAGGAATAAGCACCCATCGATAAGATTGCTGATGGGACATGGATAAAAATAATTCGGTAGCTGTCTTTTTGTTGGTAATCTGCAGGTGCATAAGCCAGCCCCCAGACCCATCCAACAATCATACACACCACCGTCACGACGGCGAAATAAGGCAGTAAGGTGTTACACAATTGGTAAGCACGATCTGCTTTTGCGTAGGGATGTAACCACTTCCACATATTAACTTACACTCACTTTCAATGCTGACGATATGGCAATTGGCGCAGCTAAAATCGCAACGATTAGCATGGCGCCAAGGATTGCAAGCTGTCCACTATACGCAAGCTCCATTGAACTGGTGTCGATAGCAGATGTTGCAAAAATTAATACTGGGATATACAAAGGCAACACAAGTAAACTCATTAAAATGCCGCCTTTTTGTAAACCCACCGTGAGTCCAGCACCGATTGCGCCTATAAAGCTTAGCAAAGGTGTGCCCAATAACAGGGTTAGCACTGTAGCAAGAAGTGCTGAACTTTCTAAATTTAATAACAAAGCGAAAACTGGCGTCATTAATACCAAAGGCAGCCCTGTAATCACCCAATGAGCAGCCACTTTAGCTAATACTGTCAAAGGTAACGGGTATGACGAAGCTATAAGCTGCTCTAATGTGCCATCGTGGTAATCATCACGAAAAAGTTTGTCTAAACCAAGCATGGTTGAAAGTAATGCGGCGACCCAAATAATACCCGGTGCCATTCGTGCTAATAAACCCGGTTCAGGTCCAATCGCCAGTGGGAAAAGAGTGATAACAATCAGAAAAAATAGAATAGGATTAACGATTTCAGCACGCTGACGAAACGCTAATTTAAGATCTTTTGAAAAAACCGCAGAGAACAGTTGCCAATAAGAGTGCTGCTTTACCATCAGTGGCGATACTCCAAAGTCACCGTTTTAAGGTCACTAAACTGTGTCGTTAAATCTTGGTGCGTAGTGAGAAGAATAGCCCCACCAGCATTTAAGTGTTCAACGAATCGTGCTTGTAAAAATGCCACACCGCTTTTATCAAGTGCTGTAAATGGCTCATCTAAAATCCATAACTTTGCACTGTTTAGCCATAGTCGCACTAAAGCCACACGACGTTGCTGTCCTGCGGAGAGCATGCGTACTGGCACATCTTCAAGTCCTACTAAACCAATTTTGGCTAAGATAGGATAGAGATCTTGCGGTGTATCGTAACCATTAATCTTTAGCCAAAATGCCACATTCTCAAGCGCCGTCAGTTGGCTATTCACACCTGTTTTATGACCGATAAATAAAAGCGATTGCGCATACTCATCGTAGTATTTTGCAATTGAGCGCTCTTGCCATAAAACATCGCCCTCATCTGGCATAGCGAAACCAGCAATAATACGCAATAATGATGTTTTACCAGCCCCATTCGGACCAGCTAACTGCATAATTTGCCCCGATTTCAAGCTGAAATTAAGATCCGCAAACAAACAACGATCTTGCTTGATGCAGGTGACGGCCTTAATGTGTAACAAGATGATGATTCTCTATACCCAAAATTAGGCGTTAGTCTACCATAATGATAGGGTAATACGAATATTGCTTTATAACGATTAACTTATATTTGATCTAAAATAATGAATAAACAAAGCCAGTTGACTCTCACCACTCACCTAAACCTTGATCCAAAAGGCATACATTCGGCTGGTCAACAACACCCCAACGACGCGTTAAAAGCACTCACAGAACAGCACTTAACAGCACGCAATATTGTTGTAACTAAACATACTGTGCAAATGGATGTATTAATTAATAACAGCTGGCAAACCTTACGCTTATCGACAGAACAAGCGAACCCACAACTTGAGAAATTTTTAGCCGCAACCATTCAATTAAGCAGCGATGGTAAACTACTGACAATATCACCCTTACCCGTAACAATGACGCTGAGTAAAGCGCCTCAGTTACACGCTTTACTTAATCTGTTAACACAGGGTGACTCACATACAACAGCCCCCTTACCTGCAAACCTTGCTGCAACAAAGCCGGCTTTACAATTACCCGTACTCAACACTGAATTTGTACTCAATAACACCCTTGCAGCACTCTTAAAAA
Organism: Pseudoalteromonas sp. MBR-15; assembly: GCF_053628915.1. NCBI lineage: Bacteria > Pseudomonadati > Pseudomonadota > Gammaproteobacteria > Alteromonadales > Pseudoalteromonadaceae > Pseudoalteromonas > Pseudoalteromonas sp. MBR-15. The sequence goes on from NZ_JBRJHH010000004.1 coordinate 257,203, forward strand.
CAGAAACCCCACTCAAGGCTGTGATAGTGCCTGCCAGCAATAAACACAACGAGTTTTCGCTGACAATCATTAACCGTTTTGGTGATTCACTTCACCAACAAAGTATTAGCCAGCAAAAGGTCGCAGAACTTTTGGCAAAACTCACACCTGAGCTAAACCTAAAGCTATCTGGGCAACAAGTGCAGTTGAACTTACCTGAAAAGCCAACGTCCTCCTTAACGGTGCCATTAAATACACTGCCCTCTAAGCAAGTAAAAAATATTCAAGCTCAATGGCAGTTAAGCCCGCTTAGTTTAATAATGACACCTAAAGCAATTAAAGACACTATCACGCTTATTAACCAAGCGTCTGCACAGCAAATAACACTTAAAAATTCTCTCGCAGAGACCTTTATTCAAGCACTGCAAAGCCAGCGTAATGCTTCCCCTAAACAGCATGTTGAATTAACGCCACTAAGCACAACAGACTCACCGATTCGCTCATGGTTAAAAGGCAATTTTGCCGACCTAAAAACGCGCATAACCGATGCTGTTCGTTATTTCGAAAAACTACCCGCTGCAAATAAAGCCACAAATAATTCACTTGATGCTGCATTGAATACTAAAACCGACTCAATCAGTCAGCTTGGCTTTAATGCTAAACGACTCGATATTGTAAAACTCGCGGCTTTTGAAAATAACAGGCCAAACGAAACACGATTCCATCAGTCAATATCAGCAACCGCTGTGGCTGATGCACCAAAGACTCATGCCCCCTTAGCCAACACTTCAGGGACAACAGCTACAATACGAGCGCTGGCCGAAAACCCGATGCTGCCTGTTAGCTTTACTAAATCGGCGCCACTTGTTCAGCTATTTCAATTGATTAAAGCAAGTGTTTTTCCACGCATCAATAGTCAACAAGCAATTGAATTACAAAAACTAATCCCCGCTGAGGCTAATAAAACTCAGGGGACAGAGTCGCCATTAATAAAGCCTCACGCTAAATCTGTTGCAGCAAACCAAGTGACACTAACCCAGCCGCCAAGTAATGTAGCAAGTCTCAAAACGCAACCAACGCTGACACACCCCAAGTTAGACAAACTGCTGACAGATGCGGGTAATACATTAAAAATGCAGCCACCTTATTTAGCGTTGAAAGAGCCTAACTTAGCGCAACCACTACAACCCATTAGGCCTTTAGAGGCGGCGTTAATTGCAAAGTTACTGCCTTTACCTAACACCAAAAGTAGCGCAGTCAGTGATCTTCCTGTACAGCTGAGTCAAAAAATCAATGAACTAAGTGAGCAGAACAAATCCCCCTCAGTCGATTTAAATAGATTGGTGAATCAAACATTTAATAGAATGATATCAAATCAAAATGTACACCCTTCAACCATTGAGCGTGAGTTACTGAGCATTATAAGGCCCTCAAGTTTGACACCTCAAAGCCAACAAGCCAGTTTTACTCAAGGGCTTGAACAATTAGCTATAACCACACTCGCGGCCCCCATCGTAAGCCAAGCCCCTACAAATCTTAGTTTTAATAATCAAACAGGGCTTGATGCACTTTTACAAGTGTTAGTACCTAACTTTAAAGCCGTGAACAGTAATAAGTTACTCGAACAGCTTCAACAACCTAGCTTGCAAGCCATGGCCGCAGAAATAAGCCAAGTAAAAACAGCGCTCACTCAAGTGCAAGCAACACCGATTAACCAGCAACAAGATGCCAGCGCCCTCGCGCAATTTTTCTTACCCATGAAACTCCCCCCAGAAACAGGGCAAACAGAGATAAGTCTTGGGCAATACAAAAAACCCAGTAAAAATAAACTCGAGAGCAAGAATGTGTGGTTTGTTAGGTTAAACTTTGACTTTGCAACGCTTGGTAAACTGCAAGTAACGGCTGAGGTTATGGATACCGCGGTCGATTGCCAATTGCTTGCATCGTCGCAAGAGGTAACCGCTCTAGCGCACCCGCATTTAGATACACTGCGCCATAAGCTCGCTAGTCATGGTTTAAATGTAGGAGAGTTAAGTTTAAAACAAGGTGCAACGACTCATCAGGCATTTTATAAATCGCATGCCATCATCAACATAAAGGTTTAATATTCAATGAGCGAACAATACACACATAAGTCAGCCATTGGTCTTCTCTACGAAGCTGGAAACTCGCCAAAAGTAACCTGTAAAGGATTTGGTGAGCTGGCAGAAGAAATTGTGAAGCTTGGCGAACAAAAAGGCATTTTAGTTCATCAAGATGCTGATTTAGCAAAAACACTGTCACATCTTGAGTTAGGTGAAGAGATACCGAAGGAGCTTTATTATGTGATTGCTGAGCTTATTGCCTTTTCCTATGTTTTACGCGGTAAATTCCCCCCTGGTTGGCAAGATTTTCAAGGCAAGTTAAATATTCAGGCTTAAAAAGGAACGTCCTTTCACATCATTAAGTAATACCATTCCGCTTAATTAAGTGGTCTATTTTGAGGCAATAAAACCGCGTTGATAACAAGGCAAAAATTTAGTTATTTAGTTGTTCTAAATCAGAAATTTTTAACGCAGGTAGCGACTGGTTTGATCACTCAAAATGATTAAGTATTTTTGCGGATTGGTATAATCTATATCAGGTAAAAAATGGTGTCGATGGCAAGGCAAAAATGTCGTTATTTAGTTGTTCTCGGCAATTGCTCCTGCCCTACCTCCTGCACCCATGCAGTCGTAAATCAGACATTTTTTAACGCAGCTAACGACAGGTTTAATCCCTCAAAATGATTAAGCATTAGTGCAAGTTGGCAAAAAGGTGCTCTTAAGCACCTTTTTGTTTATGAAGCGACATAAGTAACTCAGCTTCAGCTCTGGGTAGTTCACATTCGTGAATAATCTCTTCGAGATCAGCACCCAGTTCAACCATTTTGACCGCGCGCGAATAGATTTTCGCATTAGGATCATCATATTTTTGTGCGTCTTGCAGTTGCTCAAGCTCTTGGCTTTTTTCTTCCACTGCGACAACACGTTTGCCAATACTTAGCATTCCTGCGCGCATTTCAGCCACTTCACTACGCAGAATACTCAGTTGTTGTTGAGTTTCTTGCAGTTGTTTTTGCTTTGCTTGAATAGCCGCGGATTGTTTATTGTTATTAACAAAAATAAGCCCCAAACACACTAATACAAGTAGGATTGAGGCACCAAACAAGGAGTATAACAGCATATAATTTCCAAACGCTTTATAGTGCGCTCAGCTCGTCCCACTCATCGTCATTTAATAGCTTATTCAGATCAACCAAGATCAATAACTCACCATCACGGTTTGAAACGCCTTGGATAAACTTAGCGCTCTCTTCTGTGCCAATATTTGGCGCACTGTCGATTTCAGAGCTGCGTAAATAAACAACTTCAGCCACACTGTCGACTAAAATACCAATAACTTGTTTTTCGGCTTCAATAATAACAATGCGAGAATTGTCTGTTACTTCTGCACCCATTAAGCCAAAACGTGCACGCGTATCGATAACCGTAACAACATTACCACGCAAGTTAATAATGCCCAGTACATAAGAAGGCGCGCCTGGTACAGGAGCAATTTCGGTATAGCGAAGTACTTCTTGTACTTGCATTACGTTAATGCCGTACGTTTCTGCTTCAAGTTTAAAGGTTACCCACTGTAACACTTCATCGTTGCTATCAGCATTTTTATTCGCTGACAGTAGTCTTTCTTCACTCATGCTATTACTCCGTAATAATAGTTACTGCTCACGGCTGTCTAAGCCTTGCTCTAGCAATTGATATAAATTTTCAACATCAATCAAGGCACACATTTTTTCTTTGATAACCCCAGCAAGCCAAGGCCGCTTACCTGATTTTGCTCGCCATTTTACATCTTCTTTGCGAAGCGTAATATTATTTACGAGCTTTTCAGCCAACAATCCCCATTGGCTATCACCTAAGGTGATTAAATACTGATAATCTAGTGATTCTTCTAGCTTTTCATTATACTTTTCTGGCATAACCCAGCGAGCGGTGTCTACCACATTCAGTTTTTCATCGCGGTTAAGCATGACCCCTTTAAACCACTTAGGCTTACCAAATAATTGGTTTACCTCTGCAAGTTGATGGATACCGCCTAATGCTTTTAACGGCACTGCAAGGGTTAACCCTGCCACCTCAAAAAATAAAGCCTGAAACTCACCATCAAAATAGTCTTCTTGACGTTCAGATGACGTTTTAGCTGCAATGTCATTGCTAGATTTCTCGACTATATCTTTGATATTAGCTTGGTTCTCGGTTTTCTCAAGCTCTTTAGTCGGTTCAACTAGGGGTATTTCGGGTTCAGGTGCCGCTTCTGGCGGAGCAATATCTACTTTTGGTTGTTTTACTTGCTCCAGTAATTTTGCAACAGGCTCTAGATTTTGTTCAGCAGGTTCATCTTCGCACAGCAAGGCACCCAAGTATTGGGTCATCACTTTTTCATTGGCAAATAAATGCTTACTCATCGTTAACCTTGTGCAATTAAGAAATCAAGTAACGCGCGATATGCAAAAACCCCGCGTGAACGAGGGCAAAATTGAATCGGCACTTGTTGTGCCAAACTCGCATCTCTAAATTTTGTATCCACCGGCACTACGCCAGACCACACTTTGTCTTTGTAATTATCCTGCAACGTTTTATAGGCTTCAAGGGATGCTTTAGTCCGCTTGTCGTACATAGTAGGGATAATTGTATATTGGTATTGTTTCGACTGTGAAGTTTGCATTAACTCCATAGTACGCATCATTCTATCAAGCCCTTTCAATGCCAAGAATTCAGTTTGCACAGGAACCAAAATTCGCTCACTGGCAGCTAATGCATTAACCATTAGCACCCCAAGGACTGGCGGGCAGTCAATGATAGCGTAGTCATAATGCTCACTAATTTTAGCCAGTGCTTTTTTTAAAATAAGGCCCATGCCATTTTTGTTGCCCATGCTTCTATCAAGCGTTGCTATGGCCATGGTCGCGGGCATTATATCAAGGTTTTCAAGCGTTGAAGGGCACAGCGCCTGTAAAATTTCTTCACTTGCCATACTATTGCCGCGGGCAAAAATATCATAAACACTGACTTCCAGCTCTTCTGAATCAATGCCAAAATAATAAGTAAGTGACGCATGCGGATCGGTGTCTATGAGTAAAACGCGCTTTCCTTGTAATGCTAGAATACCAGCAAGACTAACAGCTGTTGTTGTCTTCCCTACTCCACCTTTTTGATTCGCTACTGTCCAAATTTTCACATCACACCTTATTATTGTTCATTGCGCGTGGTAATTCGAATCCCACCATGGGGTAATTGAATCACTTTAATGGTGTTATCATTGCTTGGCAACTCAATTTCAGCAGGCTCTTCAGGTGCGACATCCATTGGTTGATCATTATTCTGCTTTGGCTCTGGCGGTAAACCGTATTTAGATAATGCCACCACGACTTTACGATTTTCAGCTCGACCTTGTGCTGTATCATTACTGGCAAACGGTGAATATTGGCCATACCCTTCAATTGCCATTCGTGCAGGGTTTATTCCTAAACTTTCAAGCTCAACAAGTATAGACGTGGCACGTGCAACAGATAATTCCCAGTTAGAACGAAACATTTCATTACGGATACCTTCATTATCAGTGTAGCCTCTAACGCGAATATAGTTATCAACTGGGGCAATAATCTCTTTAACTAGAGCAACCACTTCCTTTGCTCGTTGTTGTGCAACTGCGCTACCCGATGAAAATAACATGCCTGAGCTCAATTCTATGATAAGCCAATCTTGATGAAGCTCTAAACTAGCCTCACCATCCCGAATTTCATCGATTAATGCCGATTGTAACTTGGTAAGCAAGCTATCAAGGGGTTTACCTAAGTGCTTTTTATCTATATTGCTGCTTTCACTTTGACCGTCGAGTAACTCGGGGCCTTGCTCATCTTTACGTATACTTTCACCGTACAAAATGTCGTTTTCAGGGGTCACACGGTCAGTTAAAATACCCGTCCCATTGACGCCTGTGCCTGCCTGCTCCTGTTTGCGAGCTGACTTTTCAAACACCTGCTCAAGCGAATCAGACAAAATCTGAAAATCTTCATTCTTGCTAATAGCGATAGCGTACATAACAACAAAAAAAGCGAACATGATAGTCATGTAGTCCGCATAAGAGACTAACCAGCGCTCTGTGTGCTGGCTTTTTTGAGTGGTATGACGCATACGACGGCGCATCATAAAAACTTACTCACTGACTAAGCTTGGACGTTCGACACGGTACGCCTCAAGTTTAAGTTCAATATTGAGTGGGCTCTCGCCTTGAGCAATCGCAATAATGCCTTCAGCAAGTAATTCGTGATACAGCATTTTTTGTTCAATCTGTTGTTTTAGCTTATTTGCCATTGGCAGGAACAATAAATTAGCTAAACCGACGCCGTAAATCGTCGCAATAAACGCCGTTGCAACGCCTGCGCCTAACTTTTCTGGGTCAGTAATAAATTGCATTGCCTGAATAAGGCCAAGCACGGCCCCTAATATGCCAATTGTGGGGCTATAGCCGCCCATTGCTTCATACACGCGACTTACTTCTAACAGACGTTCGCGTTCAAGCATTAAATCAATTTCTAGCGTATCTCTGAGCTTATTTTCGCCGGCGCCATCAACAAGCAAGCTTAAACCTTTTGCAGCATAGGGGTCTGGGTGCGCAAGCGCTTCAGACTCTAAAACTAAATACCCTTCTTGACGCGCTTTTTGTGACCACCGCTTCACTTGCTCAATCGCGGCGTCCACGTCATGGTAAGGCGGAAAAAACACCCAGTGACTAATTTTCAGCGTTTTAGTAAACACACTGCCTGGTGTTTGCAGCATGACCGCACCTAAAGTTCCGCCAAGTACAATAATTAAGGCAGGACCATTGAACAAAGCACTGACAACCCCTCCCTCAAGCGCGTAGCCGAAGGTTATGGCACAAATAGCAACGATTAATCCAAGAAAAGACAGCTTATCCACAGCCAGTCTCACGTATTAAGCGTGTAGCAACATCATTAAGAGCTAGGTTTTCACTGGCTAAACCCGCATTAGCAACGGCCTGTGGCATACCATAAACCACACTGGTTTTTTCATCTTGTGCCCAAATAGTGGCTCCCACTTGCTTCAGCATGCGAGCACCATCACGACCATCAGCCCCCATACCAGTCAGCACTACCGCTAATACATCACCACCAAATGCTTTTGCAGCACTGGCAAATGTCACATCGACACTGGGTTTATAGGTAATACGCGGACTGTCATCTTCAAACACACGCAGTGTGCGTGCAGAGCCACGTCCCTCTATCAGCATTTGCTGACCACCCGGTGCTAAATACGCAGTGCCAGGCATCAGTCTGTCACCCTGCTGTGCTTCTTTCACATTGATTTTACACAGGCCATTTAAACGTGCAGCAAACGCTGGCGTGAATGCAGCCGGCATATGTTGAATAAGTAATATGGGGTGCGGAAAATTAGCAGGTAGTTGCGTTAATATTGTTTGCAGCGCAACGGGGCCACCTGTCGAAGTGCCAATTGCAACAACTTGGTACTGCTTCCCTGACGCTCTAACATTACTCGACGGCGAAGGCGCTGCGGGAGTTGAACGGCTAAAACTACGATCTGGCTGAACAATGCCGCCGCTTCGCGTGCTAGTTGCAGGTGTCGGGGACGCCGGACGAGGTGAAGTCAAAGGACGTGTAAAACGAGAAATACGGCGACGCCCTATTTCCTTTACTTTATTTTGTAGTAAGGCAATCGCTTCTTCATTGTTTCTTGCAATGTCTTCAAACTTTTTAGGCAAGAAATCAAGCGCCCCCGCGTCAAGTGCATCTAGCGTGGCTGTTGCACCATCTCGGGTTAACGAAGAAAACATTAATATTGGCGTAGGCGTTGCTGCCATAATTTCTTTAACAGCACTAATGCCGTCAAGTACCGGCATTTCAACATCCATTGTAATAACGTCTGGTTTTAGCTCACGCGCTTTATCAACTGCTTCGCGGCCATTTACAGCAAACCCTATTACCTGAATGTCGCTGTCTTGCTCTAATATTTCGCTTACTCTGCGACGAAAAAAGCTTGAATCATCAACAACTAATACTTTGACTGCCATTAGCACTCTCTTGTTATTTATGCCATAAAGTGCAGCATATTAGCTGCACTTTAAAATTATTGAGCCTAACTATTATTAGCCAACGTAATGTTTTAGCATACTTGGTACATCTAAAATCAGTGCAATGCCACCATCAGAAGTGATTGTTGCGCCTGCCATACCTGGTGTACCTTGCAGTAAAGCATCGAGAGGTTTTATCACCACCTCTTCTTGACCAATTAATGAGTCAACGACAAAGCCCACTTGCTTAGTACCAATCTGTACGATAACCACATGACCTTCTGCTTTACGCTCTTGGCGATTGGCTCCTTTCACTAACCAATGTTGTAAATAAAATAATGGAATCGCTTTTTTACGGACAATAATTGTCAGTTGCCCATCGACAACGTTGGTCTTTGTTAAATCAAGATGGAAAATTTCACTCACCCCAGCCAGTGGTAAAGCAAAGGTTTGCTCACCCACAATAACCATCAGAGTCGGCAAGATTGCCAGTGTTAAAGGTACTTTGATCTCAAGTATGGTTCCAACACCTAGCTCAGACTGAATGTTCACAGAGCCATTTAGTTGGGTGATTTTGGTTTTCACCACATCCATACCCACACCACGACCTGAAATATCTGAGATTTCCTCTTTGGTTGAAAAACCAGGTGCAAATATTAAATTATACGCTTCAGTGTCCGATAAACGACTCGCTTGGTCGTGATCGATAACCCCTTTGTTTATTGCTATTTTTTTCAGCTTCTCAGGATCCATACCTGCACCATCATCACGAATGGTTAGCAGAATATGATCGCCTTCTTGCGATGCTGAAAGCGTAACTGTCCCTGTACGAGGCTTACCGGCCGCTTCGCGCACCGCAGGCATCTCGATACCATGGTCAACAGAGTTACGCACTAAGTGAACAAGTGGATCAGCAAGGGCTTCAACTAAGTTTTTATCTAAGTCGGTTTCTTCACCGACCAATAGCAAGTTGATGTCTTTTTTCAAGCTGCGTGCTAAATCACGAACAACACGCGGGAAACGACCAAATACTTTCTTAATTGGCTGCATGCGGGTTTTCATTACCGCACCTTGCAAGTCTGCCGTGACGACATCTAGGTTCGAAATGGCTTTCCCCATCGCCTCACTGTTGGTGTTATTTGCAAGGCTCACTAAGCGATTGCGCACCAACACCAACTCACCAACCATGTTCATAATTTGGTCTAACCGTTTGGTGTCGACACGCACGGTTGTTTCAGCTTGGGGAGGCGGCGCTTTTTTCGCCGCAGCAGCAGCCTGTTTCTCGGGCGCTTTTTCAGTTGGCGCAGGCTTACTCGTTGCAGGTTGTGGCGCAGGTTTAGCAGGCTCAACCTTTGCAGCCACTGGGGCCGCAGGTTTTGCTGGCTCAACTTTGGTTGTTTCTGGCGTTTGCGGCTTATCTGTCTCTAATGATTGCGGCGCACTGCCTTTGCCATGTAATTCATCAAGTAATGCTTCAAACTCATCATCACTAATTTCATCATCAGAGCCTTCATTGCTGACTGCAGGGGTGCTTTGCTCGACCGGAGCGCTTGGCTCAACGGGAGCTTGGCTGGTAATTTTGTCGGCTTTTACTTCACCAAAGCTGCCAACGCCGTGAAGCTCATCTAATAAGCTGTCAAACTCATCATCGGTAATATCATCGCTGTCACTGCTCATGGTGTCTGATGAGATTGATGCAGGCCCTTGGCCTTTACCGTGCAACTCATCGAGCAAGCTTTCGAATTCATCTTCAGTAATTTCATCTATGTTTTGTGGTTGAGCTTGGGTATCACCCAATCCCCCATCAAATAACATATCAAATGCAAACGGATCGTCGTCATCAATATTACTAGAGACATCAGCAGTAACTTCGGGTGTATCAACAACCGGTTCAGGCTCAACAGTGACTTCTTCAGCTACTTCGTCTGTTACGGTTGTGTCTTCACCAGCGAGCTCTTCAGCTGTTGGTGGTTGACTTAATTTATGTAGGACGTCTAAGAGGGCTTGATCTGCTGGCTCTGGTTGTTCACGATTTTGAATTGTCGCGAACATTTCATTGATTGTATCGAGGGCTTGTAAAATAACATCCATAAGTTCTGGAGTTACACTGCGCACGCCTTGGCGCAACAAATCAAACACATTTTCAGCACCATGACACGCATCAACAAGCTCAGTCATGCTTAAAAAGCCTGCGCCACCTTTTACGGTGTGAAAGCCTCTAAAAATAGCGTTTAGTAAGTCTTTATCATCTGGATTATTTTCAAGCTCGACCAATTGCTCCGACAAAAGCTCTAAAATTTCCCCTGCTTCAACAAGGAAATCCTGTAAAATATCTTCATCGACTTCAAAGCTCATGCAGCTACTCTCCTCTTAGAAGCCCAGACTTGATAATAGGTCATCAACTTCATCTTGTCCTGAAACAACATCATCGCGTGACTCTTTATCAATAATTGGCCCTTCTGGACCTGCCAGCGTATCGCTTTGTGCAGGTGCTTTGTCTATGGCCTGTTTTTCTTGTTTTATTTGACCATCGTCTTGACTGCCGAATACAGTTAAGAGATTGATTAAACTGTCTTCTACTTCGCGCACTAATTCGATAACACGGCGTATTACCTGCCCCGTCAAGTCTTGATAATCTTGCGCCATTAGCACGTTGGTCATCAAGCCTTGTAACTCATCTGTTTTGGTGTGCGAGTTATTCATGAACTTATCTAAGCTGTGGCATAACGTTTTAAATTCACCGAGTTCAATTTCTCGATTCATTAAACGATCCCACGTTGGTTTAATCGTGGCAATTTCATCAGCGAGCTGTTGTGCTATAGGCAAACTCGCTTCCACGGCATCCATCGTTTTATTGGCCGCGCTTTCAGTCATTTCCATAACATAATTCAAGCGCTGCTTTGCATCCGGGATTGCTTCTGTTGTTAAATCTGTGAGTCGAGTATCAAGATCGAAGTTTTTTAGTGCTTCATGAAGTTGTCGTGTCAATTTACCGACTTCAGCAAACAACTCTGATTGTTCTTTTGATGCTGTTTCAAGTATCAGCTTATCAGCTTTCTCTTGTTCACCATTTTCAAGATACTCAACAAGTTGACGAGCTTGCTCTAAACTTATTTGAGGCGCAGCAAGTGCTGACATAAGCCTCTCCCCTTAGATTAACCTAAACGTTCAAACACTTTTTCCAATTTGGTTTTCAGTGTCGCAGCAGTGAATGGTTTGACGATATAGCCATTAACACCCGCTTGAGCAGCAGCAACAATTTGTTCTTTTTTCGCTTCAGCTGTCACCATTAACACGGGGATATGTTTAAGGCTATCATCAGCACGAATTGCGCGTAATAGATCAATACCTTGCATTCCAGGCATATTCCAATCTGTTACAACAAAATCAAACTCTTGATTTTGCAACATCGGCAATGCTGTTGAACCATCATCAGCTTCCTGCACATTGGTAAAACCTAAATCCCTTAACAGGTTTTTAATGATACGTCTCATTGTAGAAAAATCATCAACAACAAGAATTTTCATGTTTTTATCCAAAACATCCTCCGGTGAGGTTTGAACCTTATTTACTTACTACTAATTAATCCAGTCATTGATTTTTGCTTTGAGCTTAATCATCGCCTGACCATGTATTTGACTCACACGCGATTCGCTAACATCGAGTATGTGCCCTATTTCTTTTAAGTTCATTTCATCGTTGTAATACAAAGACAAAACGAGTGCATCTCTTTCTGGTAACGATTGGATAGCCGTCAATAGAGACTGGTTAAACCGTTCATTTTTAACATTATTAAACGGTTTGTCTAGTGCTAAATCATGCCCCATAGGTGTGATGACGTCTTCATCAACGCCTAAATCCTCTATACCCAGTACCTTACTGGAATTTACATCATGTAGAATATGATGGTACTCATCCAGTGTAATATCAAGTTTTTCAGCAACTTCAGTGTCTTTTGGCTCGCGGTTTAAAATACTCTCTAAATCCGAAATCGTTTCAGCGACAAGGCGTGCATTACGGTGAACTGAACGGGGAGCCCAATCACCTCGACGGATTTCATCGAGCATAGCCCCTCGAATTCGAATACCCGCAAATGTTTCAAAACTGGCCCCTTTACTCGCATCAAAATTTTTCGACGCTTCTATAAGGCCAATCATACCTGACTGAATCAAATCATCGAGTTGCACACTGGCAGGTAAACGAGCAATTAGATGACACGCCACTTTTTTGACTAAAGAGGCATGTTTTTCAACAATCGCATTTAAATTCTGTGCTGATTGATATCCCATCGCTTTATTCACCGATGTTGTCATAGTTAACCGTTTACTAGTTTTTCAATAAAAAATTCTAAATGACCTGACGGTTGATTTGGAATTGGCCACTTAACTGCTTTCGTTGCTAATGTTTTAAATGCCACAGCGGCTGGTGAGTTTGGAAATAACTCCACAATCACTTTTTGGCGGCGGGTCGATTTGCGCATATTCTCGTCATACGGAATGGTTGCGACAAGTTCCATAGACACATCTAAGAATCGATCCGTTACTTTTGAGAGTTTAGCAAATAATTCTTGCCCTTCACGCATACTGCGCACCATATTGGCAACTATTTTAAATTTGTAAACGCCATGCTCACGACTTAACACTTTAATTAGGGCGTAAGCGTCGGTAATTGAGGTAGGTTCATCGCATACAACAACAACAACATCTTGTGCTGCACGCGAAAAGCTTAATACCATGTCTGAAATACCCGCAGCGGTATCGACAATTAAAATATCAAACTCAGTATTTAGCTCGCTAAATGCGCGAATAAGCCCCGCATGTTCTGACGGTGTTAACTCAACCATACTTTGCGAGCCCGAAGTCGCTGGCACAATTTTTATACCTGCTGGGCCTTCGACAAGAATTTCATCCAGTTCACACTCACCAGATAAAACATGAGATAAGTTTCTCTCGACACGTAAACCAAGCATTACGTCACAATTTGCCAACCCTAAATCGGCATCTAATACTAATACACGATTTCCCAGCTGACCTAATGCGATCGCGGTATTGAGTGACACATTCGTTTTACCCACACCACCTTTGCCGCCAGTGACAGCGATAACTTTAACGCCACTATTATTATTTTGATTCATTTTGCGCAGGCCGCTTGCTTGATCTAATACTGTGTTAATCATACATCCCTACTGTGTTCGACGCTACTGCTTGACGTCGTGAATGTTGTGCTTTTGCTCGTTTTAAATATAATTGCTCAGCTTTTTTTACTAGTTTTTCTGCATTCGCAACGCGAATATCTTCAGGAACACGCTGACCATTAGTAAGATACCCTATTGGCAAGCGATTTTGAATCGCAATACTAATAATCTCACCTAAACTAAGTGATTCATCTAACTTAGTGAAGATACAACCACTTAGTTGCACTTTTTTAAAGTGGCGAACGGTTTCTTGTAGCACGTTAATTTGCGCTGTTGCACTTAACACTAAATAACTGCGAATGTCGACACGCTGATTGCGCATTAATGTATTAAGTTGCTCAGTTAAGCGTAAGTCGCGTTGACTCATACCCGCAGTGTCTATTAATACTAGACGCTTATTGCGTAAATGGTATAACACTTCAGCTAATTCATTTGCGTCTTTAACTTGTTTCACACCACAGCCAATAATGCGGCCATAAGTGGCTAGCTGCTCATACGCACCAATACGGTAAGTGTCTGTTGTAATAAGCGCGACTTTATCTGCACCATATTTTTGTGCTCCAAGGGCTGCCAATTTCGCCACGGTGGTGGTTTTGCCCACCCCCGTAGGACCCACTAAAGCGTACACACCGCCTTGACGTAAAATTTCATTATTTGTTGTATGCATTTGGTTTTCAACCATTTGCAATAAGGCTTGCCACGCTTGTTGACGCGAAACGTCATCAGGAATAAAACACGCCATTTGCTCCGCAACATCACGCTCAATGCCCATACCGGCTAGGCAATCAATCATACAAGCACGGGTCGGATCACGACGCGCCATGTCTTGCTGCATCAAACCAGACACTTGATGTTCAAGTAATTGACGAATGGCATTCATTTCTTCACGCATCGTCGCCATTTCTGAGTGGTTTGCGGGTGCGGCCGTTTTGTGTTCTGCTGGTGAATCTAAATCGTCGAAGCCTGTGTCTAAATCATCATCAAAACCTAGGCTATGTGCTTGTGTTTGCACTCGCGGTGCTGCTTGCTCTTGATAGCGAGGTTTTGCTGAATATTGCGGCTGCTCTTGCGGCGCAAAACTGTGTGTTTTTGGCTGATAATGTTCACTCGTTTCAATACCAGATTGATTAAACATTGAAGCAAGCTCTGGCGAACGAGGGCGTGGGGCTTGACGCTCTAGTAACGCTTGTAGGCTGTCTGCAACTTGGGCTTGTGGCTCAGGTTTAGCGCGCATAGGTTCTGGTTTAACGAAGTTATGCGACTGTTGTGGCGCTGTGTGTGCAGGCACCGGTTTCGCTTCGGCTTTTGGGGCTGCTTTGTCATAATCAACAGCGGCGACAATTTCAACACCATTCGCTAACTTTTTGTTAGACATAATAACCGCATCAACACCTAATTCATCTTTCACTTCTTTCAGTGCGGTGCGCATATCTTTAGCAAAAAAACGTTTAATTTTCATGGTACAACCCCTTTACTATCCTATTGTTGGCCTACTGAGCTGACAATCTTAATCTGTCTTTCGTCTGGTACCTCTTGGTAAGACATTACCCTTAAACCTGGGATGGTGTACTTAACAAAACGAGATAACACAGTGCGTAACATTCCTGACGTTAGTAATATCGAAGGTTCGCCGGCCATTTCTTGGTTTTGATGCGCTTCATTTAATGATTGCTGAAGTCGCTCTGCAAGTCCTGGCTCTATTCCGGCACCTTCGTCACCTGCATTTTGAAGTGACTGATGCAACATCTGTTCCAACTCAGGCGCCAAGGTTATGACAGGGATTTCAGATGACATACCAACCGCATCTTGAACAATCAATCTGCGCAGTGAAATTCGCACTGCAGCCGTTAGTACATCTGGGTCTTGGCTACGTGGGCCATATTCAACAAGGGTCTGAACAATTGAACGCATATCACGAATTGCAACCCCTTCGTTAAGTAAGTTTTGCAGCACTTTAACAACCGTGGTCAATGGTAATACGTCAGGAACCAGTCCCTCGACAAGACGAGGATGACTTTTCGCTAACATATCAAGTAGGTTCTGTACTTCTTCATGACCTAATAGTAATGCTGCGCTGTTTGTTAATAGCTGGCTAATATGGGTTGCCACGACAGTAGCCGCATCAACCACGGTGTAACCCAATGATTGGGCTTCATCTTTCTGGTCTGGCTTAATCCATACCGCATCGAGTCCAAAAGCAGGATCTTTTGTTTCAACACCTTTGATTGGGCCAAATACTTGCCCTGGGTTTATAGCAAGTTCGTCACCATGCTTAAGCTCACCTTCACCACTGGATACACCCATCATTGTGATACGGTAGGCGTTAGGGTCTAACTCTAAGTTGTCACGGATATGCACGGGCGGTACCAAGAAACCGAGTTCTTGCGAGAGTTTCTTACGCACACCTTTAATCCGGTTAAGTAGCTCTCCCCCTTGTGACTGATCAACCAGTGGAATTAAGCGATAACCGACTTCTAAACCAATCACATCTACTTGCTGTACATCATCCCAGCCCAATTCTTTTTGCTCTTGCTTGTTAGCAACACCGGTGCCTGGCGCGCCCCCATTTGCTTCCAATTCAGCTTTTTCTGCTTCTGCTTTAATTTTTTGTTGTTGGGTAAAGTAAGCAAGGTAACCTAACAATGCGCCCAAGCTTAAAAATGCAAGATGAGGCATGCCTGGCACAAGGCCCATGGTGATCAAAATACCTGAAGCGATAAATAACGACTTTTCGTTGCCTAGCTGCGACTTAAACTGATCGCCCATGTTATGCGACTCATTTTGACGTGTTACAACAATCGCAGTACCAATTGAAAGAAGTAATGAAGGTAATTGCGCAACGAGACCATCACCAATGGTTAATAGAGTATATACTTCCATCGCACGGCTGAAGCTCAAGTCATGTTGAATCATGCCGACAAATAAACCACCCACGATATTAATCACAAGGATCACAATACCGGCAATAGCATCACCTTTTACGAATTTACTGGCACCGTCCATTGAGCCATAAAAGTCGGCTTCACGCGTTACTTCTTCACGGCGCTCACGCGCTTGCTCTGCACTAATAAAACCTGCGTTTAAGTCAGCATCAATCGCCATTTGTTTACCTGGCATAGCGTCAAGTGTAAAACGCGCTGACACCTCTGAAATACGCCCTGCACCTTTGGTGATAACCACAAAGTTGATAATAATGAGAATAAGGAACACAACAAGACCAACGGCATAGTTACCGCCGATAACCACCGAGCCGAACGCTTCAATTACTTTACCAGCAGCATCTCCGCCATTATGACCTTCAAGGAGTACCACCCGAGTACTGGCAACATTCAATGCAAGACGCATAATTGTGGCTATTAGCAGCACGGCCGGAAACATACCAAACTCAAGGGGCTTCATGGTGTAAACCGTAACGAGTAACACCACCAGCGCAAGCGCGATATTAAACGAAAAAAGAATATCTAAAAGAAAAGGAGGCAGAGGTAAAATAACCATGCCAAGGGCTGCCAGCACCAGTAATGGTGTTCCAAGCCCCTTCGCATACTCTTTTTTATCTTTATTAAGTTGTTGTAATACCGCTTTAAATTCCATAATTCAACAATTTCAAAAAATTGACACTACACGGAATTTGCAATAACTATTCCAAGTTATTAAACGGCTAATTAATATTTATAAGCCTCTGGGATAGGGAGCTTTTTATTAAGTGGAACAGGACGTTTACCACGCCCTTTTTGGAAGCGTTTTAATTGAAATACATAGGCAAGCACTTGCGCTACTGCGGTAAACAGTTGATCAGGTATTTGCTGACCCACCTCGGTGGTGTGATAAAGCGCACGGGTAAGCATGGGTGATTCAACAATAGGCACATCGTTACCCTTACCCACTTTACGAATTTGCATAGCAAGCTCATCGACCCCTTTAGCAAGTACAATTGGCGCACCTGCCTTGGCGGTATCGTACTTTAGGGCAACCGAATAGTGAGTCGGGTTGGTCACGATAACATCGGCATCTGGCACGTCTTGCATCATACGCCTTTGCGACATTTCACGCTGAGTACGACGAATACGGGCTTTAATTTGTGGATCACCCTCTGAGTTCTTATATTCGTCTTTTACCTCTTGCAAGGTCATTTTAAGTTCTTTGTGATGCTTGTGGCTTTGATAAGGCGCATCTATCGCTGCAATAATAATTAGCGTGCAAGTCAGGCCTAAAAACATCCAAGCTAGAATCTCAAGGGCATGAATGAAATTCCCCGGCGCACTTTCAATACTTAGATGTAATATTTCATCAAAAAAGGTATTAATTAAAAATACTGCAAAGCCTGCAACCACCGCAAACTTCAATATCGACTTAACCAGCTCAACGCCTGCTTGGGGACCAAGCATACGTTTAATCCCTTTAGCCGGTGACATTTTGCTGGCTTTCGGCGCTGCAGCTTGCCAACTAAAGTTAAAGCCGCCCAGCAACGTGTTACCGATAAATGCCGCTATTACAATAATGAAAACAAACATCGCCATCGGGAACAACAAGGCATCAGAGACAATGCTCCACACTGAAAACATTTTGGTGGTGTCGTAAGTTTCATTACGATTAAGGCTTAATAATCGCCCCATCACATTATATAAGCCCTTGCCAATTTCAGGGCCATACAACAGCAATGAAATAGCCGAAAAAATTAATACGAACATCGTTCCCAACTCTTTAGAGCGGGCAACTTGGCCTTTTTTCTTGGCGTCTTCTATTTTTTTCCCGGTGGGTTCTTCGGTTTTCTCTTGACCTGAATCTTCAGCCATGGCGCGCTCCTAAGGTGTACAGCCAACAAGGCTGCACATTAACTCAACCATTTTTAACCACTGAAACTCAAACTGAGTCATAAAATTGCCTAACGTAGCCCAAATAATCACAAGCCCTGCGACAAGAGTAAAAGGGAAGCCTATCGAAAAAATGTTTAATTGCGGAGCAGCACGCGTCATGACCCCAAATGACATATTGATCACAAGCATCGCTGTCAATGGGGCAAGAGCCAGAACTAACGCGGTGGTAAACATCCACCCACCCCATGTAACGATATCCCAGTAGTGGTCAACCGACCACCAAGTACCATCAATAGGCAAGACTTCAAAACTGTGTATGACCATTTGAATCATCATCAAATGCCCATTAAAGACAAAAAATAGTAACGTGGCTAGAATCAGGTAAAACTGGCCCACCGCGGGTACACTCAAGCCATTCGAGGGATCAACAACAGAGGCAAAACCTAAGCCTGTTTGCATCGCCAATATTTGACCTGCAAGTACAAAAGTATTCAGCAATAATACCGAAGCAAACCCAATTGCCACACCAATCAATAATTGTTGGATAACAACCAGTACCATCTCAAACGAAAACAGGTTTGTAAACGTGCTCTGCGGCAGCATAGGCACAGCCACAAAGGTCACTACGACCGCCAAACCCAGCTTAATACGCGTTGGCACATTCTTCGCACCTAAGCCTGCCATGATCATAATCATGGAGCTAATGCGTACAAATGGCAGTAAAAAGTCACTGAGCCACTGTAAGATGACCGCAAATGGAAACTCCATTTACCCCGCAATCTCCGGAATCGACATAACAAGCCGCGTAAAATAATCCATGAGTTCTTGAGTGAACCAATGACCACCCAATATAAGCGCACTGATTGTAATGAGTAGACGAGGCAAGAAACTGAGTGTTTGCTCGTTAATTGATGTTGCAGCTTGAAACACCGCAACGACAAGCCCCACCAGCAAGCCAGGCACAACAATCGCTGACACCAGCTTGATCACTAAAAATAAAGCGTCGCTGAGAATATCGACAAAAATTTCCGGTTCCATCGTATGACTCCTAACTGTTACACGCTATGTTACGCATTGCTACACACCAAGCCCAAAGCTCTTCGCAAGCGTCCCCATTACTAAGCTCCACCCGTCAACCAGTACGAACAACATAATTTTAAATGGTAAGGAGACGATCATCGGCGATAACATCATCATACCCATGGCCATCAAGACCGACGCAACCACGAGATCGACAATCAAAAATGGAATAAAGAACATAAAACCTATGATAAAAGCGGTTTGTAGCTCACTGGTTACAAATGCGGGGATCAGCACGATTAAAGGCGTGTCTTCAGGAGAATCCAACTTATCGTAACCCGCTATTTTTGCGAATGTTTCTAAATCTTTAAGGCGCACTTGCGAAAGCATAAAGGCTTTCATTGGTTCTTTTGCCAATTCTAACGCTTGCACTGAGGTGACTTGTTCATTTAGGTATGGCTCTATCGCACTCTCATTCACTTGCTGGTAAATTGGCGCCATAATAAAGATACTTAAAAACAATGACATACCAAGCAATATTTGATTCGAAGGAGTTTGTTGTAAACCGATTGCTTGGCGCAAAATTGCCAGCACTACAATAATACGCGTAAATGAAGTCATCATAATCACTGCCGCAGGAATAAAGCTCAGCGCAGTCATTATTGCAAGTACTTGCAAAGTTACCGAGTAGTCTTGCGAGCCATCGGGGTTGGTCGTGATAGTGAGTGCATCGATGCCTTCTGCATTAACAGATGGCAGGAATAACACGGTAGCTAAAATAAGTATCCACTTGATCATAGCGTTAATTCTTTTTATTAGGGGGTGATTGTGGGTTCAACAACTTGCCGAAGCGCTTGGCAAGTTCCGGTAATTCTTTTTCTTTTAAGGGAGTTTCTAGCTTATGCAAGTAGTTAATACTGTGCGGCGTAACACCTATTAAATGCTGAGCATTATCAATTTCAATAACCATCAAGCGTTCACGCGAGCCAAGCGGTAAACTGCGAACAACTTTAAACTCTTCACTGTTTGCTAAATTAGGGTTGAGCTTCTTGACAAAAAACGCCAATACCACAATAACCACTAACACTAAAAACAAAGACATCACCATAGACAGCAAATCTGCCGTAGGTGATGCTGTAGGAAAAACAGTGCTACTGGCACTAGATAAAGCTATAAATGCGCTCATCGTAACTTTTTAATTCGCTCAACTTGGCTAATCACATCTGTAAGACGAATACCAAACTTGTCATTAACAACCACCACCTCGCCGTGCGCAATCAAGGTGCCATTAACTAACACATCAAGTGGCTCACCAGCGACACGATCAAGCTCAACAACAGAGCCTTGGTTTAATTGTAATAAGTTGCGAATATTGATTTTAGAACGACCAACTTCCATCGAAATGGTGACTGGAATATCTAAAATGGTGTCAAGTTTGCGCTTTTCATCACCTGAGAGTTCATGCTTCTCATCTTTCAGCTCGTCAAGCTCAGCAACTGAGGCATTACTTGTTGCACTTTCGGCTTCCTCGGCCTCGGCTAATGCCGCTGCCCATTCGTCCATTGTATCTTGATCATCACTCATTATATTTAACCTTATAAATCGACTACCAGTCTAAATCGACACCTTCAGAGAGGTGAAGATCTTCTTCTAGTTCTGCTAATTCTGCATCCGAATCCAGTTTTTTGCCACCTTTAGTGAACACATGGAGTTCAGACTTAACTGATTCAGGGCGTTTAATTTTTTCGCTAATTTGTAATGCCACATTGTCTCGAGAGCGGCCCATTTTAGCTCTAAAGGTCGGCAGCTCTTCAATAAAGACCGTAATGTGTTCAGGCATTTCAACGGGAATAATATCACCCGCTTTTAATTCCATAATTTGCGCAAGCGTTAAATCAACCTCTAATAACTGAGTTGATAAATCGACTTCGACATCCATAATTTCATCACGGAGAGCTTTACTCCAACGCAAATCAGTGTCTTCAGTATCTGATTGAACACCGGCATCAAGTAATTCACGAATTGGCTCAAGCATTGAATACGGCAAGGCAATATGAAAATCACCACCACCGCCATCAAGTTCAATATGGAACGAGCTAATAACCACCACTTCTGTTGGGCTAACAATATTTGCCATCGCAGGGTTAACTTCAGAGTCGAGGTACTCAAACGACACATCCATAACCGGTGCCCATGCCTCTTTATAATCTTCAAAGATTATTTTGAGTAGCATTTGCACAATACGACGCTCTGTTGGCGTAAATTCACGGCCTTCTATTTTTGCATGATAACGCCCGTCACCACCAAAAAAGTTATCGACCAAAATAAACACTAAGCGTGCTTCCATGGTGATCAGGCCGGTGCCTTTTAAAGGACGAAAACGCACCATGTTTAAACTTGTTGGTACAAATAAGGTATGGATGTACTCGCCAAACTTAATCATTTGTACGCCGTTTATTGATACCTCTGCGGTACGGCGCATCATGTTAAATAAGCTGATCCGCATATGACGGGCAAAACGTTCATTCACGATTTCCAAGGTCGGCATGCGACCACGGACAATACGATCTTGTGATGAGAAGTCATACTGAAGTGTATTACCGTCTGAATCACCACCGTCGTGAATATCTTCCTCTTCGACTTCATCAACGCCGTGTAAGAGCGCATCAATTTCGTCTTGGGATAATAAATCGCTCACGCTGACCCCTTATTGCATCACAAAGCCGGTGAACAACACCCGCTCAATCACTTTACTGCCTTCAACATCATTTAAGGCAGTTTGAACTTTTTCTAGTGCCGCCACACGCACTGACTCTTTACCTTCACTGGTGCCAAGTTCATCAGCTGTGGTCGTAGACAACACCCCTAATAAAGTACTTTCGATAAGTGGAATATGTTTCTTTGCTGTTTCTTCGTTTACTTCACCGCGAACTAATAACTGCACTTTAATTTGTACAATTCGATCACGACTCGCACCTGGCACATTAAACACAAAAGGACGCGGCATCGCGACATATAACGCCGAACCGACCTTCGCAGAGCTTGATGGAGCAGCCGTTTCCGAAACCGTTGTTTCATCAGCAAGGCTTTCTTGTGGGGCATCATCGCCCATAAATAAAAAATACCCCGCACCTGCGGCTAAAATCACAACAACTGCAGCAATGATTATAATCAGCTTTTTTTTACTTTTACCGGTATCTTCTATTTCTAAATTTGCGTCTTCGGCCATAATCATTTCCTTAAGCGTTACAGTAAACTCATTCTCTGTAACTGTATTATTTCTTATAATAGCAGGACTTATGCATAGTAATCTATTGATGATGACGATTGTTGTCGAGAAGTTTCTACGCTTTGCGTCGTGACGTCTTGCTGAACCTCTTCGTCATTATGATGCCCTGCAAGCTGCCCTTGCTCTGACTGGCTGCCTTGTTGTTCAGGGTTACCTTGCTGAATACTACTTTCGCCTAGCTCAATCCCCTGTTGCGCTAACATTTCACGCAGACGTGGCATCGATTGCTCTAAAGCTTCTTTGGCTTGTTGATTTTGCACAACAAAGTTAATTTGTGCTTGCTCAGCATCACTGCGGATACGAATTTGCATGCTGCCCATTTCAGGTGGATCAAGACGTATTTCAGCTTCTTTGTTATTAATATTTAACAGGGCACTGACTCGCTCTTGGAGCATTTTTGCCGCATCACTTTTTATAATATTAATTGCTTGCATCACCCCGGGGTCAAGGCTCACTGTTTTACTTTGTGGCTGCTGTTGAGCCTGTGTTTGAAAACTATGCACATCTAAGGCTTGTTCATATTGTTGATAGGCCGCGTCATAAGCCCCTGTTTGAGAGGGATTAAGCGGTGCCGTCAACTGATTGAAAAGCTGCACGACTCGTGCTGTCGACACCTCTTTTGGGCGCTCAGTGTCGAGTAAAGTATCAAGCTTTGATGTTGTTTCAGTGTCTGTGTTTACAGCGCTGGCATTTTTTAGCACTGATAATTGCTCACTGCGCTCAGCTTTAGGGCTTTTACTGTCAGGCTCTGTTGTCGCCGTTAATGTGGGTGTTACAGCATCCGCTTTCGCGGGGGTAACCGCGTCAGATAAAAGAGTCTGCACCGCCACTAATTTTTCATATTGTTGAGTGCCTGGTGTTAAAGATTGCAACTGTGCGTTTACTTTATTAAGCAATGCTTGCTGCTCATCTTTCGTTAATGTGGCAATTTGTTTTTCTATTGCAGCCGGAACTTTACTGTCAGGGACTTTACTGTCAGACACTTTGCTTTCTGTAGCATTACTTAGTGCGGCTTTCTCTGCGTCTGCGACTAATGCCGGCTGCGGTGTCTGTGTTTTTTCACTATGAGTATTCATCGCTTCGCTAAGTAGCGCTTTAATCTTATCAACGTCATTTGAGCTTAGCTCACCTGCCGCCTTTAATTGATTAATTTGCTGCTCAAGTTTTACCTGCTGCGTTGACGTTAAAGCCAATTCTTTGGCAAATTGACTGACCGCTTGACCATCACCACTTTGTACTTTTGCCAACAAACTGACAATTGATTGATTCGTGACTGACTCTTTTGCCGCTTTCTCACTCATCACGCTATCAGCTGAATTCGTCGCCACCATTTTAGTAACGGTATTGTCAGTATCTATCGCTGGCTTACTAGCGATATTTTTCGCATTTTCAGCAGCGTTGTTAGTCGGTGCTAACTTAGCATCTACAACCGGCGATTCTTGCACTTCGCCACTAGGAGTCACCACTGAACCTAACGATGCGGCCTTCGTATCATTACTAACACTGCTCAACAGTTCTGTAGCCTGTGCAGCCTGTTTCATCGCTGCATTTTGCTCAGTAGTATTTGCCGTGATAACTTGAGACTGCTTGGCAGTGTTTACTGTTGCCGCATTTTCAGTGTCATCAAGTACAGACGGGCTATCAATAATTGGCGTGACTGAATCTTTCGGTGGCAATTCGCCAATCGGTTTCAATTGATTGTCAATCGCGGTAGCAACTTTAGACTTAGTTAATAGATTGGCAACTGAGTTTTCGCTGTCCGACAACGCGTCATCATCTGCTAAAGACGCACTTAAAGGCGAAGGAATAACAGGCGTAATATCATCAATTGGGGTAGGCTTTTTATCAACCACAATCCCACTAAATTCATGTTTGTCTGCGAGCACGTTTACACGCGTGCTCATTGCGTGTGATGCATTAATTTGTGAGAGCAGTGGGTTGTCTTCCCCTTCGATGAGGGCAACGTCTGTGGCTTCATCATCATGCGTCTGCTTATCAGAAACCTGTTTGCTCTGTGTATTATTTGCGACAACACCGCCTGCTTGTTCAGCCTCACTTTGCATTACGTTACTATTGTCGCTCTGTTTATTAGCGACAGTTTTAGAGTGTACCGCTTCGCTTGCTTCAGACAATTCAGTTAAAAAGCTTAGGCCTGATGCGTGATCATTTGCCTCTGATTCTTTGCTTAAAAAACCAGTATCGTGCTCAGTTTTAACCTGCAAATTAATATCACTGATCGCCATAATTCACCTAAATATAAAGAGGCAATTTGCCGCCGCAAGTGCCAAAATTAACGCTGTTAAGCAGATAGCTGCAAATTGCATGCCTAAAAATCAGGGTTATAAGATTGGGTTTTTCAGTTGACGCTGGAAGAACTGATTAGAGGCAAACTCGTCCAACATTTTTTGTTCATTTTTAGCCACTATCGCAGCCTGTTTTAACGCGTGTTTCTCAATTAATTTAGCGACTGCTTTTGCTTTAACTTGCTGTTTTAGCCACAGTGTTTTTCTTTGCGATACAACTTGTTTTGCCGTATTAACAGTACTAGCTTGTTGGCGAATGGCTTCTTCGATTTTTGCTATAAACGAATGGTACTGACTAAATCCTGCGCTTGATAAACCAGAACGGCCTTTTAAGTGCAATTGCTGTGAGTACTCTAATCGAAAGTTGTTTAAACCTTGCAGTTTTTGTTGATTACTTTGCAAGTGCTGCTGTGCTTTTAAGTAATCCATGCGCAATGATTCTTCTTTGTCGTTTTCAAGCTTTAATAATAAATCAAGTTTACTGTTTGCCATTATGCTTGTCCTAATAACTGCGCAAGGCCTTGAAGGCCATCATCATAACTGATCACATCTTTCATGCCTTGCTGTAGGAATTGATTGACTCTTGGCATCATATTAATGGCTTGATCGAGCATCGGGTCAGTGCCTTTTTGATATGCTCCAAGCGTGATCATATCTTTATTCTGCTGATACATTGAATAAACCTGTTTAAGCACACGTGCTTGTTGCATATGCGCCTCTGACACCACTTGCGGCATCACCCGCGAGATCGACTTTTCAATGTCTATTGCGGGATAATGGCCGCTATCAGCAAGCTCTCGAGAGAGCACAATATGTCCATCAAGAATAGCTCGAGCCGAGTCAGCAATAGGGTCTTGCATATCATCCCCCTCACTCAGTACCGTAAAAAAGGCTGTGATAGATCCTTGCCCTTCGCCGCCATTCCCCGCGCGTTCTACCAATGCTGGTAACTTAGCAAACACCGAGGGTGGATAGCCTTTTGTTGCCGGTGGCTCACCCACTGCCAGCGCTATTTCACGCTGTGCCATAGCATAACGGGTTACAGAGTCGAGCAGTAACAGCACATTAAGCCCTTGGTCACGAAAATATTCTGCAATGGTTACTGCACTTTCGCAGCCTTTTAAACGCATCAAGGGAGATGCATCAGCAGGAGCAGCAACGACCACTGAACGTTTACGCCCTTCTACTCCTAGTATTTCTTCAATAAACTCTTTGACCTCACGGCCACGCTCACCCACAAGACCAACAACAATGACGTCAGCCTCTGAACCACGAGTCATCATTCCTAGCAGCACCGACTTACCAACACCAGAGCCTGCAAACAAGCCCATACGCTGGCCTTGACCCACCGTAATCACAGAGTTTATCGCACGAACACCCACATCCATCGGCTGACTAATTGGTCTTCTTGAAAGGGGGTTAATCGTATTTTGCGCAAACTTGAGGTAGTGCTCAGCATTAACAGCACCCAGCCCATCCAACGGTCGACCTAAGCCGTCAACAACTCGACCTAATAAGCCCATCCCTACAGGCAAACCCGTTTCATTAACTTGTGGGATCACCCTTGCACCGGGGAGTACTCCAGAAATATGGTCGTTTGGCATCAAATAAAGCGTTTGGTCGTTAAAACCAACCACTTCAGCATCGACAAACCCATTGATAGTTTCTATTTTACATTGGCTGCCTACTGGCGCTCTCAAACCTCTTGCTTCAAGCGTCAAACCGACTACGCGCGTCAACATACCCGCAACGGCCGGTTTAGGAACTTTAATATGCTTTTCGTACCGCTTTAAACGGTCGCTAAGGGTCATTGATTGACTACTCATAGTGAGCCTAAAAAGAGTTAGATACCACTATTATGCAAGAAGTTTTCCAATGTTTCTTTGACGCGTGTTTTTACGGTCATATCGATGGATGATTGCGGGGTTTTTATTTCGCAGCCGCCGCGTTCAAGTGTCGGTTCAGCTACTAATTGCCAGTGATTATCTGCAATAGTTTGCTCACCGTAACTTTCGGTGATCAGCGCAATGTCATCTGGGTGTAGATGAATACGCACTCTTGTTTGCTCTTCTGCTAGTGCATCAATAGCGTGTTTAAGTGCATGCAAAATAACATCTGGTGATGTTTTTATTTCTTGATAGATAAGCGATTCGCTGAGCATAACGGCTAGTTGAACAAGTTGCTTTTCAGCACTTTCATCCACTTTTGATAAGGGCTGAGTTAGGCTATCAAGCAAACTTCTTAGCGTAGTCAGTTGCTCTTCTAAAATCGGTTTTATGTCTTCTTGGCCTTGTGCTTTACCCAGCTCAACACCTTCTTTGTAGCCTGCTTCTTTTCCTTCACCCACGCCTTTTTCAAAGCCATCAATGTAACCTTGCTCATGGCCTTGCTTTAAGCCTTCGTCGAAAGCATCTTGACGAATTTTTTCAAGCTCAGCCATCGTCAAAGGTGGAAATTCAGGTTCTTCTGGCTCTTCTTCAACGTCTTTTTTTTCTTGCTCTTTACGGTACAGATCAGCCAAAGGGGTACCGTAAGCTGTTGAGCGCCCAGCAAACTTTCGGGTATCTTGCGCTACATCAGGAATCGGCCAGTTCTCGAGTAGTTCATCGACTGCGTCACTTGCATGAACTGGGCGTCCGGGATGAAAAGAAGGCTTTGTCATGGTTTACAGGAACTCCTCACCACCGCCACCGCCAAGCATAATTTCGCCTGAGTCAGCTAAACGACGTGCTGTAGACAAAATTTCTTTTTGTGCCGCTTCTACTTCACTAATACGCACAGGGCCCATAGCTTCTAAGTCGTCGGCCAGTAATTCCGCTGCACGTTTAGACATATTACTTAAGATCTTCTCTTTCAGTGCCTCATCTGTGCCTTTAATCGCTTTCATAAGGACATCTTGCTGTACTTCGCGCAGAATCGCTTGAATGCCTCGATCTTCTACATCCATTAAGTTTTCGAATACGAACATCAAGTCTTGAATTTGTTGCGACATTTCTTCGTCATGCTCACGAATCGAATCCATTAACTGACCTTCAATATTGGTATCAAGGTAGTTCATGATATCTGCCGCTGCTTTTAAGCCGCCCATTTTCGCTGCCTGTGCACCTGCTTGGCCGGCGAACTGTTTCTCCATGATCTCGTTTAACTCTTGCAATGCAGCTGGTTGAACTTCTTCAAGGTTCGCAATACGCATCGTTAAATCAAGACGCACTTTCTCTGGGAATTGCGACAGAATCTCGGCTGATTGCTCAGGCTCTAAGTAAGAAAGCACAATGGTTTGAATCTGCGGGTGCTCATTACGAATAATATTAGCCACCTGTTTCGAGTCCATCCACTTAAGTGAATCAAGACCTTTCGCTCCCGAACCCATCACAATTTGGTCGATTAGGCTGGCGGCCTTATCTTCACCAAGTGCGGCCGTAAGCGCTTTTTTAATAAAGTCTTCAGATTGGAAACCTATGGTACTGAAGCTTTGAATTTGCTCAATAAACAAGTTATGAACGGCGCTGATTTTCGCTTGCGATAAATCGTCTAATGCAGCCATCGCCATGCCCACTTTTTGCACTTGCTTAGGCTCTAAGTGTTTTAGAATTTGCGCAGCATCTTCTTCCGATAAACTCAGCAATAAAATCGCTGCTTTATCAACACCGTCTAATTTATCAACATCAAACGCCGGTGGGAGTTGTTTTTGTTCTTGATCAGTCATCTTCAGTTAACCACGCTTTCACTACTTGAGAAGACAGTTCTGGTTCATTAGCAACCAATGCACGAACTGCTTTGAGTAAATCTTCATCACCATGTAAATCTGGCAGCTGTAGTGTACCATCACTTGAGAATCCTACAGCAGCAGAGTCAAAGTCTTTATTTAGCATATCTAGCGTACTATCACCAATATCTACACCAGAGCTAAGTGCATCTTCATCATACTCTTCAAGTGTATCATCTGGGTAAATTAAGCGTTTCAGCATAGGTTTCACAACCGCCATGATAAGTACGATAATCACTAATGCACCTAATGATAAACGCAATATCTTCATAAACCAGTCTTGTTCCCAAATAGGCACTTCTATGGCCGCAGCGGTGTCTTCACGTACAAACGGAACAGTAACAACTTCAAGCGCATCACCACGTTGCATATCAAACCCCACTCCGCCTTGTAGCAAGCGACGGATATTTGACAGCGCTTCAACTGAACGAGGAACCATTGTTGTCTCGCCGTTTTCACCCACTTGTGGCACATAGTCAACCGCAACAGATACACTAATACGACGAATAACACCTGTTTGCTGACGCTTATGAGAAATAGTGGTATCTAGCTCGTAATTACGGGTTGCTTCTTTGTGCGAACGACTTGGGTTCATTGCACTACCAGCGCCCCCTTGTCCTGCAACTTCAGGAATATTTGAATTAACAGGCGGTTGATTAGTCAAGGCACCTGGGATCCCCACAGCAAGACCACCAATGTTATTTTCTTCAAATGTTGTTTCACTGCGCACTGCAGGTAAGTCTGGGTTGTAGCGCTTTTGTGTTTCTTCTACCGCACTAAAGTCCATATTTAAATCAACTTGCGCAGTGTAATTACCTAAGCCTACGACAGGAATTAAGATGCTGTCGATTTTATTTAAGTATTCTTCTTCACGCTTGCGCTCAATTTCATATTCTTTGCGAGAACGCGCTGCCAGTGAATTTTGTGAACCCGAATTAAGTAAGCGACCGTTTTGATCTGTCACCGTAACACGCTCAGGTGAAAGACCTTGTACTGCAGAGGCAACAATATCAACAACTGAGTCGATTTCTTCACCATCTAACATACGGCCACGTTTAAGAGTTAGTACAACGGTAGCTGATGGTAATTTTTCACGACGAGCAAATACGTTTTCTTTTGGAATTGCTAAAAGCACTTTGGCGCGAGTGACATTTTTTAGCTCTTCGATTGTGCGAGCAAGTTGCTGCTCACGACCATGTTTTAAACGTTCACGTTCTAAGCGTTGGCTAACACCAAAGCCCATATCTTGCATGATGATGTCGGTGCCTGAGCTTGGCGCTTGCTCAAGACCTTCACGGGCCATCAATAATTTAATATTTTGGTATTCGCCTTCTTCAACTGAGATGACATTACCATCAAGTTCATAATCAATCTTCTGTGCGTCTAAAAAGTCCAGCGTTTGGATAAGCTCTTCGGTTGGCATTTTACCCAGCGGTCGCATATCTGGTTGACGAGCCCAGATAATAATAAAAATTGCGATTGCCAAACAAATAGCCAGTGCAATGACCAAAGTCACCTGACGTAATACATCAACGCCATTGAGGGCACTGAGGTAGCCTGACTTTTGCTCTTGTTGATCATCCGTGTCTGAAGTATCGACACCGCCGCCTGCGAGGGCTAGATCAGTTGATTGATTAGATTGCGCCACAATAATTCTCCACTACCTAGTTAAACAGGCATGTTCATGATTTCTTTATATGCTTCAACAAGTTTGTTGCGAACTTGCACCGTTGCTTCAAAAGCAACCGAAGACTTTTGCGAAGCAATCATTACTTCAGCAAGGGATACACTGCGGTCTCCCATCTCAAGTGCTGTTACTTTTTGTTTTGCTTCTTGCTGCAGGCCATTAACGGTATCTAGCGCGCTTGTAAGTAAGTCACCAAATTGCGCCGATGATGTTGGCTGAGCCTGAGTTGGTAAATTATTAACGGATTGACTACGGCTAGCTTCAAGTGCCATAGATTGCATTTCTTGAAATAATGCGCTGTTTTGAACTTTCATAATACTCTCTGACAATGCAGTTTACTTATACACAGATAAAGCACAAAACGTGCCACAAAATAAAACGCTATAAATCAATGTGTTAGATGGTTATTCTGTTTGTCAGAGTTTTGACAGCAAACAAGCCCACATGGAGTGAGCTTGTCAGTTAAGGGGGATGCTTTTAAGCGGGTAATGCAATACCTAAGTCGCGCATTTGAGCAAGTTTATATCTAAGTGTTCGTGGACTAATCCCTAATGTTTCAGCAACCTCTTTGCGCTTTCCTTGGCACCTAGCTAGGGTTTCTAAAATAATGCGATGCTCTTTGTCTTTAAGCTCATCTTTATAATTTCCCTGCTCGTTCACAGATGGAATTTCGTCATGCATGGGGTTAACCACTTGCTCTTTATAAACAGGGGCATTTTGCACCGGTGCACTATTTACAGTCTGTGCTTTAACCGCTAAGAGCTCTTCAATAAATATATCGTCTTCATGAATGCTATTACCATCACATAGTATCAGTGCACGCTGAATCACATTATCAAGTTCACGGACATTACCCGGCCAAGCATGCGATAGCAGTTTTTGCTTAGCTTGCTCAGTTAATAATGCGATAGGCTCTTTACTTCTGATGCAATGACGCTCAATTAAATGCTCTGCAAGGACAATAATATCACCTGGGCGCTCACACAGCGGACGCCACATTAAAGGAAAAACATTTAAGCGATAATACAAATCTTCTCTGAATAAATTTTCGCTAACAGCTTCTTTTAAATCACGGTTACTGGTTGCGAGCACTCTAACATCGAGCTCAATGGTTTTACGACCACCCAAACGTTCAACTTCACGCTCTTGCAAAACACGCAGTAACTTAGCTTGCAGACCCAAATCCATTTCAGTGATTTCGTCAAGCAAGATAGTGCCACCTTGTGCTTGTTCAAATTTGCCCGGACACGCTTGAATCGCCCCAGTAAATGCGCCTTTTTCATAACCAAACAAGGTCGCTTCTAACATGTTCTCAGGAATAGCGGCACAGTTAATCGCTACAAAGGGGGCATCTGCGCGACTTGATTTATCGTGAATAAAGCGCGCCAGCACTTCTTTACCCGAACCACTGGGTCCGAGCACCATGACACTGGCATCTGAACGTGCCACTTTACTGGCCAGCTCAAGTAATTTAATACTGGATGGATCCGCGACAATCGGCCCATCGGTTTCTTTTTCTTTCTCGGGTAAATAACGACTCACCATATTCAATAAAACTTCAGGTGCAAATGGTTTAGCCATATAATCAATAGCCCCTAAACGCATTGCCTCAACCGCATCATCAATGGTGGCGTATGCTGTCATCATTAATACTGGTAGTTCAGGGTAATTAAGTTTAATGCTACGCAATAAATCAAGGCCGCTCATCGCGCCCATTTGTACATCGCTTACCACCAATGAATACGTTCCTTGCTTTAGCAATACCATTGCTTGCTCGGCACTGTCGGCAGCGATGCAATCAATACCTGACATTTCCAATGTATCAATTAAGGCTTCGCGTAAGCCTGCGTCGTCTTCAACGACTAAAATAGAGTTCGTATTCATCTTGCCTCCACTGACGTAGTTTCTGCACTAATAGGCAGGATTAAACTAAAACATGCCCCCCCATGGGCATTATTAGCCACTTCGACCCGTCCTTGATGCGCATTAGCGACTGAGCTTACGACTGCAAGCCCAAGCCCTGTACCTTGGCTTTTCGTTGTGTAAAAGGGTTCAAATAATTTTTCGGCTTGGCTAATATCGACTCCAGGGCCATTATCGCTGACGCTGATACGAACACAGTGTTCACTCCTCTCATCACGCTGAGCGCTGAGTGACACTTTTGCGTGCTGGCCAATAATTTGAATACTGTTATGAATAAGATTTTGAACAGCACTGGCTAACGCTGTTTTATTGCCCACAATTTCAATATCGGGCTCTGGCAAACTAACGCTTAATTCACTGTGGTTTTGCGCCACCATAGCATCAGCCCCCGCTTTTACTTCATTGAGTAATTGCTGCATTGATACACGCTCAACTACTTGCTGTTCGCCACTTTTAGCAAACAACAACATATCATTCACTTGGGTTTCTAAATCTTTTAATCGTGACATTAACTTGTTATGAAAATTACCCCGCGAGCTTTCAGGTAAGCGTTTAGAGCCTAAATTAGCCGCATATAACATAGCAGCCGAAAGCGGTGTTCTTACTTGATGCGCAAGCGATGCGACCATTTTACCCAGCGCACTCAGGCGCTGCATGTGTGCAACACGCTTTTGCAGTCGGCGTGTTTCGGTCAAATCGGTCATTAAAATTAATTGCCCCGGTTCTGGCGTCAGAGCCGTTATATCAAGCTTAATCAAGCGACCATCTTTGAGTGAGACTTCGTGACCATCATCTTGTTTAGGACGAAAAGAGCGCTGAATAACGCTGAACCACTTTTCACCTTCCAGAGGCTCACCAAGCATATCGATAGCGATTTGATTCGCTTTTGCAATCATGCCGCGGCCATCCAATACCACAACCCCCGCAGGCATGGTATCAACCAAATGGCTCAACCAACTTGCTTGCTGACGAAGTTCACTCAACTCACCCACATACTCTTCTTGCTGTAAACATGGGTTATATTGATTAGCTGTGATAAATTGTGGTTTTAGTACATGTGCTAAGGCCATAATCGATACTCAAAAAATCGTGTCTAACTGTGTAAATGCACAATCCGTACCATAATTATTATTGTTTTATTTCAGTGTCTTAGCGTTAATTTTACAACGACAAAAAAATGACAATTGCGAGGGAACGATGCAACACCATCACCACAACCGCTGCCCATGGCTCGATACCAGCAAAGACGATTATGTCGCCTATCATGACGAAGAATGGGGGGTGCCAATTTATGATGACCACCGCCTTTTTGAGTTCATTACTTTAGAATCTGCACAAGCAGGACTCAGCTGGTACACAATTTTAAAAAAGCGTGATGGCTACCGTCGCGCCTTTAAAAATTTTGTTGTTGACGACGTTGCACAAATGGATGACAGCGACATTGAACGCCTAATGCAAGATGACGGCATTATTCGCAATCGCTTAAAAATTGCCGCCACGATTAATAATGCCAAGCGATTTATTGAGATACAAAAAGAGTTTGGTAACTTCTCAAATTACCAATGGCAGTTCGTTGGGGGGAAACCTTTGGTGAATAATGTCGATAAACTTGAAGATTACCCAGCCATTACTGAAGCCTCGACAGCCTTTGCAAAAGATTTAAAAAAACGTGGTTTTAAATTTTTAGGTCCAACAACCGTTTATGCCCATATGCAGGCCTGTGGCATGGTTAACGATCACAGTAATGATTGTTTTAGAAAAGCCCAGATAATCGAGCAATATTAAGCGCTTGATTTAAATAAAGGAAGTCAATGCGATATCAAGTAGGTCGTGCTTTAGCCTGTTAATTCAGGTATTCCCGTAAACGCCGACCTACATAATACAAACAAGGGCTAGTCTCGCGATAAGTTATATTTTTTCATTTTTTCGACAAGTGTCGTGCGGCGCACGCCCAAAATTTCGGCAGCACGCGCTACAACATAGTCATAACGCTCAAGCGCTTGACTAATTAGGCTAATTTCAAGTTCTGCTAAGTATTCTTTAAGCTCAATGCCATCATCTGGTAATAAACCCGAGTCAACATGTGTGGCGGGCGTTTGCGGCTCTTCATCTTCATAATCGCTAAAGCCAGTGCTGAATATATCGTTAAATGCATCTCGTTCCATCAACTCTTCAGGGTACTCAGGCTGATAGGCTTCAACTTCTATGTAACGATACTTTGCAGGTAAATCTGGCACATCAACCACTTTATCAGGGAACATGATCACCATACGCTCAACCAAGTTTGCCAGTTCACGAATATTTCCTGGCCACGCATGCTCTTTTAAGCTTTGAATTGCCCGCTCTGTAAACTTCGCCGTCGTGCCACTTTGCTCGTTAACACGACGCATTAACTCTTTAAGCAGGAGCGGAATATCATCAGCGCGTTCGCTTAACGACGGGTTCTCAATAGGAAATACATTTAAACGATAGAATAAATCTTCACGAAAATCGCCTTTTTCTATCATCTCTTCTAAATTGCGATGGGTCGCTGCAATAATACGCACATCGGCTTGAATTGGTTTCGTACCACCGACCCGCTCATAGCTTCGCTCTTGTAAAACGCGCAGCAACTTTACTTGCATCTGTAGCGGCATATCACCTATTTCATCAAGAAAGAGCGTACCACCTTGGGCTAATTCAAAACGCCCTTTTCGCGCCGAAATTGCACCTGTAAATGCACCTTTCTCATGGCCAAATAATTCACTTTCTAATAACTCACCCGGAATGGCACCACAGTTAACGGGTACGAATGGGCCGGAGCTGCGCTTAGATAGCAAATGAACATTTCGCGCAACCACTTCTTTACCCGTTCCAGATTCACCGAGTATCAGCACATTGGCATCGGTTTTAGCAACTTGCTCAATTAAAAAACGCACATCTTTAACGGCATCTGTTTCACCAACCAAACCATCAAACAATTTATTCGATTTTGACTGTTTATGATCGCCCGGCAACATACGTTGATACTGCTGACAATCATGTAAAAGCTGCGTAGTCACATCATGATTAAATGGCTCACAAATTAAGCCTACAACATTGGCAATGCTTAAAAGTGGTTTTAACGTTTCACCAATCAAAAGAAAAGGGATCGCAGGAAACTGCTTAATGACAGACTCATGATCTAATTGCTGAAGTGCACCAAGAATAACCATGCACTCTTGTTGTTGATGTTTTTCACAAAATGATTGAAGTGTTGACTCATCAACGAGTTGTACAGCTTCTCCGATAAAAGTGAGGGCTGCATTTAAACCAATCGCACGATTATTATTATTGTCTAAAATTAAGATCATTATTGGCGAACCACAGTGACTACGGGTTAGTTAGTTTCTAAATTGTAAGCGAGTTTAAGAGGGATGCAAGCGCTAAGCGGCAACTTTTTGACATCAACGCCAAAAAATAGTCACTTAGCAGCTATAACCAATACTAAAGGGTTAAAGCAAACCCAAAATTGATTCTGCAGAACGGTTTGCTTGTCCACGCAGTGCAACGGATGCCTGCGATAAAATATCATTAGCAATTTGATCAGACACCGCTTTTGCATAATCAGTGTCTTCAATTCGACTTTGACTTGCTGCGATGTTTTCGCGTTGGTTACCCAGTCCTTTTATCGTACTTTCTAAAGTGTTTTGAAATGCACCTAGCTCAGTACGTTGCGTGTTAATTTCTTCGCTCGCTTGGTCGCTTATATCAATCGCAGATTGTGCTCCTGCTTGTGTCGAGATATCAATACCCGCAATCACTGAGGCGATACTGCCGTTACTCGGCGTAATTGACTGGGTGGTATTGGCATCTGGTCCCACTTGAAATGATACTTGCTCACCATCAAACAATGGCTTACCACCAAAAGTGGCATTTTCAAATGTTTCTGTGATCTGCGTTTGCAACTGCGTTACTTCTTCTTGCAATGCTGCTCTGTCATTGTCTGTCAGTGCACCATTGCCTGCTTGGATAGACAGCTCGCGGATTCGCGACACCGCATCGTTAACGCCCGACAAGTTAGACTCAGTCACTTGCGAGTAAGAAATACCATCATAAGCATTGCTAGTAGCTTGGCTATAACCATTTTGCTGAGAGGTTAGCCTATCAATAATTTGCAGTGCAGCGGCATCGTCCGCCGCAGAATTTACTTTTTTACCTGTCGCTAATTGTTCAGCAAGCTTGTTATTTGCTTGCTGAGTTTGATTGAGTAACCCGGTATTGGGTGATTGAATTTTCATAGCGGCCTCCGACAAACCGATTGCTTAAATTATAAGCAAAAAAGTGGCAAATTGGAATTTATACCAAATCGTTTAACTAAGAGAGGTATTTTGAGGTAAGAAAACCGCAAAATGATTTTGGATTTTTACAGATTGATATCAGATAGGCGATCAAGACTAATTCCAGGCTAGCTATGAACATCCTCCTAAGTAAAAGAAAGTCGCATTGCTAAAGTTCGAGCAAATCAGTAAAGCTAATTGTTAAAAAGCTATACCACGTGTATTTAACGACAAACTTTATTGAAAATAAGTTATAGCTTATTGATAGATCATAGTAACGGTCTTAAAGACTTTAACTGTGTACTCTTGAAGCAATAAGTTAATTTAAGAAAAGCATATTACTTATAATTTCTCTACTTATGTGCTTCGTGCACTGTTTTACATTTGGTTTTCCAGTTCACTCTAAAATCACTTTTCACTTCAATTAAGAAAGCAATCCAAAGTTTATTAATCCGAGAAAAGTAATCTTTTGATATTTTTTCATCTTCAAAATAATACAAAGTAGTCAGAAGGGGGCAGAAAAAGTACAGCATAGTCCCTTTCAGCAAATTAAAAATATGGGGGTGGGCTGAGTGTTTATAAGCGTATATTACGCGTTGCTGCCGATTAACTAAATTACTCGCTTCTTCACGAGATGAGTAATGACTACTCGCTAATTCAATTAAATGATCACAAAGAGACTCAAACTCATCAAAGTTAAGTTTACCTTCAAAATCATCAAAACTTACTTTTTGGAAGTTTGATGACTTTATCTTTTCGATAATCATATCTTTATCATCGATCACTTTTGATAAAATTACATCATCCTCAGATAACGGTTGAGTTCCTGAAATTCGAGCACCCTCACCTACATTGTACACGGCCACGGATTTAGGTAACTGCCTTGCTAATCTTTCAAGACTGTTTTTCGACATGGCCATTAAAGGTGTTGCTGTAACGGCATAATTTAAATTCGCTTCAAAATCAATATCAGCACCAGCTGGGGCACTGTATTTTGATTTAAGGCCTGTATCAGAGTAAATACTTAGCTTCGAGTGCGTTTGACCACTTAACGAATAACCATTATCGACACCTATTAGGTAAATATTTTTAAACCCTAACGTAGTTGCAAAAGAAAAAGCGGTATTAGAAACAAAAGGTCCACTTGCTGGTAGTTCTGTAATTGGTTGTCTGTATTTTAAAAAACTATGTAGTGTCAAAAATGCGGTAGATGCTTCAGGCCCTTTTAGACCTAAACCTGCCCATTTATAAAGCTTTGGTAATTCAGGATAAATAACATCTACTGATAAAAGATTTAGCTTTTTGTACTCTTCTCTTGGCAGTATATCTACTAACACATCATATTGAGATTTAGGCCTTTCAACAATCACATGAAAATCTGGTGTTATGCCTACTTTTAATAAACTTTGGAGTGCAGTTCCGGCAGCAAATATGATGGCTTTATCTTGATTTTCTCTTATTAGATCAATAGATTGGTCTAAAGAAGGACCATTCCCTACTACAAATACTGGAACATCATCTAAAAACTGATTTTCTTTTTCATTCTTAAAGTAAAATTCTATTCCGTTTTCAACATTGTAAATACTGTGGGCTAGCCCTGTAATTCCATCATTGTAAAAACCAAAGCCTTGGTGAAGCTGGTAGTAGTTTTTGAAAAAAGATTTAATTAACTCATTAATTTCTTTTGAAGGGTAATGTTGGAAACAAAAGCTATTTACTACAGCAGTAGAACCTACTTCGAGAGATATCCTGTATACCTCTTCAAAAAACGACTCATAATCAACGCCAATACTTAAAAAAAGTGAGCTTCCCGCATTATCTAAATCATGAATGACTTTTTGCCAATCAATACAAAACAAACTCGCAAAAAATAGCTCAAAGTCAGGTTCACAAATAAAAACATAGTCAAAACTGTGCTTTTTCATTAATTCAGGAATGTGATACCCCAAACCAATGCCAAAGATGAGTGCCGTAGGATAATGAGTAGGGAGACTAAATGCTAATTTATGCGAACGCTCTTTCTTCCGCTCACTTAAAATACCACTTAATTTAGACATATATTTCATGTGCAGACGATCGTCATCAGGACTTGTATCCCATTTCTGAGTTGAAAAATAGTCTGCACGACCAAAGTTTGCTTGCGAGGTGTATTTATCTACTTGTTCTTCAGCTTGGGCTTTTGGATTATCACTATATAATACAACTTCAGAGTCTTTTGG
Organism: Pseudoalteromonas sp. MBR-15; assembly: GCF_053628915.1. Lineage (NCBI taxonomy): Bacteria > Pseudomonadati > Pseudomonadota > Gammaproteobacteria > Alteromonadales > Pseudoalteromonadaceae > Pseudoalteromonas > Pseudoalteromonas sp. MBR-15. The sequence goes on from NZ_JBRJHH010000004.1 coordinate 295,825, forward strand.
TTTAAAGTTACCATGGCCTGACTTAGTGACATGAAGGCAGAAATCTTCTCTGGGTTTATAGCTACTTACAACGTTAAAAATATCAGGATAATATTTCCTAAAGACTTCTAGGTTTAGTACAAATCTTTCATTTGCTTCTGAAGCAAACTTTTGCTCACGCTCTTCATGCGCCCTTACCTCTGTCAATTTATCTGCAAGGTGATCTAATTCTTTATCTAAACCCAAAGTGCTTTTCATCTGTTCCTACTTTATTTGGTTATAAAGGCCTACTTTCTTTTTATTTTTAACGATACTCGTTAGTTGGCTTTTAGCTTCGTTCTTCTTTAAAAGAATATCAGAACTGTATCCATCTAACTTCTGTAACAACTGATTTAATTGAGGATGAACTTCAGATGGGATGTCACTATCTGAGTTAAAAAAACTCTCGAGCATCAAATGTAACTCATTGACTAATTCAACACAGCTTTCAATGTTTTCTTCGCTCAACGCTGACTCAACCTTTTCAAGTTGAGCTTGCAAATCATGAATATTAGCTTGCATGAGCACTGTTTTCTGAAAACGTTTTATTGCGAACTTCAACTGGGATCGCATCCCATGCAGATTTAATTTCTTTTAATAATCCAGATACTTCATCAATAATTTCTATATCATTTTTAATTGATGCATCAATAAGTCTGTCAATCATGTATGAATAAAGTGCGTATAAGTTTTCAGTAACCTCTCCACCCACTTCAAAATCTAAACATCCACGTAATGCTTCAAAAATTGCTGAGGCTTTAGATAAGTGCTCACTCTTAGCTTCTAGATTTTTTTTCTCTATAGCAACTTTGGCTAGTACCATTTTTTCTAAAGCACCAGCCATTAACATCTGGATTATTTCATAGCGATCAGCACCCGCCACACGAGTCTTAAGTGCCTCTTTTTGGTAATTTTTAACTTTAGCGTTATACATGGTACACCTTTATATCTAAAAAAGAGAAAAGCAGCGTTTACGAAGATGACTTCTTAAACCCTGGAAGGCTTGATAATTGAGCGCTCAAATAGCTTTGTGTTGACTGCATTTGCGCTAATAACACATCTAATCCGGCATATTGCTGGCGAAGTCTAGCCTCTAACTCTTCCATTCTGTATTCATGATTAATAATATCATCTTCTAAGTCATCAAGTTGCGAGTTTAAGTTAGTTTCTCGCTGATTCATGATCCCTTTAGAATCTAGATAGTTATCAAACAATGACTCTAGTTGTTTTGCTATTCCATTTTCACCTGCAAAAGCCTTGCCAATATCATCATAATTCTCATCCATCGCTTCATTTAGGCTGCGAACTAAACTAGACTTCTCAAGATAGCCTTCTTTATCTATTCCTAAGCCTATATCAAATATGCTTGAAAATGGACCTGCATCGGTCAAGGGAGTTGATAGTGCATTTACTAACTGAGAATCAAAAGAACGAATTGTAGAATCTGAGTTTAATGGTTTGCCAATTCGAGTCTGTAAACCTATTTGACCGATTAAATTGTTATAGTTTTTTATAAACTCATCAACTAGAGCTGTTACGCTTTCTCTATCAGTCTCAACGGATAGTTTCGCTGTTTCGCCATCAACACTCTGACGTTTAGCAACAATTGTCATATCCTGTACAGCATCTTTAAAAGTATTGGTGTCGTTAGTTATAGTGATACCATCAACTTTTATTGTTGCATCGCGTGCTTCATTACCCGCAGCAATAGCGATACCACCAGCTCCTCCAGCGTTTGCAACTGTTGAAACATTATCGAGTTCAGCATTATCGTTAGTAATAACTAAATCATTGCCAGTTCCAGACACACTAGAGCTAAGCACTAACTTTGATTCTGTTCCAGTATTTATAATATTAGCAGTCACACCAAAATTATTATCAGAACTGTTAATTGCGTCTCGTAAATCAGCAAGCGTGGCGCCCGCATCAAGTGTAAGATCAAAGCTCTTATCGCCAGCGGCAAATGATAATGTACCGCCAGATGCTGTCACTACATCATCTGTTGACGTAAATAGACCAGCATTAGACGTGGCTCTACTACCTTGAGCAAGTTCAACCACTTCAATATTAAAATCACCGGGTGATATGTCAGAAGTAGGTGTAACCGAAATTAAATCGCCATCATCACTCGTAGGCTGTTTGATGTTAGCAATACGCTTGTTGAAATTATCAATGTCTGCTAGCTTTTCAATTGTATCTTGAAGCGTAGACATTGCTGACTTTACTTCACCAAGTGAAGAAAGCTCGACCTGCAAAGATTGTTCTTTTCTAGCAAAAGCTTGTAATTTAGGGGTATTTTCAGCTGACAGTGTTGCACTAATAATACTTTCTAGATCAAGGCCAGAACCAACCCCTGCTGATGTAATTAAAGCCATACTAATACTCCTAAAATATCTAAATCTCTATGCAGTTCTATCGAAGAGCAAACCTTTATTGCTTAATTTATCGGCAAATTCTTCCAAAGCTTTAGCCACTTCTCGAAATTCCTCGGTAGGGATTTCTCGAATTACTTCATCGTTCTGTTTATCAAGAACTTTGATTACTGGGGGGTCACCCAATTCATCAAATTCAAAAATCAAATTTGTCGAAGTAACGGGAATATACTCATTCAGCTTTTCTAAGTTTTGCTTCACTTCAGCAATCAGATCTTTTTTATCTTTTTGCTCAGTCTTAGACTGTTTTTCTATGTCTATTGGTTCTCTTCCAGCAAGTTCCGTGCCTTTCGCGAGTTTTGCGTTATCTAACTCTGCTTTTGTGTTGTTGGCACTATTCGTTGTTGAAAGGTTTTCATTAGACCTTTGAGTTGAATTAAGATCTATCATCATAACACCTCAAAATGTTAACTCGTATCAAGTATAAGCCACTTCAGGAAAAAATACCTCTGTCTAAAGTGGCTTATAAATCAAGTAAATTAGCCTAGTAGAGAAAGTGCTACTTGAGGACGTTGATTTGCTTGACTTAAGATTGACTGGCTAGCTTGCTGTAAGATTTGCATCTTAGTTAAGTTAGCTGTTTCTGTTGCGAAGTCTGTATCTTGAATACGAGAACGTGCCGCAGATAAGTTTTCAGCGATGTTTGATTGATTACGAATGGTTGATTGGAAACGGTTTTGTACCGCACCAAGTTCAGCACGCTTCTTATCAACAACCGCGATCATCGCATCCATACCAGCCATAACAGCTTGAGCATTACCTTGTGTCGATACACTGATACCTGTTTCTGTAAATACACCAGCGAAAGTATAAGTTGAAGCGGCAGCAGTACCACCTGCATCACTCACACCAGCTACCGATGACGCTAATACACTGCCAGAGATTGCAGATGCAATACCAGCGATACCTGATAGCGTGAAACCACCGTTTGCAGACATCGTGTTGGCTGTTCCACCAACATTTTGCATGCTAAAACCAATTGTTTGAACTGCATCTGCGCCGACTTGGAAGTTTGCTTCATAAGAACCATCCAGAAGGTTTTGACCACCGAAAGTCGTATCTTCTGCAACACGGTTTACTTCTGAAGATAAAGAACGAATTTCTTCTTGAAGCGCTAAACGGTCTTCATCAGTATTTGAACCGTTTGTTGCTTGTTGAGCAAGTGTACGTATACGTTGAAACATTGATGTTACTTCATCAAGCGCACCTTCAGCAGTTTGCGCAAGTGAAATACCATCATTGGCATTACGGTTACCTTGAGTTAAGCCATTAACTTGGCCTGTTAAACGGTTGGCAATTTGCATACCAGCCGCATCATCTTTCGCGCTATTGATGCGTAAACCAGATGATAAACGTTTGAATGATGTATCTAATGAGTTGCCAGAATTCATTAACTGGCGCTGTGCGTTCAATGAACTCACATTAGTATTTACGTATAAAGCCATATTAGCCTCCGCTTTATCATTTTATAGAAGAATAGCGGGATACCCCTACCCTGCTATTCAACCGACTTAGAGTCCTAGATTGATAGTTCTCTAAGTCATTTATCGTCCGATAAAACGAAAGCTTTAGCTTTATTTGTAAATATTTTAAATATTATTTAATTTTTTATCCTTGAAGTAAGCTCAACGCAGCCTGAGGTCGCTGATTTGCTTGACCCAAGATTGTTTGACTCGCTTGCTGTAGGATCTGATTTTTTGTCAACGCTGCTGTTTCTGCAGCAAAGTCTGCATCTTTAATACGCGATTTTGCAGCTGATAAATTCTCTGAAATATTAGCTTGGTTACGGATCGTTGATTGGAAACGGTTTTGTACCGCACCCAATTCAGCTCGCTTTTTATCAACAACAGCAATCATCGCATCCATACCAGCTAATACAGCTTGTGCATTACCTTGCGTTGAAACACTAATGCCTGACGCTGTAAACACACCAGCATAAGAATACGTTGATGCAGCTGCTGTACCACCTGCATCACTGACTCCCGCAAGACTTGAAGCTAAAACACTACCAGATACTGCTGATGCTATTCCGGCGATGCCTGATAATGTAAAACCACCATTCGTAGATAATGAATTATCTGTTCCACCGACATTTTGCATACTAAAGCCGATAGTTTGTACTGCATCAGCACCCACTTGAAAGTTAGCCTCATAACTACCATCAAGTAAGTTTTGACCACCAAAAGTTGTATCTGTAGCAATACGATTAACTTCATCAGATAACTGGCGAATTTCTTCTTGAATTGCCAAACGATCTTCATCCGTATTTGAACCATTCGCAGCTTGTTGAGCAAGCGTCCTAATACGCTGAAATGTAGATGTAATTTCATCCATCGCGCCTTCAGCTGTTTGCGCAAGTGAAATACCATCATTCGCATTTCGGTTACCTTGATTAAGGCCTAGAATTTGCGATTGTAAACGGTCAGAAATTTGTAAACCTGCTGCATCATCAGCAGCACTATTAATACGTAAGCCTGAAGATAGACGTTTAAATGAAGTATCTAAATCAGTACCTGTTCTGTCCAATTGTCTTTGTGCGTTTAACGCACTAACATTAGTATTTACATATAAAGCCATAATAAACTCTCTTCTTATCTGTCAAAGTTTAGTCACTTCAAAAGTGATTTTGACAAAGTGACTCGTTACAGCGGCAAACCTAAGTCGCCTGGGGCAAAAAACTGCCACTTTGCGGGTTAGTTAGTTAACTTGAAATAAGTAGAGCAATTAGTAGGCCAATTATTTTAAAAGATAATAAAGAGAACGAAAAAAGGCTCCAAAGGAGCCTTATAAAGAGATAAGTTTAAGAGTGGGTTAAATCAACACAAACTATGGCATAATCTGTGCTTAGTAATTTATGTTCTTACAAATGTTAGAACACTACTGTCAGGATTTTGAGCGCCTCCGCTTTATAATCCTATCTTGGCGCCTTTGTTAATACCCCATTAGACAAAGGCGCTTTTTCTTTTAAGTCAATATTTTGACTTCATATTCTTTAAGCTAACTATTAACCTAGAAGACTTAATGCCGCTTGTGGACGTTGATTCGCTTGGCTTAAGATTGTTTGGCTAGCTTGTTGTAAGATTTGCATCTTCGTTAAGTTAGCTGTCTCTTGAGCAAAGTCTGTATCTTTAATGCGAGACTGTGCAGCGCTTAGGTTTTCAGAGATATTCGATTGGTTACGAATTGTTGACTGAAAACGATTTTGAACCGCACCTAATTCCGCACGCTTCTTATCTACGACCGCAATCATTGCATCCATACCTGCTAACACAGCTTGCGCATTACCTTGAGTAGATACACTAATACCTGTCTCAGTAAATACACCTGCATAAGTGTATGTTGAAGCAGCTGCAGTACCACCTGCATCACTCACACCTGCAACACTTGATGCAAGCACGCTACCTGAAATTGCAGATGCAATACCTGCGATACCTGATAATGTGAAACCACCGTTTGCAGACATTGTGTTAGCAGTTCCGCCTACATTTTGCATACTAAAACCGATAGTTTGCACCGCATCAGCACCCACTTGGAAGTTTGCTTCGTAGCTACCATCTAGTAGGTTTTGACCACCAAACGTTGTATCAGCAGCAACACGATTAACCTCAGAAGATAGTGAACGAATTTCTTCTTGAATAGCCAAACGGTCTTCATCTGTGTTTGAACCGTTTGATGCTTGTTGCGCCAAAGTACGAATTCGTTGGAACATTGATGTTACTTCGTCAAGCGCACCTTCAGCTGTTTGCGCTAGAGAGATACCATCATTCGCGTTACGATTACCTTGGTTTAGACCATTAATCTGTGATGTTAAACGGTCAGAAATTTGTAGACCTGCTGCATCATCAGCTGCGCTGTTGATACGAAAACCTGATGATAAACGTTTAAACGAAGTATCAAGTGAGTTACCTGAATTCATTAATTGTCTTTGAGCGTTTAATGAACTAACATTTGTATTTACATAAAGTGCCATGATATTTCTCCCGAAGTAAACTTATCATTTACTCTCAAACTTACTCTAATTAAGCGGTAGCGGTTATTTGCTACGCTGCTTGGTTAATTAAGTTATCGGTCCGCTCAAAAAATCCTTTAGCTATTTTTATAAAAAATTTAAAAATATTTCTAATACTATGAATTTAAACAGTAAAAAACACCAACTTTTTACTGTTTAAAATTAAACCACAGCAAACAAGCAGTAAAAAATTGGGTGACATTAAGTCTGAAGAAATAAAAACGAATACTTAAATGACGTAGAAAGGGATATTTTAAAAGTGGTTTTTAAAAGCTAAGCTCAAAAATGAGCTTAGCTTGGGGAAAGTTATAAATAATCAAATAACGAAAGGTTTGCTAAACGACCAAAAGTCGCTTGTGATGCTTGCAGCGCCGTTTCTTGTTTAGTGAGTTCAGTGATAGCTTCTGCCATATCAAGCTCAACAAGCTCTGCTTTCGCTGCTTTATTGCTGATATCTAAATCACTATTTGATTGCTCTATTTTTTCTGCCGTATTTAACCTGCCACCCAGGCCAGCTTGAACCAACGACACCTTATTTTTAGCATTCTCTAATTGCACTATTGCATCAGCCAATACTTGGTCAAACTCATCCTGAGTTAAATCAGGATTGGTGAGCCCCGCAATTAAGCTATTTAAAGTATTGAGGGCGTTTTCTTTTTGTGGGGCTTCTAATTGAACGTCAATCTGCCCATTAGCAACTGGCTCAACAGAAATTTCCATACCTTGGTAGATTATTTTACCGTTTTCAAAACTACCACTGTCAATAGCGGTTCCGCCAAGCTCGACCACAAAAGTATTTGGGGTGCCAGTTGTGGTAATAAAGCTCAGGGTATTCGCATTGGCTGCTGCCGTCGGATCTGCGTTGTAATTGGCTTTGTGAAATTTATCAAACTCAGCTTGCTCAGTAACATATATTTTAGAACTGGTTATGCCGCCTGAAACTGTACCATCGTTCGACACCACATTTAAACGTGCATCTACTTTTTCAAAAGTATCATAGCCATTGTCACTTGATTTTATTTCAACACCTTCTGCTACCTTTATCTTATGTTGACCTTGGTCGCCACCATATTGATAACTACCCGATGTACTATCATAAGAATAAGCAGGGGTATTATCTTGATAACCAGAAAAAATATACTTACCATCTTCTGTTTTCGCATTCATTAAATCAAGCACGGTACTTTGCAGTGCTTTTACTTCTTCAGCAATGCCTTCGCGGTCAATATCACTATAAGCGCCATTACCTGCTTGGATTGATAAGGTATAGGCAGATTCAAGTGCACCTTTAATATTCTGCAGTACACTTTCTTCTGTGGTTAATCGACTCGTTAGCATTGTAATGTTTTTGCTGTACTGCTCGTTACCCTGAATGCGGTCACTGTAAAGCAATGCACGTGCTGTAGCAGAAGGATCATCTGCGGCTGTTAATACGCGCTTTTGCGTATTGACTTGCTCTTGTGCTTTACTGACATTTTGTTGACTGTTAAGAATAGAGTTAAGGTTATTCTTATACATCATGTTATTTGAAATACGCATAATTACCTCGCCGCACTTAATAAGGTATCAAAAATAGTACGCGCTGTTGCAAGTACTTGTGCTGATGCCGCATACGATTGTTGGAACCGCAGTAAATTGGCCGCTTCTTCATCGAGGTTTACACCTGACAGAGATTCGTACCACGCTTCTGACTGCTCTGCGAGCGCATTAAATGCTGCGCCGTTCGTTTGCGCTTGACTAGTGATAACACCAATGTCGGTTACGATCCCCGAATAAGCCTGATTAAATGTTTGATGATTATCAGCCGTGCTACTCGCTTCAACGTTTTGACGCACTAACTCACCATTTTGTAGGTCGGCAAGTAATAAACCATTACGGTTATCATCGAAACCACCCTCATTGAACTCAACAGTAAACGTATCACCTATTGCAGGTGTACCTTCGATATTAAAATCAAACCCGTAAGTATCGTAAGGTGCTCCCGCTTGCGCAAGGATATTTTCTGCAGGTGGCGTAATCGTAAAAGTACTGGTGCCATTGCCGTCGGTAATTTGATATTCGTTAGCATTGGCGGTTTTTACTAGGGTAATATCACCGTTTGCTAAGCTCGGTGGTGGACCTACCGCAATTCCACTTGAATTGGCAATATCTGATACAGTTCCAGCTGAAATACTCGCGTCGCTGTTATTATTAATATCATTTGCGGTGCGAATGGGTGATGCCAGCGCTAAATCTTCTGGACGCTCTGTTGCCAATTCTAAGCTTGTTGCTGCCTGTGAATTTAATTTAATTTGAAATTGATCGCCTGCGTTTGCGGTACCAGACACATTTAGCTGTAAACCGAAGGCTTCGCCACCGGTGATCGTTGATGAATCAATCACACCGCCAACCACATTTGCTGTTGATGCGGTGCCTACCGGTTCACCTTTATTATCGATTGCCTGAATTTCAACTGTCGATGCGCTGGTGTAAGTAACTATAAAATCACTGGCAGGCAACTCACTGCCCTTACCAGGTTCAAGTGTTGCCGTCATGGTCGATGAACCGGTATTAGCTTGATAACCAAAACCATTCACCGTTGGAATGGCAAAAATATCACCACCAATTTCACCATTTGCGTCCATACCAAGACGGTTTTGCTGATTAAAGGCATCAGCAAGGGCTAAGCCCATTTGGCCTAATTGATTCTGGGCTGGCACTAAAATGTCATCACGAAATGACAGTAGGCCGCCTATTTTGCCTTTAAGTTTACTTACATCAACCTCAAGCGGCACGGCTTTGCCACCATTAACATCTAAATGTAGCTCTCTAAAGCTGGGATCGGGATCGCCAGTAAATGAAAACAGGTTAAATGTACCGCTTTCCATCACTAATGCTTGGCCAGACCCCAAATAGACTTGTTTCTCACCGTTATTACCGTTGAGAGTTTCTACATCAATGAGTTCTGATAAGTCACGAATTGCTTTGTCGCGCTCGTTGTACAATCCGCTAGACGCTGATTCACGATCAGTGCCATGCACCGCGGCAATTTTAGAGTTCAATTCGCTAATACTTTGGATCAAGTTATTTGCTTCATCCGAGAAAATTTCTAATTGCTCATTCACAACAGTCTGCTGATCAACCACGATGCTTGAAAGCCTGTCCATTTGATCAATGAGGTTTTGTGCATCTGTCATAACCAGCGAACGCGCCACCGTCGATGAAGGCTGATTTAAGCTTTCTTGAACATTATTAAAAAATGAGTTAATGCTGGTTGATAAGCTATTCGACTCTTCAGAAAACAAGCTATCGACTCGGCTTGCTTCTGTTACAAACTGATCAAAAAATGCTTTATTTGACGTATCACGATTTAGCTGTTTTTGAGCAAACTCATTGAGTAAACGATACGTTTCACCCCGGCCAACTTGGTTGTCGATCATGGTGCTGAACTCAGTGCGCTCACGAACATAACCCGCTGTATTTACATTGGCTATGTTTTTACTGGTCGTTTGTAAAAGCTCAGAATTTGCTCTTACACCTGAATTTGCTATGTCATATAAGCTGAATGACATGAGGACTTACTCCTTAACGTACCAATGAAGCAGCGACGCTTTGAAGCTCAACACGCTTCAATACCTGCTTAATTTTGTTGGCATAATTTGGATCAGTTGCATAACCTGCTTTTTGTAACGAATCTAAAAAGGCTGCGGGTTCTGCGGTGTTTTTTAGTGCGTCTTGATAACGTGGGTTTTCATTTAAGAAATCCACAAAATCATTCACACTGTCTTTAATTGACTGATAAGAACGGAAGCTTGCATGCTTTTTAACAGGCACACCTTGCTCAAACTCAAGCGTAACTTTACTTGCTTTGTCACCTTGCCAGCTCTTATCAGATTTAATGTTAAAAAGGTTATTACTACTGGTGCCATCCGCTTTACTAATAATATGCTTACCCCACCCTGTCTCAAGCGCTGCTTGAGCAACCATCACAGCAGGGTTTAAACCAATTTTTTCAGCCGCATTTTTTGCGTGCTCCCAAACAGAGCTAATGAAAGACTCAGCATCTTCAAAGCGGTTTTCTGATTGCTCATCAGTGGCAACTTCAGCCATTGGGTGTGTTTCTGGCTTAGCTTCTTGATTACCGCGAACACGCTTATCGCTATCAAACTCTGCGGTTGTTCTTAACACGGAGCCAGGAGTAAATTTCTTACCGTCGGGCGATAACTGCTGCACAATAAGATCAGCCAAACCCAGTGAGCCGTTAGAAGACAACTCAACAGAAAGCTGTTGATCATGCATTTCTTCAAAGAATTTTACGCCACTCGAGTTAAACGGACTGTCTTTGTCTTCAAATGCTTCATTAGCCTTACGCATGCTTTTAAGCAGCATCTGCGTAAAGATAGATTCAAATTGTGCCGCCGCTTTTTTCAGCGCCTCTTTTGACGCATCGCTAGAGGCATCACTTTTTAGAGCACTTTGACGCAATGAGTCTAAGTTGCCTAAATCAAAAAAGTTTTGCTTGTCGAGATGATTCGTATCCATCAGCTTTTTGACACAATAATTAATAATGCATAATCAAATGCAATAATTACGCCAAAAGAGGATTTATCAGATTGAGGGAAGGTAGAAATGAAAAAACGCGCTGATCTCAGCGCGTTTTTAATTGATTATATAATAACAAGTTGCCCGTTTATGGCTCCCGCCTCTTTCAACGCTTCAAGGATAGCCATTAAGTCACCAGGGGCGGCACCAACTTCGTTTATCGCTCTCACTAAATCATCAAGGCTAATACCTGGATTAAACACAAAAGCGCGAGAGTCATCTTCATTAACATCGATAATACTTTGGTTTGTCACCACCGTCTCGCCTTCGCTCAGTGCATTCGGCTGCGATACGTTTTGCTGCTCAGCAATGGTCACGGTTAATCCACCGTGGGTAATTGCAGCTGGCTGTAATTTTACGTTTTTACCAATAACAATGGTGCCCGTACGTGAATTGACAATAATTTTTGCCGCAGTATCAGCCGGTGTGAACTCTAAGTTTTCAAGCGTTGATAAATACGATACGCGCTGCGATGCATCGCGCGGTGCAATGACACGTACAGACGCTGCATCAATTGCTTGAGCACTGTTTGGCCCAACTAAATCATTAATAGTTTGCTCTAGGCGCTTTGCCGTTGTGAAATCTGGACGATTCAAATTAAAGGTGATGTAGTCACCTTGCATAAACGGGCTTTTAACAGCGCGCTCAACCGTTGCCCCATTCGGAATTCGGCCAACGGTGGGAGTGTTTATAATCACTCGGCTGCCATCAGCACCTTCTGCGCCTAGACCACCCACGACCAAACTGCCCTGTGCAATGGCATACGTATTACCATCAACCCCTTTCAAAAAGGTTTGTAATAACGTACCACCGCGTAAGCTTCCTGCACTACCAATTGAAGACACGGTAATATCAATGGTTTGACCTGGTTTTCTAAACGCGGGTAACTCGGCATGTACAGCAACGGCTGCAACATTTTTAATCTTTGGTTTTAAGTTCGCAGGAAGCGTGATACCGAAGCTATTTAACATCGCTTTAAAGCTCTGCTCTGTAAAACGACTTTGCTCGCCCGTGCCAGGTAAACCCACCACTAAACCATAACCGACTAATTGATTTGAGCGTACACCCTCAACCATAGACACATCTTTAACTCGCTCAGCCTGAACAGAAAACTGTATACTAATTAAGCAAAGAGCAATAATGTATTTAAACCCATTCATGATTTGTATCCTCTAAAATGGGAAAATAGAACTGCTAAAGAAACGAGTTAACCAACCCGCACTTTGCGCTTCTTGAAGTTGACCTTTACCTGAGTATTGAATGCGCGCATTCGCAACTCGGTTTGAAGTCACCGTATTATCTGCTGTCACATCTTGGGGACGCACTAAACCTTCAAGACGAATAAACTCTTCACCGGTATTTAAAGTAAGCCACTTTTCGCCACGGATCACTAAGTTACCGTTCGGCAAAACTCGCATAACATTAACTGAAATATCACCAAATAAGCTGTTCGATTGATTCGATTTAGAATCACCTTTAAATGATGAATCTGAACCAATACCAAATTGGATACTATCACCACCTATATTCACAGGATTGCCGCCTAAACCAATGACTGGGTCAAGGCTTGCGTCAGTTTCTTTATCGGTTTCGGTTTTCGCCGCTTTGGTTGCCTGAGTCGATTCTTGCAGTTTAACCGTGATGATATCGCCTGCTCGCAACGCTTTTTTATCTGAATACAGGTCATTTGATAAATAACTATCAAATAATGAACCAGTGGGTACCATTTGCTCTGCTGCAGGCTCAGGATACATTGGCGCATAGTAAGGGTCATCCTGAACCACATGGTTATTTTGTGTTGCCATACAACCACCGAGCAATAACGCTGTTGATGTGACTAAGATAATGTTACGCATGCTGCCTCCTACCCATTATAACTGTTGGTTAATGTAACTAAGCATTTCATCAACAGCCGAAATCACTTTTGAATTCATTTCATAAATTCGCTGTGTTTCAATGAGGTTAACGAGCTCTTCTGTTACATTCACATTTGAAGTTTCAAGTGAACCTTGTACAACAGTTCCTAAACCATCAATACCGGGATTACCTTGCACAGGAGCCCCACTTACAGCCGTTTCGGTGTAAAGGTTTTGACCCATAGGCTCAAGGCCAGATGGATTGATGAAATCACTGATAGTTAGCTGACCAATAACAACATTGTCAGCTTGGCCTGAGATACGCACCGACACTTCACCATCTTGTGATACCGTAATTGATTGTGCATCGTCTGGCACATTCATCTCTGGTTGCACAGGAAAACCGGCTCCCGCGGTAACAATGCGGCCATCTTCATCGGTGGTAAATTGACCATTACGCGAATAAGCGATATTGCCATCTGGGAGTAAGACCTCAAAAAAGCCCGGTCCTGAAATCATCCAATCCAATGAATTTTCAGTGGTAAGCATGTTACCTTGTGAAAAGTTCTTTTGGTTAGCAACCACTTTCGCACCCGCGCCTAACATCAAACCTGATGGCATTTCAGTGTCTTGTGAGGAACGACCACCTGGCTGATTAATATTTTGATACAGTAAATCTTCAAATACGGCGCGGCTTTTTTTGTAACCGACCGTGCTGGCATTCGCGAGATTATTTGAGATCACCGAAATATCGGTTTGTTGGGCGTCAAGCCCGGTTTTACTGATCCACAATGCAGGATTCATAACTCTACCCTCTCAGTCATCTTAAACAATGCGTAACAGCTGATCTTGACGTTCATCAAGCTCTTCCGCTGTTTTCATCAATTTAACTTGTAATTCAAATTGGCGTTGATTGCTGATCATATCGACCATTTCGTGTACGGGGTTAACGTTGGACATTTCAAGGGTGCCCGAAAGCACTTTTACATTAGTTGAAATATCGCAAAAACCACATAAATCATTTACCAACATGTCTGGCTTTGGCCTAAATAAGCCATCATTGCCTTTTTCTAGTTGATTGTTATCGGCTTCGATTACCTTTAAGCGATCAACCACTTCTAAAAAGTTTGCAGGTGCCCCTTGTGGACGCACCTGAATTGACCCATCAGAACTAAATTCAATCTTCTCGATTGGTAAAGGCAAAATAATGGGGCCACCTTCGCCAATAACTTGACGACCATGACTGGTCATCAATGCGCCATCGGGAGTAATATTCAGCGTGCCTGTTTTGGTATAGGCTTCATTGCCCGATGCATCTTGTACGCTTAACCAACCCCGATCACTCATGGCAATATCAAGTTCTCGGCCTGTTTCAACAAAACCACCCGACTCCATGTTAGAACCTGGGCGCTCTTGCATTGCGAATACACGCGATGGCAAACCTTCGCCAAATGCTTGCATTGAGCGTGCTTGTGCAAAATCAGCTTTAAAGCCAGTGGTGTTTGCATTTGCTAAGTTGTTTGCCTTTAATTCAAGGCCACGCAAGCTTTGCTTTGCACCAGACATGGCAATGTAGACCATTTTGTCCATAACATTGACTCACTAAAAATACGATAACTATGAAATGCAATAAAAGTGCCAAAGTAAAATTGACGCGGAAATAAGCAAAGGAAAATAAAAAAAGGCTGCCAATAGAGGGGGCAGCCTTTCGTGTCGGATTAAACTTAGAGCCGCTAAAATTAACGGATCTGTAAGATATTTTGTTGTAATGTTGAGTTAACTTCTAAGGCACGTGAGTTCGCCTGGAAATTACGCTGTGCGCTGATAAGGTCAACCAGTTCATTCGTTAAGTTAACGTTTGATTGCTCAAGTGCTGATGAGTTAATTGAACCCAATGTGCCTGAGTTTGGCTCACCCGCAATAGGCTCGCCCGAGGTTAAACTTTTCTTCCAAGAAGTGTCACCCGCTTGTTGTAAGCCTTGAGAGTTTGAAAAGCGCACCATAGCCACTTGGCCTAAGAATGAAGTATCGCCATTGCTGTATGAAGCAACTACTTTTCCATCTGCACCAATATCAATGCCCGCTAAACGACCGACTGTCGCACCATCTTGCTCAAGTGCTTTTACTTCAAAGTTACTGGCGTATTGCGTAGGCACTTTATTAGCGGTGCCTGCTTCATCACGCCAATTAACCGTGATTTCATTCGGGAACTGTGCGCCATTACCAAGTAGTGTCGATAAACCTGACGAAGCATTTGAAGGCAAAATAATGTCATCAAATGTGGTTTCTGGAGCGGTTACGTTCGGTAAACCCGCCGCCGTGAACTCAAGTGTATCAATTGGCGTGTGTGCACCTGTGCCCGTTGCAGCACCTGAAGCATCAAACGCTTGACCATCCATTGTGGCGTACACTTCCCACGTATTTGGCGTTGCTGTAGGGTCTTGCTTTACAAAAAATAACTGCACAACATGCGGCTCACCTAATGAGTCATAAACAGTTGTTGAAGTAGACGAGTTATAGCTCGTGCTATCAGTTGGATCAAAGGTTGTCGTTGTTGGCGTATCGACACGTGCGTCTAAATTCATTGAGCTGTAGATATTACTCGTATGACGAGGCGAACCTGAAGCATCAGGAATTTGAATCGGTGAAGTAGTACTTAAACTTACCGACGTCGTATTACCCGTTGATGGGTCAACAGGGAAACCTTGCAGGTAGTTACCATTGGCATCAACAACAAAGTTATCTGAATTTAATTTAAATGCACCCGCGCGCGTATATGTAAAGTCTTGTGATGCGATGTCATCACTCATCGCAAAATAACCTTCCCCTGTGATTGCTAAATCAAGTGAGTTATTTGTGAATGATAACGACCCTTGGTGAAACTGTTGTGCAACCGTTGCTGTTTTAACACCGTCGCCGTTTTTTGTTTTACCAGAACTAAATACTGACGATGCGTACACATCAGCAAACTCAGCACGTGACTCTTTAAAGCCCGTTGTGTTTACGTTGGCAATATTATTTGCCGTTACGTCTAAATCTTTTTGTGCGGCTGCTAAACCTGTTAATGCAATATTGAAGCTCATAACTCACCTCTAACCTATCTCTTAGCCTAAGCTAACCCAAACCTTTTTAATTATGCGATTTCAGCTATATCAGTTAGCCTAACCGCACCCTCTTTTGTATTTACGATAATGCCGCTGCTGCCATTAATATTGACACTTTCAATGTTCTTAAAGGTTGCCAGAGGCATGCTACTGTAATCTCCATTTACGAAGCCTTCAGCGCTAATATTGTATTCGCCTTCAGGAAGAACATTGCCCTCACCATCTTTACCATCCCATTCGAAACGATGAGCACCGGCAGATTTCGATCCTAAATCAATAGTGCGAACTAATTGTCCCGTCGAATCAGTGATTCTTAACGTAAGAGATTCAACAGTTGTTTCTGCCACAACGGAACCTTTAGCTAAATTTTCGCCATCAAAGTCAATAGTCTCTGACTCAAGCAATGCTTGCTTACCCACTAACGTTGACGCTTGTAATGCCGAATTTGATGTCATGGATGCAGTGAGTGACTCAAATTTTGTGTTTAAATTTGAAATACCTTCTGCCATGGTAAAGTTCGTCATTTGCGCAATCATTTGATCGTTATCAGCAGGATTGCTCGGATCTTGAAACGACAACTGCTGCGTTAACAACGAAAAGAAATCTTCTTGAGACAGTGTATTACTGTCTTCTTTTGCTGTTGGCGTGTTTGTCTCATTCCAACGCAAGCTATCCATATAGGATGATGATGCAGAGCTGATGTCGTTACTCATAACTTATCCTCGATTACCGTTGTCCTAACAACAGTGTTTTACTTAACATTTGCTTAGCTGCATCAGCAACTTGCACATTTGTTTGGTAAGAGCGAGAGGCAGAAATCATATTAGCCATTTCTTCTACAACGTTGACATTTGGTTTATAGATATACCCATTTTCATCCGCGCTGGGGTGATTCGGGTTGTATTCTATTTGTAGCGGCTTATCGCTCTCTACAATGCCTAATACTTTAACGCCAACAGAAGAGCCCTGCGGATTACTTTGCGATGCTGACGCTTTTGTAAGTTCAGCAGCAAACACAGGATGGCGCGCTCGGTATGTCTGGTCTTGGCTTGAGCTAATTGTATTTGCATTCGAAATATTACTTGCTGTGGTATTTAAGCGAACATTTTGTGCGCTCATACCCGTGCCCGAAATATCAAAAACATTATATAAACTCATGATTAAGCTCCTTGACTACCGAGGGCTTTTTTAAGGCCTTTAATTTTACTACTCATAAATTGCAGGCTTGCCTGATACTCTAATGAGTTTTGTACATACAAGTTTCGTTCCACTTGTATATCAACAGAGTTACCATCACCTGTATCTGCTTGATTTGGCGTACGAAACATTTCTGAATTACCAACAAATCGACTGCCACCGGCAAGGTGTTTCTCATCCGTTCTTACCATGCTATTGCCGCCGTGCTGGTTGCTTTTTGCCGCTTTTAATGCGGATGCAAAATCGACATCTTTCGCTTTATAGCCCGGCGTATCAGCATTAGCGATATTTGTCGCTAATAACTCAGCGCGTTGTGAACGGATCAACATGGCATGAGGATGCACACCAAATGCTTTATCAAAACTGATAGCCATAACCATCTCCAAAAATTTGACTCTCCTTAGCTAATGCAAAAGGTAAGCCAAAAATTAAGCATGATTATTTTATAATTAAGGTGTTGATATATAATGAAATTAGCAACCTAAGAACTAGGTTGCTAAGGAAAGATTACTTTTTCTGGTAGATGATACCCGGATTACATCGCACCATATCAAAACTGTCACTAAGGCCAGCCATTGACTCTGAAGCGCCTAAAAACAGGTAGCCTTTTGGATTAAGTGCTTGCGCAAATTGCGCGATAATTTTTGCTTTTACTTCGGGTGCAAAGTAGATCAATACATTACGGCAAAAAATAATATCAAATTTACCCATCAAGGCATACGAATCCAATAAGTTTAAATGCCTAAAACTGACCATTTTCTTTATTGGATCAACTACTTGAGCCATACCGTTACCACTGTCTTTAAAAAACTTTTGACGTCTTTCAACAGACAAACCACGTGCCAAAGCCAGTGAGTCATATTCTGCGTTTTTACACATATCAAGCATAGTATTAGAAATATCTGTGCCGATAATTTGTGCGCCCATTTTTAAAACGCCAGGTTGCTTAGATTGAAACTCAGCAACCGACATGGCAATAGAATACGGTTCTTGACCTGATGAACTTGCCGCTGACCAAATTTTAATTGGACGACGCAATTCTTTGAATTCAGGGAAAAGTTTAGTTTTAAGCAATTCAAATGGGTATTGATCACGAAACCACAAAGTTTCGTTTGTTGTCATTGCATCAACCACTGCGGCACGAAGCTGCCTCTCGTGAGGACTCAAGGTTTTACTTACCAACTGTGACAATGACTCAACATTAAAACGCGCCATCAAGGGTGCCAGGCGACTTTTCACTAAATAAAGTTTGTTATCGCCTAGTACAATGCCACATTGTTGCTCTAAAAAAGAGCGGAACTGATCGTATTCGCTTTGTTGTAAGTGCTTATTTTCCAAAGTAATACCACCTATAAATAATTAATCACAATGAACCCACTTTTTAACGGCAGTCGCTAATTCGTCTGGGTTAAATTTTGCAATAAAATCATCGGCACCCACTTTTTCTATCATCGCTTGATTAAAAACACCACTGAGTGATGTATGCAAGATTACATGCAAAGGTGATAACTTTGGATCGGCCTTAATTTCTGCGGTTAAGGTGTAGCCATCCATTTCTGGCATTTCAACGTCTGAAATTAACAAGCCAACTCGCTCAGTAATATTATTTACACAATCAAGTTCTGCTATTTCACGTAAGCGTATTAAAGCTTCTTTACCATTTTTAGCGAGTTCAGTTTGTACACCGAGAGGTTCTAACGCACGTTTTACCTGATTACGCGCAACGGCCGAGTCATCAGCAATAAAAACGATTCGCTCCCCTAAATCTTTTTGGATTTCTCCCTCACCAATCACATCCGCACTTACTTCAGTGTTAACAGGGCAAATTTCGTTAAGGATCTTCTCGACGTCTAAGATTTCTACCAGTTCGTTTTCTATTTCAGTGACCGCGGTTAAATAAGAGTAACGCCCTGCACCTGAAGGTGGCGGCATAATTTTTTCCCAGTTCATATTAACGATGCGCTCTACGCCACCGACTAAGAACCCTTGCACTGAACGATTGTATTCCGCGATGATAATAAAACTATCTTTGATATTTTCAATGGCAGGACCGCCAACAGCCATTGATAAATCGATAACAGAAATGGTTTGACCACGAATGTGTGCAACACCACGAATATAAGCATTCGATTTTGGCATGTTTGTAAGCGGTGGACATTGTAGAACCTCTCTTACTTTAAACACGTTAATACCAAAGCGTTGTCGCCCTCTGAGTTTGAATAATAGTAATTCAAGGCGGTTTTGCCCAACCAACTGTGTACGCTGGTTTACTGAGTCTAAAATGCCTGCCATTTCAATCTCCTAAAGATAAACAACCAGAGCCGGAACAATAATTGCTTACTTTGTGTTAAAGCTACATAAGGTTACGAAGCGTCTGTTTTTTGACGCAAAATATTTATACCTTGTTTTCAACAATAAGCATAGTCGAAACAATATGAGTTTGTTAAAAAAAAGCCGAAGATACAGTGTTTTTTATTTTCTTTCTAGCTTGTTATTTGCCACGCATCTACAAGCTGAAGTGTATAAT
The DNA here is from genome assembly GCF_053628915.1 of Pseudoalteromonas sp. MBR-15. Classification (NCBI taxonomy): domain Bacteria; kingdom Pseudomonadati; phylum Pseudomonadota; class Gammaproteobacteria; order Alteromonadales; family Pseudoalteromonadaceae; genus Pseudoalteromonas; species Pseudoalteromonas sp. MBR-15. Next base: position 315,549 of record NZ_JBRJHH010000004.1, read on the forward strand.
AACGAGCAACTTCAACAAATCGCTATTGATTTTGTCAGCGAGCAGATCCCCGATCTCGATACAGCACCGCAAGTAAGTGCATTACCACTTGATAGCCGTATTCCAGAAAGATTGTGTGAATCGCCATTAAATAAAACATTACCGACAGAACCTCCTTTTAATCGGCAGGTTACCGTACAACTTAAATGCGATGACATAAATAGTTGGACTCAATATGTGCATGTTCGCATTATTGAGCTGGAACCCGTTGTTGTCGTAACAACCAATTTAGCACGCGGTGAAGTAATTAGAGCAGAGCATTTGCGCTTAGAGATGAAACCTAAGCAGTTTGTAAGAACGCAATATGTTCAAGAAAAATCAATGCTTGTCGGCAGTCGTAGCAAGCGCAATATTCGCAGTGGTGTGCCTATTGTAATGAGCCATGTTTGCATGGTGTGTAAAGGCGACAATGTGACTATTTATGCTTCACTGCGTGGCTTGAGGATCAAAACAACAGGTATTGCGCTTGAAGATGGCACATTAGACGAATTAGTACGTGTAAAAAACAAAAAATCAGGTAAAGTATTAAATGCACGTGTGGATGGTGTTGAGTCTGTGCAAGTGAATATTTAATTTTTTATATTTATGCTAAAGTATCCGCTGTGCCCGCCGATATATAGGCATATGTTGGGTAATGTATAGGTCAAAAATTATGGTAAGCAATGTCAATAATGGTCAACAACAAACTTCTGTGTTGACGAATACCAAGCAAAAAAATCTTGATTTACAAAAAGATAACGCTAACGCGGCAGCGGCAAAATCGACAGCGCCAAAAGCAAGTGCAGATTCGGTAAGCTTAACGCCTCAAGCTAAACAACTTAAATCTTTACAAGATAAAGCTGAACAGTCGTCTGGCTTTGATAGCAATAAAGTGGCTGAGTTAAAAAAAGCAATCAGCGAAGGTAAATACCAAATTGATGCTGAAAAGTTAGCTAAAAATATCGCCGCATTTGAGTTTGATGTGTATGGCTGATCATAATCATTTAATCGCCAGCAAATTAACACAACAAGTCACTTGTTTAGAGTCTATTGCTGTGCTTTTGGATGATGAATTAACAGCCATTGCTGCAAAACGTGGTGAGGGGCTAAAAAGTATTGCCCAACAAAAAGTCTCTCTACTACAGCAAATTCAGTTAATAGATAAAGAAGTGCAAACGCTGGTTAGCAAAAATGACTCGCCAGATGATGAAGTAAACGAACTCATTTCTAAAGTAAACTCTCTTCTTGCAGCCTGTAAAAAGAAAAATGATGTGAATGCACATGCAGCTCATCAAGCCCAGCTTAGTGTTAAGCAACTCAAAGATATCTTGATTGGCGCACCTTCATCGATGACCTACGATCAAGGTGGCAGTGTGATTCAAGGCGATAAAAAAATAGTGCATAACCTTAAAGCATAATGCCCGTTTCTCGTTTCTAGTTACTCGTTTCTCGTTACCCGTTGCTAGTTACTAGTTGCTCGTTACTCGTTGCTCGTTGCTCGTTACTAGTTGCTCGTTACTCGTTGCTCGTTACTAGTTGCTCGTTACTCGTTGCTCGTTACTCGTTACTCGTTTTACAAACTACCCAATTCAAAAAGAAAGCGCGATAATTATCGCGCTTTTCTTATTTAAGCTTAACTATTTATCTAAATATCAATTGAGTTATTGCCTCCCTCAATGAGTTTTTTGATTAGCTCATCTGACTCACTTTGGATATTACTGGCAGGCTCTGAAGTGACTTCTGAATTGCCTGTAAATGCTAAGCTCTGACTTTCACTGTCGCTATCAAGGGCAAGTAAATTACTTTGCTCACTATCACTTAAGACATCTTCGATAGTCACGTCAAGCGCAGCAATACCACCACTTGAGGTTGGCTCTGGGCTTGCATCTAATAGAACAAGGCTAAGATCAATACTTTCTGCAGTTTGCTCGTCAGCCTCAATGCTGTCAGATCCTAAGGCCATTTCTTCAGGACCCGCACCGCCAGTGCTTGCGGGCTCTCCATTAATTTCAATATCATTGCCGTTAATATCAACAACGCGCACATTACCAATTGAATCTGTAATGCTAAAGCGTGCATCTGCTAGGCCTAAACCCAATATATCAAGCAAGTTAATATCAACGATACCTATTGACCACTGTCCATTTTGTACAACCGAGCCGCCTTCACTCAATAAGGTGATCCCTAAAGCAAGGGCGTTATCTAATTGCACGATTGCCCCATCTTCTGCATCACTTGTGCCTTCAAACCCTGTTACAACCAAACCTAAAGCTGCAGTGTTAGTTACGATATTTTCAAGTGTCGGCGGAATCGTATCAATTTCTAATCCTGAAATTGCACCCGTTGTTACGCCACTACTAACAATCGTTGCGGTTACCGTGTAAGTGCCATCCACTAACGCACTGTCTGGTGTTACACTCCAAGTGCCATCACTTAATGAGGTAACCGTTTTCGTTTGTTGCGTAGTGCCATTATCAAACACCACTTCTATTTCACTGTTTGGTGCAATTGATTTACCCGTAATGAGCGGGGTGTCATCGTTGGTTAGCTGTAACCCATCATCAATGGTTATAGTCAATCCAGCATCAATAATACCTGAGGCTGTTTGCTCTGTAGTGCGGTCTTCAGCATCTGTGACACTTGCCGTTACGGTGTAAGTGCCATCAACAAGTTCAGATAATACTTCCACTGACCAAGTGCCATTACTGTTCACTAAGGTCGTTAGCGTTTGTGAAGCACCATCGGCACCTTGCACAATCAGTGTCACAGTTTGCCCTGTGCCCACAGTACTTGTGCCGCTTATCACTGGCGTTGTGTCTGCTGAGATAGCGGGTACATCTAATGTCAATTCAGGGGCAGAATTGTCAAAAGTGTCTGTACTAATAGTCGTGGTATTACCGGCGGCATCTGTCGCTGTTGCCTCTACATAAGCTAAGTTCAATAATGACACCGACAAGTTCAATACTTGCCAATCACCATTGGCATCAACGGTTGCTGTATATGGCACACCAGCCACTCCACCGACGAGGTAGTTTGTTATCGTAATAACACTGCCTTCAGGTAAGTCAGATGTACCAGATAAAGAGACCAACAGACCTAATAGGAACGATGGCACAATGGTGAGCTCTGGGGCTACGGTATCAACTTCGCCACCTGTTTTACTGTCTGTCCCGGTATTACCCGCAGTATCCGTGATACTTGCAGTAACAGAATAAACTCCATCGGCCAACACTTGATCTGCTGCTGCTTGCCAGTCACCGTTCGCATCGGTGGTCGTTGTAACACTGTGCTGTGCTCCACCGGCTGCAATAAAGGTGACTGTAATAGTGCTATTGGCCGCATCAGACGTACCACTAATAAGAGGGGTTGAGTCGTTCGTTAAAGTTAAACTACTTTGATCAATGCTAACGACAGGTGCTGTGGTATCAACCGCAGATGTCGTTGAAGCGCTGCCATTGTTTCCTGCGGTATCTGTCACGACTGCTGTTACCGTATACGCTCCCTCAGCAAGTGCTTGAGTCGCTTCAACTTGCCAATTTAAACTTGCATCTAGTGTCGTTTCGACACTGTGACTTACGCCGGCAGAGTCTACAAACGTAACGACTACTCGATTGCCTGCCACTGCGCCAGTTGCACTGCCCATTATCACTGGCGTTAAATCGGTTGAAACAGCCACAGTGTCAATGACCACATTCGCAGGTGTAATATCAATCACACCCGATGCAGAGGCTGAGCTGGTGTTACCAGCAGTGTCAGAAACGCTTGCTGAAATCGTGTAGGCACCTTCAGCTAATGCTGTACCTAATGCAACAGACCAAGCACCTGATGCGCCAACAACCGCAGATGCTGTCACAATATCGCCCGCACTGTCGGTGACACTTATCGTCACCACGCTACCCTGTGGTGCATCACTTGTACCACTGATTGTTGGTGTGGTGTCATTCGTGATTGCTGGAGAGTCAACTGTTAACGCTGGCGAAGTGAGATCGATGCCACCTTGACGACTTGCCGTACCAGTGAGTCCATCTTCAGATACACTTGCTGTAACAGTATAGTTTCCTTCGCTGAGTGGCGTTGTTAAGTCTACAGTCCATGCACCGCTGCTAATAGTGGCGATAGCTGTTTGGCTATTACCAAGTGCATCGACAACAGTAATGGTCACTTGAATACCGTCAGCTGCATCACTTGTTCCCGAAATGGTCGGTGTGGTGTCGTTAGTGACTGCAAGAGCATCAATCGAAATTGTAGGTGCATTGGTATCAAGCGTTGCCGTGTCTGTTACCGTTGCCGTGTTGTTTGCAGCATCGGTAATTGTCGCTGTAATAGTCAGTAAGCCATCAGCCAATGCTGTTGGAACATCTGCTGACCATGACCCATCAGCCTGAACAGTTGCAGTAAAGCTGTATGTATTCCCATCATTTACCACACTAATATTTACGGTGCTGCCTGCAGGCTCATTGGTGCTACCACTAATTGTTGGTGTTGAATCATTAATAGTCCCTAAACCATCAAGAACCAACTCAGGTGTAAGAGTATCAATTGACCCCGTTTCGGTGTCAGTACCAACATTACCTGCAACATCTGTGATAGTCGCTGTAACACTATAATTGCCATCTGGCATAGTACTCGGTGTTACTTGCCATGACCCATCACTTTGGACGGTTGCCGTTAATGTTTGTATATCGTTGTTGCTATCTGTCACCGTAACAGAAACCTGAGTACCGGTGGCTTCTGTCGATGTGCCAGAAATAACAGGCGTACTTGAGTTACCAATTCCCAACGTGTCTATCACTACGACAGGCGCAACTGTATCAACCGTTATCGATGCCGTTGCAGTTTGCGTATTATTAGCATCATCCGTTATGGTCGCCGTAATAGTGTAACTGCCATCGGTAATATCAACCGGTACTATAAACTGCCAAGTACCATCTGATGCTACTGTGGTGGTAATGGTTTGTCCTGCAACCTCAACGATAACTAAGCCGCCTATTTCGTTACTACTACCTGAAATAGTTGGACGCGCGTCAGAGGTGCCATCAACCGCGTTAACAACTAAGGTTGGCGCAATGCTGTCTAACACACCCGATGTTTGCTCTGTAGTTAAATTACCGACCTGATCCCTTACCGATGCCGTTACTGTAAAGGTCCCTTCAGCTAGCGCTGTGGGCACATCGACAGACCAAGTTTGGTTACTTTGCACAGTTGCAGTAAAGGTTTGTGAATCACCATTGGCATCTTGAACGGTGATGTTGATCACCGTGCCTTCTCCCATATCCGTTGTGCCCGAAATGGTTGGGGTTGTATCATTTGTTAATGCATCAACAGTAACCGTCAGCTCAGGCGCCACATTATCAAATTCTAATGTGCTCACAGTAGCAGTGTTACCCGCCGCATCTGTGCCACTTGCCGTAACATAAGCCAGGCTAATAAGTGGGACAGTAATGTTGGCAAGCGTCCAATTACCATTTGCATCAGTCGTGGCGGTATAAGTCGCACCTATTAAGCCCCCTACTAAATGTTCAGTAATTGTGATCACACTGCCTTCTGGCAAATCTGATGTGCCCGATAAGCCAACTAAATTTCCTAATAAGAATGAAGGAATAATACGGATATCTGGTGCAACTGTATCAACTACACCGCTGTCTGTGGCGCTGCTGTTATTACCGGCTGAATCACTGATACTTGCTGTCACACTGTAGTTACCATCGGCCAATGCTTGCGTCGCATCGACACTCCAATTACCTGAGGCATCGGTGGTCACTGTCACTGTGTGGCTGGTGCCATTGGCATCAGTAAAGGTCACATCTAAATTAGTATTGGCTAAGTCTGATGAACCTGTCACCGTTGGCGTATTGTCATTGGTTAGCGCTGGCGCATCAATGGTGATGGTTGGCGCGGTCACATCAATTGTGCCGGTTTCGGTGTCGGAGCCTGTATTACCGGCGGCATCACTCAGTGTCGCAACAACGGTGTAGTTTCCTTCCGCCAGTGCTGAGCTCAGCTCGACTGACCAACTGCCATCAGCCTGCACAATGGCTGTGGCGCTTTGTGTCGCCCCGTCACTGTCAGTCACGGTTAACAAGACTTGAGAGCCTGCTGCCGCACCACTGCTTTGGCCACTAATAACAGGGGTTACATCGTTGCTGTCGGCAATCGCATCAATACTAACAACAGGCGCGGTGATATCCACTTCACCGGTGGCACTTGCTGATGCTGGGTTACCAGCTTGATCGCTGACTGTCGCGGTAA